>CBDULX010000097.1:0-11260 GCA_965368175.1 uncultured Gammaproteobacteria bacterium | reverse complement strand
CAACCATGTCACCTTCTCTGGCCAGCACATCGGTGATACGACCGGATTGCCGGGTGGCAATATCATATTCGGTGGCTTCGATGCGCCCGTTACCAGAGGCGAAGCTTGCGGGTAATGCCGGCGATTGAAAGTATTGCCACAGCAACCAGCCTCCGGCCATAGCAAGGAAAAGTACCACACCCATTATTGCTTGCTTCATGCCTTTCTTCATTGCTCGCCCCCCCTCATCCCTTACTTCATAACCAGTTAACTAAAAAGTATTTTTACTCAACCGCTCAGCAACATCGAAAAGTAATTTTTGATCCGTACCACCACAGATTACTTGACTCTATAATTCTTACTGTGTGGCCATGTTGCTATCCAAACTGGCGCCTGAAACGCCACAATCCAATGGCAAAATTCACACTGCCGAGTACAAAGATACCCACCAGAGATTCCCATACCAGTTCAATACCCGCCCCTTTCAACAAAATGCCATAACCTGCATCGATAAAATAATGCAAAGGAGAAATCATCATCAGCGTGCTCATCCATGTCGGCATTGCCTCGGGCGGTGTCCAGGCACCCGATAGAAACATCATCGGTGCCAATATAAGTATGATTAACATGCCGGCCTGGGCCATATTGCGGGTAAATGTGGCAATCAGCAATCCCAGCCCTGCGGTGGTAAACACGTAGAGCGCAGTGATGGCAAAAAATAATAACAGGCTCCCTTTCAGTGGTACATCAAAAATGCCCTTCAACACCAACACAAGACTTAGCCCCGTCATGGCAAGAATGACCAGTGTCATAGCAATCACTTTAGGTAACATAATTTGTAATGGCGTGAGTGGCGACACCAGAAGTTGTTCCACGGTACCGCGTTCTTTCTCGCGTACCATGGCGGCGGCCGGTAACATAATGGCAAACAGGGTGATAACGGTGAGTAATTCGGAGATAGACATAAACCAGGCATCGTTCTGATTAGGATTGAACCAGACTCGATGATCGTCGACGATAACCGGTGAGTGTTGCAGACTGTCGGCATCCAGACCACTACGCTCGAATGCTGTTTCTAGCCCATATTGCCCGACAATTTGAGCAGCGTAGCTACTCGCAAGAAAACCCAGCACGGAGTTAGTGGTATCCACCTGCATCTGCACCGCCGTCGGTTCACCCCTGGCCAGTGACTGTTCGAACTGCGGCGGTATATCCAGCACGATCATGGCCTCGCCGCGATCGAGCAGGCGAATGCCTTCATCGGGATGCTGAATTTCACCGTCCAGCCTGAAATAGGGCGGTTGAAAACGATAGATCAGTTCACGCGAGGCAAAACTATGATCAGCATCCTGCACCACCATGGCGGCATTGTTGAGCGACAGACTGACACCGGAACCTGCCAGGTAAACATCGACGGTAAAAGCATAGACGGTAAAAAAAATCAGCACCGTATCACGGAACAGTTGCAACAGTTCCTTGATTGTCATCATACGCAATCGACGCCACCAGACTTGAATATTCATGCCGATGGCCTTTTGCTAAACATATAATAACCGGCACTAAACAATACCACTGTATACAAAACCAGCACCAGCACGTTACCCCACAACGCTGTTAAACCGACACCCTTAAGAAAACTGCCCATGACTATGTCGGTGTAATACATGGCTGGCAACAGGTGTGCGGTGACCTGAGCCTGTCCGGATAGTGAGGATATAGGAATCAGCACACCGGAGTACAATACGGCCGGCACAACAGTCACAATGGCTGTCGCTATCATCGCCGCCACCTGTGTACGCACCACCACTGAGACCAGTAAACCAATACCAGTGGTGCAAACTACGTAGATCACCGAGGTCACGAAGAACAGCAGAAAATCCCCCTTAAACGGTGCACCAAACAGTTCGTTTGCCAGTAGCCAGAGAATTAATGCATTCGCTGTTGAGATCAACACATAGGGGGTGATCTTGCCGATCAAAAATTCGCCACGGCTAACTGTGGAAGCATAAATATTATAGATAGACCCGCTTTCCTTTTCGCGCACCACACCCAGCGCGGTCAAAAAAGGTGGCGATATCATCAGGATAACCATGATAAGTTTGGGCGCCAATGACCAGATGCTTTTCACGCTTTGGTTATAGAGATAACGCACCTGCAGTTTCACCGGTTGCAGCATCGCCTGTGCCTGTTGAGGCGTCATGCCCTGTGTTTTTCCTAAATAGTTTGCTAACAGTTGCATGCTCAAGGCGCTGTTAATAGCAATGACATAACCTTTAGTCGTCTGGGCACGAAATGGGAACGTGCCATCGATAAGGGTTTGCACATGCGCCGGTCGACCGGCTAACAGATTTTCTTCAAAGTGTTCAGGAATGACGATAACGGCACGCAGTGTATTATCACTTAACAAGGGCGCGAGTTCTCGTTCATCATTTGAATACCCCTTAAATTGAAAGTAACGTGAATCAATAAAACGGTAAGCATAATCTCGACTTAAGCTGCTGCCATCACGATCGACAACAGCAAAAGGAATATTTTCGACATCAAGGGATAAACCATAGCCAAATAACAACATCAGCATGCTGGGTACCACAAAGGCCAGTGTAAAAAAAAGACGGTCGCGAATGATCTCTCGCCACTCTTTGGAAATAACGGCGGTAATGCGTCTGATATTCATTAAGCCTCACGCCCCTGTTTCTTACGTTCATTTTTTTCAAGCGCCAGTACCCGATAGACAAACACGTCCTCCATGCTTAATGGTCGTTCATTAACACTGAGTAAATTAACGTTTGCAGCTTTAAGTACCGTCTCAATGTTCTGTTTCGCCATTGCCGATTCTTTGGCTAAAAGGTGGATCCGTTTACCAAACAGAGCAACCCCGTCGAAGCCGGCTTCCTGCAACAAACCCAGTGCGACTAGCGGATGATCAGTTTGCAATTCCAGCAATTTCCCTGCTTCTTCGTTTACTTCCAGCTTCATTTGTTCTGGCGAGGCATCGGCAACAACGCGCCCGGCATACATCAGTGCCAGATGATCGCAGTGCTCCGCCTCGCTCATGTAATGGGTCGTCACCAGGATAGCCACACCATCTTCACGCGACAGGCGAAAAAGAATATCCCAAAAGCTGCGGCGGCCGACTGGATCGACACCAGAAGTGGGTTCGTCCAGAAACAGTATCTGCGGACGATGCACCAACGCACAGCCCAGTGCCAGACGCTGGCGCAAACCCATAGGCAGTTGTCCGGCCTGTGCGTTTTCATATCCTGCAAGTCCGGCCATGTCGATAATCCAGGCCAGCCGTTGCTCTGCTGCAGCTGTATCCAGACCATAAATGGCGGCGAACAGGCGAATATTTTCCACCACGGTCAGGTCCTGATACAAAGAGAATGCCTGAGACATGTAACCAATACGTTCTTTAATGGTCTGCGATGCGCTACGCATGTCTGCACCCGCGACTCGGCCCGCCCCTGCGCTGGGTGGCATCAAGCCGGTGAGCATTTTAATGACAGTGGTTTTGCCAGCACCATTGGCGCCCAGAAGACCGAAAATTTCACCCTGGGGCACCTTAAAGCTAACTTTGTTCACAGCGCGGAAGTTTCCGAAGTCCCGTATCAGTTCATTGGCTTCGATAGCGTTGCTGTCGACCGCACGATTGTCATTGGACGTGTTGTTGCGCTTCACCTGTGCTGCTGATGCAGGCACTATTGTGTTTGTTTGTGTCTGTTCAATAAGCTTTTTGTTACGCAGCAAGGCCACGAACACATCCTCCAGCTCCGGCTCGTCAACATTGAGATCCGTCACCTCAAGCTCAGCCACAGCATCGCGCACCTGGTCGGCGGCGGCCTGCTTTAGCGACTGCTCTACGAACACCCTGAACCATGGCCCCAGGGCCTCGACCTGGTCGAAGCGGTTTTTCAGTTGAGCCAACGCCTGTACCTGTGGCCGTGCACGCAGGGT
Organism: uncultured Gammaproteobacteria bacterium; assembly: GCA_965368175.1. Lineage (GTDB taxonomy): Bacteria > Pseudomonadota > Gammaproteobacteria > SZUA-229 > SZUA-229 > CBDULX01. The sequence goes on along the minus strand of CBDULX010000097.1, from coordinate 7,327 downwards.
CACCAGACTGCCAGGCACCAGGGCAAGAATTTCCTCCGGCTCGCCCTGTGCCAATACTCGTCCATCAAACAGCAGTGAGGTGCGGTGGAAACGTGTTGCCTCATCCATGTAGGCCGTGGATACCAGGGCGGTTGTCCCTCGTTCGCGTAACAGTTCCGCAAGAATTGCCCAGAAATCCCGGCGCGACACAGGGTCTACACCCGTAGTGGGTTCATCAAGGATAATCAAATCCGGTTCATGTATCAGGGTACAAACTAATCCAAGTTTCTGCTTCATTCCGCCGGATAGCTGTTTCATTGGCCGTTTTCGAAACTGCTCCAGGCGCGTAATTTCAAGTAACCGTTGTTTGCGTTGCGCAAGCTCATTTTCCGGAACCAGCCGCAAACGGGCGAAGAAATCGATGTTCTCTTCAATAGACAGTTCGGGATAAAGGTTAAGCCCGAGCCCCTGGGGCATTAAACCGATGCGTTGTTTTACACGTTCGGCAGAGCGCTCGGAATCAACCAGAATATCGAAGACCTCTAAGGTACCGCTATCAAAAGTCAGTACACCGGCAACGGCTTTCATTATGCTGCTCTTGCCCGCGCCGTCCGGACCGATTAGGCCGTAGATTTCGCCACGTCTGATCTCCAGGTTGATACCATCCACGGCGACTTGCTTTCGATATTGTTTTTTGAACCCTTTTACACGCACAACCGTATCGATATCTGCATCGACATCAGCCGACGCTACCAGCGCGGTTTCGCCCATGGCGCGTCCTCCTCCCAACGAATGACCGCATCAGCCGGCAGGCCAGGTGTCAGACGATGCTCCGGGTTTTCATCCAGGTAAAGCTTGACTGCATAAACCAGCTTGACGCGTTCATCCGGGGTCTGCACCTCCTTGGGGGTAAACTCGGCTTGTGAAGCTATATAACGCACCCTGGCATCGAAATAGTGATCCGGAAAAGCATCGATGTAGATGCGAGCAGGCAGGCCCTGCCTGACTTTGCCAATATTTGCCTCGGCCACATAGACCTTCAGGTAAAGTCGGTCCATATTGACCAGGCTTAATAACGGCGTGCCGGCACCGATCACTTCACCGCCATCCACCATACGTGTGCTTATGGTGCCGTCGATGGGTGCCCGAATGGTTAAATCGGCCAATACGCTCTCGGCTTCTACCTGCTTTGCCCTGGCCTGATCGAGTTGTGCATTTAATGCGGCCAGTTGGTCACGGGCCACATCCCATGCCAGTTCGGCTTCTTCCTGCTCGTGTTTTGTAGCGGTGCCGGATGCGGCCAGATCCCGTATTCGATGCACATCACGCTGCGCCTGCGCCAGTTTATGTTGCGCTGCCTGCAGTTGCGCCTCCAGCGCAACGATGCCTTTTTTTGCCTGATCAAGCCTGGCGGCAACCTGCGCATCATCGAGTTGCAACAGCACCTGGTCCAGGGCCACTGAATCCCCTTCACGCACTAGCAGCTTTGACACGCGGCCTGCAAACTTGCTGGCAATAATGACCCGGTCACCTTCGATACGGCCATTGGCCTGGATCAGTCCATCGGGCAGAGGCGCCTCATATAGCCAGTGCCTATAGGCTGTATAGCCCGCGACACCGGTCAGCACTATGGCACCGAGGATGATTAAACGCTTCATTAGATACTCCTTGGTTGTTTATTTGGCCCGCTTGCTTGAGCCATCTAGAGCACACCCACGGCGCGGGCCAGGCGTAGCTTGGCCAGCGCGGCATCGTACCGGGCGTTATTATGGTTACTGCGACTCAGGCTGCGCAGGGTCTCCGCATCCAGCACCTCGGTGTTATTACCCAGGCCGCTACGATAGCGATTTTTTGCTACCTTAAGATTCTCTTCTGCCTGGCCTATGGCCTCCTGCGTGACCTCAATCCGTAGCCGGGTCTCATTGACATCCAGCCACAATCGGCGCACCTGCAGTTCGATTATCGAACTCAGCTCTTCACGGGTTTGCATCAGCGCAGTTGCCTGGTGGGTGTAGGCACCGGCGCGATTTTTGATAACGCCTGCATCGAACAGGGTCCATTTCAATACAATGCTGGCGGACATGACATTTTCATCGTCGAGGATACTGTTCTCCAGATAGGTATAGGCACCGGTCAGGCCAATTTGCGGATGACCTTCGGCCCGGGTGCCAGCGGCACGATGATGCAGAGCCTGTGCCTGTTCAGCAAGCTGGATTAACTCAGTGCGTTGACCCAGTGCTAATTCGAATAATTTTTTTATATCGTTTTCGACGATTGCGGGGGCCAGCTGTGGCATGACTTCCTGCAGTGCCACAGGAGACTGAAGCGGACGCCCTAAACGTCGATTGTAAGCCGCACGGGCTATATCCAGGGCGTTGTTCGCAGTGATCCCTTTCTGTCGTGCATCCGCCAGAGCCACAGCGGCTGCCAGCACATCGTTTTTCGGCACCAGGCCTTTTTTATGCAAGCGCTGGACATCCTGCGCATGGGCGCCAAGACTTTTGATATTGGTTTGTGCAACGGCCACCGCATGTTCTGCTCGCAGCACCAACACGTAGGCCTCGGCAACGGCAAGTTTGATATCCTGTATCGCTCCCCTTTCCTGAGATCGGACGGCGTTGAGTGCGGCATTGGCGGCATCAATACCTCGGCTGATACGACCGCTGGTGTAGAGCGGTATGTTCACCTGCGCCTGGGCAGCATAAAAATTATCATCACTGGCAATGCCAAACTGACTCAATGCAAGCTTTAGATCGGTTTGACCCACTTCAGGCACATCATCCAGCTGGGTGTAGGCCGCAGCCAGACCTATATTGGGCCAGAGAGTTGCTTCGGCAGCGGACAGTGTCTGCTCAGCCGCCAGGCTCTGGCTATGCACCGCCTCAAGGCTGTGGTCTACAGCAACGGCGACGTCCCAGGCCTGTTCCAGGGTCTCGCCAATGGCCAGCGGAGTATTCAGATAAAGAATAAGCAGCAGCCCAGACATACAACCTGGTGGGATGCAACGTTTCCTGAAACAGATCATGTTCATGTTCAATCCTTACCTCGTTCTTTGTCAGTATGACTGGTCATCAGCATGGCAGGCTGACACCAAACGATTTTACGCGCCGCGTCAGTGCGCATTGCCCAGTAACTCCGCCGATCCCGACCACCACAAAATCAGATTGTTGTCGGCTGGAATGCGCGCCTGCGGATGATACGCCACCAGGCGCGGGGTAAAGTCGGTGTAGGGTCGCCGGGTACGCAGGGAGCACCGGTACAGGTATCCATTCACGGAACCCGGAATGGTGGTATGGCGCAGCATGATTTCACAAACTGGTATCTCCATGTCCGCAGGATCAGCATAGAGTTGTGCCTGCACCGACTCGGGTGATACTTCCCCCAGATACACCTGCACTTCAAATACCCAGCCGTCGTCCTGTTGATGTACAACCAGGTTGCCCCAGTGCACTTCATGCCAGTGGTGTCTTATGCTTTCATCCCACTGGCACAGTTGTCTGGCGACTTCTCCTCCCTGGGCTGACCGTTGTTGAAAGGCAACCGCTGCCGGCAGGTACATCTTTTCGATATACTCCCGCACCATGCGGTTAGAACTGAACTGCGGTGTAAGGCGCGCCATGCTGGCGCGCATCCGGGTGACCCATGAACGGGGTATTCCTGCTGCATCGCGTTCATAAAACATGGGTGCGATGTCTTCCTCCAACAACCGGTAAAGTTGCTCCGCCTCGATGGCATCCCATTCAGGCTCTGAGTGTTCTTTTCCGTCACCCAGCGCCCAGCCGATGTCCTCGGCATAGGCTTCAGCCCACCAGCCATCGAGCTCCGACAGGTTCAGCCCACCGTTGACCAGAACCTTCATGCCGCTGGTACCACTGGCTTCCCAGGGGCGGCGTGGTGTATTAATCCACACATCGACGCCCTGCAGCATTTCCTGGGCCAGGGTAATATCATAATCTTCCAGAAATACCGCGTGTGTGCGAACCTCGGACCGTCGCACAAACTGCGCCCAAGCCTGCAACAAACGTTTACCCGCCTCATCTTTTGGATGGGCCTTACCTGCAACGATGATCTGCACCGGCCGTTGGGCATGGGTCAGTAGTCGAATAAGGCGTTCCGGGTCATGCAATATCAGGTTGGGGCGTTTGTAGCTGGCGAAGCGCCGCGCAAATCCAAGCGTCAGGATATTCGGGTCCAGCACTTGCTGGGCAAGGGCCACCGTCTGCGGATCTGCGCCACGCTGACCCAACTGTCGGGCCAGTCGCTTTCTCGTATACATCACCAGATCCGCCCGTTCCTGGCCACAGAAGGTCCACAGGGCTTCGTCATCCAGATTTTCAATTGCCTGGGTGAGAGGTTCAAGCCCCCCCAGCCAGCGGTCTTTGCCGGCCGCTTTGGTCCACAGTTCATCAGCCCAGGGTGAGTCCCAGGTGGGTACGTGAACACCGTTGGTGATATGGGTAACCGGCACTTCCTGTCTCGGCCAGCGCGGATAAAGACACTGGAAAATACCTCGACTGACTTCGCCATGAAGCCGGCTCACGCCATTGGTCATGCCACAGGTACGCATGGCCAGGTAGGCCATGTTGAACGGCTCATCACCATCATGGGAATTAATGCGTCCCAGCGCCAGCAGCTGATCGGGCGCTACACCCAGTCGATCAGCATAACTGCATGCGTACTTCTCCAGCAAAGCCTGCTCAAAGGTGTCGAACCCGGCGGCCACCGGTGTATGAGTGGTAAATATATTGCCTGGCCTGGTTGCACGCAGTGCAGTCCAGAAATCGCAATTATTTTGTTCCATGAACCTACGCGCACGCTCAAGCGTAACAAAGGCAGCATGTCCTTCATTGAGATGACAGACATCGACGTCCAGGCCCAGCGCTTCGATCAGTCGCCAGCCACAAATCCCCAGTGCTATTTCCTGGATCAGCCGTAATTCCTGTTCCCCACCGTAGAGCTTACTGGTAATACCCTGATCTGCTGGGCTATTGAGCGGGTCGTTGCTGTCCAGCAAATACAGCGTGTTGCGCCCTACCCGCGCCTGCCAGATCCGAAAACGTATCCTGCGACCTGGAAAATCACTATAAACATGCAACCAGGCGCCATCCTGATCCAGCACTGGCCTGACCGGTACACTGGTCGGGTCATTGTAGGAATAGATTTCCTGCTGCCAGCCATCCGCATCCAGTGTCTGCCGGAAATAGCCTTGCTGATACAGCAAGCCCACAGCCACTACCGGCACACCCAGGTCACTTGCTGCCTTAAGGTAGTCTCCGGCCAGGATGCCAAGGCCGCCAGCATAAATGGGCAGTGCTTCACCCAGACCAAACTCCATACTGAAATAAGCGATATGCTTAAGTGTTGAATCGCCGTGGGTCTCACCATACCAGCCCGGCTGTCGGCAATAATCTTTGTGTGCCGCCAGCAGCAGCTGAACTTGCGCCTTGAATGCACTATCCTGATCCAGAACCTGTAAACGTTCCTGAGTGATATTTTGCAGGATGACATAGGGGTTTTTGGTCTGTTCCCAGATGTCCGGGTCCAGCTTTTTCCATACCGCATCACCGGCATGGCTCCAGGTCCAGCGCAGGTCTGTTGCCATAGCAGCCACATCATCTGCTAACAGCCGCAGACCATCCGGCAGTTCACGTTTTAATAATTGGAAAGTCTTCATTGCCTGGCTATTTTGAATTACCTTGTATGATGAAATCGAACTGCCTGTACAGATACAACACCGACCCGTACACACGGCAAAAATCGGCACCTAATTTGTGAACCGATCTCCGACAGAACTCAAACAATGCTAAATCGTATTAATTAAAGATTAGTAAACATCATAAGCGCATCAGCAGGATCTTCTATAAGTACTAATACTGATGGTGCCGTTCGTGTTTTGTAGTGTCAAAGGTGCCGCGCTGCCTGCTGCCTGTGCTACATAACAGAAACTGAAACCCAGCCACAACATAATGAAACACGTTGTCGATTCGGATAAGCATGTAAAATGTTTCATTGCTGTATTCTCGTGTTGGTTTCGTGCAATCAGTAATCAAAATCATGCATGATAGTTAATCTGACTCGGCCTGCATTTCCGCCTGTTTTGCCAGTTCATTCAATTGTGTTGCTATACCTTCAGGAATCGGTTGATTGATCGCAACACCGTAGAGAAGCACAAGAACAGCAACCAGCAGCGCACCAAACACAGCGACTGTGCGTTTCTTTAAATGATTGAGCAGGCCGCGATAATTGAGAAAAATGTGCGCGCATGCGGCTGCGACCAAAAGCAATCCAAATAATTTGTGTACCGGGTGCATCTGAATGGTGAACGATGTTTCATTTATGAAGAACATCATCAGACCCGATGTTGACATGGCCACGAAGGATACAAATAAACTAATTGCGACAAATTTTCTAAACATTCTCTTTTTCCTGGTTCGTACTGTTGTTACTTGAGATAGACATTTATTATCTTGTGGTCACGTATTATCGTTGTTAAATGGCAATAATTACCCGTTGATTTAACAGAGTTATGAATATTCGCCAGCCTGTGTTAAATAACCTCGATACTGCTTTCTATTTCTACTGGAATATTCAACGCACGTGAAACCATACAAAGCTTGCGAGCCTTCTCTAAAATCCGTATTGTATTGGTCGCTACAGCAAATCTTATTACATAATTAAAAATCGGAGTATAAGTACATATACTAATTATGATCACAAGGCTTTTAAGGCATATTGTCTAAGCCGTTTTTCAAAGATATGACTGTGGTGTATACAGGGTTTAATTGTCCTTAAATAGCTGATCGTCATATCCGGCAAACATAGAGTTTAACCGACAGCACCACAGACAGGACTTGTCGCTCAGAACGGATCAGGTTGTTAATAAAGTTGCAATGTTATTCTTACAGGATGACTTTTAGTTATGATCTTTCAACTTAAAAAAAATTTCACAGGGCATCTTGCATCAATAATCCTGGCGTTGTATTTGATCGCACTGATATTTACCGCAACAGCCAGTGCCAGCCAAAACCAGAATAATACAGATTTTGTAGCCGACTACCTGAGCCTGCTACTCCAGCAACAGTTGTCTTTGACACCCGATCAGTTCCGGATAGACATACAGGACGGACACGCATCGATTACTTTATTGCAGGTAGATGCCAGTCGTGCGAATGAAGTCAGGCAATTATTGAGTGAAACAGGTGAACGCCATGACCTTGAGATTACAGTCGTTAACAGTGGAGAGCTTCCATCGCAATCTGAAGTAATTCATTACCCCAGGGGTAGTCTGTTTCCGCCTCTGGTTGCCGCGACCAAAGAACCGCGGTTCTTTATCAGTTTTGTCCAGCTA
>CBDULX010000096.1:0-11310 GCA_965368175.1 uncultured Gammaproteobacteria bacterium | reverse complement strand
AGGATGCGGTAGCTTTGCTGGAGACAAAGAAGTAACTCGCCAGAAAGGCGAAACCCATGCTAAAAACACAGTACCAACCAAAAAACCCGGATTCCCCCTTTCGTGAAAATGATAAAAACCATCAACCATCACGATGATGCGATATCTCAATCATGCCATCCACCAATATTTTACACAGCCCCTGAAACCGCCTGTAGTCACTCTGTGTCAACTCACCCCCAATACGGTCGGCATACATCAAACCAACTGAATGTTTCTGTGTAAAAATAGACATGGCCATAAAACTCTCATTATGTAGCATGAGTTTGACCTCATCCGGCACCCGACTCCAGAACTTGCCCCGATTTTCATTATTAACCCATAAACACTGTGATTTATTCATTAACAAAGAAAATAAATTAGGCTGCGCAATACTGATATTAAAGCCTTTAAATGGCCTGTCCGTATTACCCTGCGCAAAAAAACGTCCGTATAAAAGCTTTTTCTGCGGCACCTTTACGGCAAATACTACCCGCTCAAAACCCGACAACTCTATTGCCTCTACCACAGCCTGAATTAATACACCGGCAGACACATGCTGTTCCACCATGGTCTTGATGCTCACTAGCTTACTGGCCAGTTCCGGGTTTATATCGGATTTTTTCTGCTCCGCTCCAGGTGTTTGAGATAAAACCTCACCCTCCAAATATTCTGGATCGACATAATTCTCATCGACCAGCATAGGCAATAACCTGGCTGGTGGGCTTAAGCCCAGGGCAATAAAATGATTGGAAAGGGTCACTGCGTTCTGGTGGATCTGTGGAACTACCTCAGACAGGGAACGCCCCTTGTATCGGGCAATATCATCCAGGCATTGGCGAGCAGACTGGTCGTACCAGCTATGCTGGACTAGCCGTGCCAGTCGTGATGCCAGCATAACCCCGGATGCCAGAGTGAAATCCGGAGTTTTTACTTCAAGCCCCTGAATAACCAGTTCCGGCAACACCCAGGCTTTTGCAAGGGCGGCCGCCAGTGCCCGAATCGAGCATCCCAGCACCTGCTCCCCAGCCTGATTGTAATCCAGCCGACGGCCATAGCAGCGGCTTTCAATCTCACCCATCACCCTGCCCCCATAACACCACAGGGACATCTCGGCTATAAACTGCAACAGTGCCGCCAGCTGCATTTCCTCCGGCTCATGAATATTGCGTTGCTGTGCCCAGTCCAGTGCCAGACTGGAACTGTGACAGGCGGCGGCCACTGTTGTCCTGTATCCCTCATGATTTCGATCGGAAAGCCCCAGCTCTTCGAGCGTTTGAGCCTGCACCATTTGTTGTTCCAGCTGACCACGGCCAAGATGAGACAGGGCATTGCTCAGGGTAGTCAGGGGTTCACGTAGAGAGGACTGGCGACTTTGATTGGCTTTTTTAAGTAATTGTACGGTCAGTGCAGGATCATCGAGAACAGGTCTTGCATAGTCCACCAGCGCCAGTTGTGGATTGGCCATCTGAGCCTTCACCGCAGGCATACTCCTGTCCACTACCGGCAGGGGCTTGTCTACCAGTAAATCCAGCCATTTTTTCAAACCCAGGGGCATTATTTTATTGATTTATAGCCCCGCCAGAACCAGTGAAAACCACTGGTTTTTCGATTCTGTGTGTTTCAGTATCGATATGCCGGCAGCTGTGATTAGATCCTCTATTCCCTGATGAGTATATTTCTGACTAATTTCGGTCAGAATTTTTTCATCCTTGTGAAAATACAGTTCCTCATTCAAGGTTTTTAGCTGGACGCTATGGGCACGCTCGGCGACCAGATACATTTCAATACGCTGCTTATCGTCGTTATATATTGCCTGATGCCTGAACAGATTCCTGTCAAAGTTGCCATCCAGCTGTTCATTCAATACCGACAGGACATTCAGGTTGAATTGCGCAGTAATACCCTGTGCATCGTTATAGGCTGCATGTAGTACTCGCTCATCTTTTACCCGATCTACACCAATCAGCAGGGTATCGCCCGGTTTCATGCAATGGCGAACCTCTGCAATGAATCGCCGGGCATCTACCTTATCAAAATTTCCGATGCTACTGCCTAAAAACACATACATACAACTGCCATCAGGACGGTGCAAATGTTTCAAACCAGCGGTGTAATCCCCCACCAGTGGCATAACATCCAGCCACTCGTATTGCTCGTTAAATTCTTCATGAACCTGCTGCAGCATTTCGATACACACATCAAATGGCAGGTATTCACATTCGATTTCCTGTTGCTCACAGGCCTGAATCAGGTGATGGGTTTTACGACTGGTGCCACTGCCAAATTCCAGAATATGGTCAGGATTTGCCTGGGCGATAAACTCACAGGCATACTGCTCCAGTAAGCCCGCTTCAACCCGGGTAGGATAGTATTCCTGCGTATTACAGATCTGGTCGAACAACAGGGAGCCGGATTCATCGTAAAAATATTTGGGTGGTAAACTGCGGGGACGTCTTATCAGGTTTTCATACACATCTTCAATCAGGTTATTGACGGCGCGTGACTTGGGCACATAAATACAGTTTTCACCACTTTGTGTTTCTGATAAATACATACACATCCCTCCCATTCATTTATGTTATTGTTTATTTAAACGTAAACCACTCACTCTATGTATCATGTGTCGATTACTAAGTTATCTCGGACCAGAGATTGCATTATCAGAACTTATCCTGTCTCCAGAACATAGTCTGGAAAAACAGGCCTGGCAACCCAGAGAACTGCGGGAAGCCAGGCTCAATGCCGATGGCTTTGGCATTGGCTGGTACAATAATGGCTCTGTAGCCCGTTACCGCCAGTCCATCCCAATCTGGAATGACCCGAATTTACATGACCTGAGCCATTCCATGCAGCAATCTCTCTGGCTGGCTATGGTCAGAAGCGCCACGCCAGGACTGGGCACACACTATTCCAACACACAGCCGTTCAGCTATCAACAGTGGCAGTTCATGCATAACGGCTATATTCTGGACTTTTCTACTACCGCTCGCCCTCAGATACGTCACATTCTGAACCATGAATTCGAAGCCAATATCCGTGGTGATACGGATTCCGAGTATATTTTTGCACTGATCCTGCATTATCTGGCTAAACATAAACCCCTTGATGCCATACGCATCAGCTTCGACACCATCGCAGAGCTCATTGGCCCTGAACGCGCCCTGCTTAATATTGTGCTCACCGATGGTGAACAAATTTTTGCCAGCAAACACGCCATTAACGGTCTCTGCCCCAGCCTGTACTATGGGGTGGGAATAGACCCTTTTCCACAGAATAGTCAGTTACTGGTGTCTGAAACAGTGACCGCAGATGAACACTGGACAACAGTAGAAGATCACTGCCTGCTGGTACTAAGCCACAACCAGGAATTACAAATTTATCCATTATGAGCACATCACTGCCCACCATGATCCGTCTGCGAGCCATTCAGAATAAATCACGGCAATTGCTGGAATCACTGAATGACAAGATCAGCCGCACCCAGTTCCATGAAGACTTAAGTCCGTTGGGCTGGCACCTGGGGCATTGTCTGTATATTGAAAATTACTGGCTGCATGAAATCCTGCAATCCGATAACAGCATGACAGAGAAACTGGAAAGCCTGTATATCCCGGAAAATTGCCCCAAACCTAAACGTGGCAAACTTATTCCGAAACTAAAACACCTGGTCAGGGATGCACAGTTGCAGCAGGATAATAACGATTTATTACTCATCGAAATGACGCCGCCGCTCAGCGAACACAAGCTGTTCCAGGATGAGTATCTGCAATATTTCATCATCCAGCATTACGCCCAGCATTTTGAGAGCATGCACATGGTGCTCAACCAGATGTCAATCAAAAAGGACCGAGGCAAATACAAACCAGGCCAGCCTTTACAGTCCGCCCAGCTCTCTACCGATTCGGTACAGATTAATTCTAATGAATTTGAAGTAGGTGGTGAATCGCCACTGGCTTTCGATAATGAACTGCCTAAACATCATATACGACTCGAAAGCTTCAATATCGCTCTAAGGCCCGTTACTAATGCTGAATATCTCGGTTTTATTGAAGCCGGTGGATATAACAATCAGCAATACTGGTCAGACGAAGGCTGGCAATGGCGAAGCGAGAATAATATACGTCAGCCCGATCACTGGAAACAGAATAAAAAAGGTGACTGGTACGGTATTGAATACCCTCAGCCTGCCGATCTTGTGGCAAACGATCCAGTCTACGGCATCAGCCATTATGAGGCTGAAGCCTATGCTCACTGGTCAGGCGCACGCCTGCCCCATGAGCATGAATGGGAAGTCAGTGTGACCCAGGGCAAACTGGAATTTACCGGAAAAGTCTGGGAATGGTGCAGCAACACCTTCTATCCTTACCAGGGCTTCGAAGCCTTTCCATACGAGGGCTACTCTAAACCCTGGTTTGATGACAGGCACTATGTGGTCCGTGGCGCTAGCCGACACAGCCGGCCTGAAGTCCGACGTCCATCATTCCGTAATTTTTTCAATCCGGACAAACGTCACATATTTGCCGGCTTACGCCTTGTATTTGACTAATCATTACGTATCCTATGGGGCCTCCGAGACGCCTTAACGACCTCAACAGCCGGATTTATTTCATGCAAGTACCCCCAAGTTACATAGAAGACACCGTCAACCTGGCTCTGCAGGAAGATATTGGTCATGAGGATGTCACCAGCAAGATGATTCCTGAAGATCATTTTAGTTTTGCGACGGTGATTTGCCGGGAATCGGCAATCATCTGTGGCGTTGACTGGTTTGATGAGGTGTTTGCCCAACTGGATACTGAAATCCATATCGAATGGAATGTCGACGATGGTGACCCGGTAGAAGCCAATCAACAACTTTGCACACTCAGCGGCTCGACTCGAGCTTTGCTCAGCGGTGAACGCACTGCCCTGAATTTTATGCAAACCCTGTCCTCTACCGCCACCATTGCCCGCCAGTATGCGGATGCCGTAAAAGGCACCCAGGCTCGAGTGCTGGATACCCGCAAAACCATACCCGGTCTGAGACTGGCGCAGAAATATGCCGTCAGCTGCGGTGGCTGTGATAATCATCGCATCGGACTGTTCGATGCCATACTCATTAAGGAAAACCATATTCTGGGGGCCGGTGGCATTACTCAGGCCATCGAGGCAGCCCGTTTTAACAGTCCGGAACTTGCGATTGAGATCGAAGTGGAAAATCTGGATGAACTCAAACAGGCACTGGCCTGTGGCGTGGAACGCATATTACTGGATAATTTTAGCATCAGGGAACTCAAGCAGGCGGTATCCATCACCAACCACACAGCTGAACTGGAAGCCTCCGGCAACGTTACCCTGGCCAACATCAAAAAAATCGCCAAAACCGGTGTTGACTATATTTCAACCGGGGCCCTCACCAAAGACATTAAAGCCATTGACCTTTCCATGCGTTTTTCTGCCTGAGTACAAACTTCACTGTGATGTATCCACCCCTACTGGACCAACGATTTAAACCATGAAGCACCTGAAACGGCCGCTCAGAGTTGGCTGGCGATTAATACTGCTGATTTTTCATATCCTGCTAGGACTGTTGCTGGCAGCCCTGTTTCTACGTAAGGCAATACATTCGGGAACTCTGGCCGCCCGTCTCACGCTCTGGTGGCATGGTCGCTTATGCAGGATTTTTGGTGTGCAATGCACTACCAAAGGTGAAATTAACAGCAACGCCACCCTGTTCGTGGTAAACCATATTTCCTGGTTTGATATCCCCGCACTCGGTTCAAAAATTCCGGTGCATTTCCTGTCCAAAGATGAAATCAACAGCTGGCCAGTCATTGGCTGGCTGGCCAGGCAGACCGGCACCCTGTATATCAAACGTGGCAGACAGGGTGCAGCGGAACAATCAATTAATGAAATATCACGAACCCTGAACCGGGGTGGCCATGTGATTATCTTCCCGGAAGGCACCACTACTGACGGTACTTCGGTACGAAAATTCCATAGCCGTTTATTTCAGGCCGCCATTGATGCAGGGATTCCAGTACAACCGGTAGCCTTACGTTACCCACACCCTGATGGCGTTCATCCTAAAGCGCCCTTCATTGGAGACACCCAGTTTTTACAATCGACACTGGATATGATGTCCGAAAAACAGATGCAGGCCGAAATAGAATTTCTGCCTCCGATCAACAGTCATGGGCTAAATCGAACTGAACTGGCGAAATTATCACAGCAGATAATTTTGGAAGTGATTCAGAAGGATATTCCAGATTAGCGAGACTCAAAATTCCCTGCTGACTTGTCACTAAGTAGCTTCCTCAATCCACTTTCTGGTTTCATCAGGTAATAAGGCTAGACCTTCACCGAACATAAAATCGATAAAGGTGCTGGCAACCACCGAGAGATTTTTTCCACGAGGATGACCAACATACCATCGCCAGGAAACAGGAAACCCTTCAACATCCAGGATAACCAGATCATTCAGGTCACCTCCGGTAATTGTGTGTAGTGAAAGCACAGACAAACCAAGCCCGGCCTGAACCCCTTGTTTAATCGATTCATTATTCCCCAGTTCCATTCTGACGTTCATTTGAGCACCCGCCAGTTTGAATACCTGTTCAGTCGCAATGCGGGTACCAGAACCTCGCTCACGAATGAGAAATGGCTGCTCTGTCAGCTCACTAAGACGAATGTTTTCACGGCCAGCCAGCGGATGGTCCCTGGAGGCGATAACCACTAATGGATTAGGCAGATAAGGCTGAAACTCCAGTCGATCGGAGTGGGGAGGCTTTCCAATTATATAAAGATCATCCATATTTTGCGTCATACGTTCCAGTATATGCTCACGATTGGTCACTTCCAGCAGAACATTAATATCGGGATACTGCTGACAGAACCGCCCGAGCAGCCTGGGAGCAAAGTAGTTGGCCGTCGTCACGACCGCTATTTTTAATTCACCACTGTGCAGGCCTTTCTGGTCATCAATTTGCATTTCGAAACGCTGCAAGGTGCCCAGAATATCCCGAGCTGCAGCCTGAAGTGCCTGACCGGCTGCTGTCAGTGAGATTTTCCTGCCTATTTGTTCCGTCAGGGGCATACCAATGTCATCTTCGAGTTTTTTTATCTGTATGGATACTGTGGGCTGAGACAGGTACAGCTCATCAGCCGCCTGGGTATAACTTAACAATCGGGCAACGGCATCGAACACCTGGAGCTGGCGGAGGCTGATACGTCGGGCGAGCTTGCTGGTATTAGGCTTATTCATAGATAACAGTCTATATTAGCTATCTAAAATATCAATTTTTATAAATCTATTGAACCACTATAATAATTCCTGAGTAAATTAGTCAGGAATTATTCCGCACTACTAGCAGCCACCGGCTGCTCTAAAGCATTAAGATTCAACTAAGGAGACTGAAAGATGAGTAAGACAACAATGACACCATCGAATGAACATAATTCTCCAATTTATGCATCATCAGTACAGCTAGCCACTGTAAAGGAGCTGCACAGGTTCAGTGAAGATTTTTATGCACAGGTACAACGAGATTTTCTGGTGACTTCAGCATGCTACCTTGGACTGAAAGCTCATCATGAGCAATAACGGTATTAAATATCAGCCATGATCCCCCTGTCACTAGAGGAGATAGAGCCATGCCAGAAAAATGGTTACAAATAAAAGGCGATCCTTCGGTTCGTGCATTTCTATTTCAACAATGCCGTATCGAAAGTCAGTTCGACCTGGATCTTGATCGCATACATGAGATCGTGTCGATTCTGCTAACCCAGAAAGGCGCATTCCATGTCAAGATTCACTACTCCTCAAACCAGCTAACTTGCTGGTTTGCAGATGACGCTTATCGTTATCGAGTATTCGTGCTTGATGAAGTACTCGATGAGGGTTTCCTGGACCATTTTCGTGACTGCACGATTGATCACCTACAGCCACTGATTGACATGCAAAACATGCATGAGATTCTGGATGAGTTCAAGCGCCTGCGCACGTCGGATAAAACTATCTACATACGCAATGGTTCAATCAACCGGATCAATGGCATTATTGGTATGAACTTTTCCTGTGATGGAGCGCACTATATCGACCATAAGACCTTCTTCGAAAAACTGGAAAACTTTGGTTCCAGCGAACACGAAGAGCAGAACGAGGAAGCGATGGCTCATGCTTACTGTTAACAGTAATATTTTATTTACCCGGGTGATGTTGGTAGAAATAAACTCGTGTTGAATGGTCACATTATTGAAAAGGCACATTACTCAGGGAGTCTCTTAGCAGAGATTCCCTGAGTATCCCTATATTACAACGGGATATATCATTTAAGGAATGTGCGCATCTGGCAAGCATCGATCCCCACATCAACATTTCGTATTTCTCGAACAATCAATATATATTATTCGTATTTTATTTAATAGCCTGAACCCCCATACTCTAGGCATGAATCAGTACAACTCTTTAATGTAAAGGAGCACAATGAAAATGAATGTCACAACTATCTCGCCACAGAAGCTACAGGCTACCTGGAAAGATGATAAAAATCTAAACCTGATTGATGTGCGTTCAGAAGCTGAATACCGTACTGGGCATGTTGCCGGTGCAAGACATTTTCCCCTGGATAGATTAACCCCGGAAATCCTTAAAACCAATAGACTATTCGCTGGGGCTGGACACGAAAAGACATTATATCTGACCTGTGCAACTGGCTTTCGTGCGCAACAGGCTGCAGAACGGTTATTGAGCGCCGGTTACCATAATCTCGCATTGCTTGAAGGCGGTACACATGGATGGAAAAAATCAGGTCTGCCGATGCAGGGTTCTGGAACTACCCTTTCATTGCAGCAGCAGTTACTGATTGCCACAGGATTCTTACTGCTGGTAAAAGTGCTGTTTGGTTACGCCATTCATGAACTGTTCTTTATTGCCATTCCTTTACTGGCTGTCGCTTTGATTGTTGCAGGCATCACTAACTGGGATGGCCCATCCCGCCTGTTTGCCCAGCTACCCTGGAACCAGAAGGGCAATGGAACACAGCAGGAAATGTCCTGATCATTAATAAACTGAAAGAGGCTATGCATTATGATATTTCGACAATTATATGATCATCAGTCATCCACATACACCTATCTACTCGCTGAGCGTACTGGTGGAGAGGCTTTGCTGATTGATCCGGTACTGGAAAATACAGACCGATATATTCGACTGATTGACGAACTGGACCTCAAGCTGGTACTTGCCGTCGACACTCACATCCATGCTGATCATGTCACTGCAGTGGGTGAATTAAGTGAACGCACAGATTGTGCAAGCGCCATGGGTGAGATGACTAAATCCGAATGTGTTTCTGTTCTCTTTAATGAGGGTGAGAAGCTGTGTGCCGACAAGTTGCATCTGGATATTTTATACACGCCGGGACACACCAGTGATTCTTATAGTTTCAAGCTGAAGGACAGGGTATTCACCGGTGATACTCTACTGATTCGTGGAACCGGTCGCACTGATTTTCAAAACGGCGACCCGGCTGCACAATACGACAGTCTGTTTGAAAAGTTACTTAGATTACCAGAGAACACACTGGTCTACCCGGCGCATGATTACAATGGTATGACTGTAAGCAGTATTGGCGAAGAAAAACAGCATAATCCTCGCTTGCAGGTAAAGAATAAACAGGCCTATATCGAGATGATGAATGGCCTGGTACTGGAAGACCCGAAACTTATGGATATTGCGGTTCCGAGCAATCGAAAATGCGGTCTAAAGTCTGCCGCATAAAACACTGAATCAGACTTCCCCCAAGGAGACATTATCATGTCTATTAGCGCACTAACACTACTTGCAATAACCGGCTCAATGGTCGTTTTCAAACTGGCAATTATGGCTTTGGTTGTAGTATTGGCTACCAAAACATTATTGGCTGCTAAACCATTCTTATTTGCACCTAAGGCCACAACTGGTCTACACGAATAAAAGCCAGACATATGCCTGAACAGGCTCCTGAAAGGAGGAGCACCTGGTAACTGGCCATTGGTGGTTAACTATCAATGGCCTTAACTACTTTAATTTATGTTTATAGAAACATAGACGACGAGTAATATTGACCAGAACTGACAAAAAGTGCGATTAGAACTCAATAACAAATAATGTGATGACAACATTTTGTTAGTTCAACAGGTACTGGCCCAATCGGCAAAATGATAAGTCATAGCCGATATTTTTCTATTAGCACTATAATTACTTAAGAAACATGATCAACTATAAGCACTTACATTATTTCTGGGCGGTAGCCAAACAGGGGGGTATCACTCGAGCCAGTAAACACCTGCACCTGACACCACAAACCATCAGTGGACAGATCAGCCTGTTGGAAGACACACTTGGTCAAGCCCTGTTCAGTAAGGCCGGTCGTAATATTGAATTGACCGAAACCGGCCGCCTGGTGTTCAGCTATGCCGATGAAATTTTCTCCCTTGGTGGCGAACTGGAACAGATGTTACGGAATTTACCCGTGGATCGACCTGTGGCATTCAAGGTCGGCGTGGTAGACGCGATACCCAAAACTATTGCTTATCGCTTGCTGCTACCCGCACTTGAGCTCGCAAATCCGGTACGCATCATATGCAGGGAAAACAGTCTGGATGAGTTACTGTCTGAACTTGCTGTGCATCGTATCGACCTGGTGATTGCTGACGGCCCAATCCCCTCAGGACTGAGCGTACGTGGATTCAACCATCTATTAGGCGAATGCGGCATCAGTTTTCTGGCATCACCTACGCTGGCAAACAGCCTGAACAAAGATTTTCCGAACAATCTCAATAATGCCCCTATGTTACTGCCCAGCGCAATAAACCTGACACAGGCACGATTACTGGATTGGCTCGACGGTCTACACATTTATCCTCGCATAGTCGGAGAGTTTGATGACAGTGCACTGATGAAAGCTTTCGGTCAGGCCGGTACAGGGGTATTCACCGTACCAACTGCAATCGCGGAAGAAGTCGCCGATCAGTATAGTGTACAGATAATCGGCAACACTGAAGAGGTACGTGAAGAGTTTTATGCGATATCAGCGGAACGCAGGATTTCCCACCCCGCGGTTGCAGCCATTACCGAAACCGCAAGAGCATGGCTAAAGTAAAAAAGACTGACAGCAAGGGATGCAGCCGGTGGCCTTAAGATACCCTCACCCTGATGGTGTACATCTCAAAGCGCCCTTCATCGGTGACACCCAGTTTCTACAATCGACGCTGGATATGATGTCCGAAAAACAGATGCAGGCCGAAATAGAATTTCTGCCTCCGATC
>CBDULX010000095.1:0-11421 GCA_965368175.1 uncultured Gammaproteobacteria bacterium | reverse complement strand
TAGTAGAGCAACGCAGGACGCAGTTGCCGAGAGGACTCGCAAATCAACCGTGCGGAGCACTCACAATAATTTCATCCAAACGGATGCAAGACCATGACTGACCGCTATGCCGTTATAGGAAATCCGTCTTTGCGGGCAGAGAGGGCCCGTAAATTCAGCCGTGCGAAGCACTCTTTATTAATAAACTATATAAAGAACTGTAACTATGACTGATAGATATGCGGTAATAGGCAATCCGGTATCCCACAGCAAATCCCCCCAGATTCACAGTGAATTTGCTCGTCAAACCAGTCAGCAACTTAGTTACACCGCTGAACTGGTAGAAATTGGCCGGCTGGCGGAATTCGTTAAACAGTTTCAGGACAGTGGCGGTAAGGGTCTGAATATCACCGTTCCGTTTAAGCAGGACGCATGGCAACTGGCCAGTTCACTAAGTGATCGTGCTGAACGTGCCGGAGCCGTCAATACTCTGATACTGTATGGGGAAAATGATTATTACGGTGATACTACCGATGGTGTTGGCCTGGTCAATGATTTAAAAAACAATCACGATATTCACCTGAATGCCAAACACATCCTGATTCTCGGTGCCGGCGGCGCTGTACGCGGCGTACTCGAACCAATCCTGCAACAATTCCCCAGCCAGCTGGTGATTGCCAACCGAACCGTTGCAAAAGCCACACAGCTGGCACAGGAGTTTAGTGACCTCGGCACCCTATCCGGCTGTGGCTTTGATGAACTTTCCGGTGAGAAATTTGATTTAATCATCAATGGCACCTCTGCCAGTCTCAGTGGCGAATTACCGCCTCTGCCGGACAATTTGCTCTCTAGCGATGCCTGTTGCTATGACATGATGTACGGAGCCGAAGCGACACCCTTCATGAAATGGGGATTGCAACAGGGTGCTAGATCCTGCCTCGATGGTCTTGGCATGCTGGTGGAGCAGGCCGCCGAGTCCTTCTATCTCTGGCGCCAGATCCGACCGGACACCGCACCAGTCATCCAGAAAATACGTCATTCCCTGAATCAGGCATCCGATTAGTATATTTAGCAAAAGCAAGGGACACAACTGTAAGCCAGAAGCATCATATACTTGATCAGAAGTTCCCTGGCTAAAAGCGTCCAGATTTTTCCCGATTTCGTTGCAATAGAATAACTACCGCCTCACTCCGTGCAAGATCAAAACACTCATCGAAGCCTGCTACAACCTGACTCAATCAGAGGTTCCTTAAATAGTCTGATTCCTGAATGGCAGGCACAAAAAAAGCCCGGACTAACCGGGCTTTCTGTGTACCTATGGTACAGCAATAGCTACCACTGCTATTATTCTCCAGGGGAAGCCTCAGAATCAGTTTCGCCTTCTGATCCAGTTTCATCTTCGGCTTCCATTTCAGACGGAGCAGCAACTGCTGTTTCACCTGCAGGTACATATGCAAAGCTCTCCTGAGACAGAACGTTACCGCCTGCATCAACAACAGATACTTTCCACTCTCCTAACCAGTTTGGCTGCAGGTTTTTACTGGACCATACGCGCCAGCGGTTACCACCAACATTGAAATTCACTTCTGCACGAACTTCACCACCATGCTCCCAGCGATGAGTAACAGTCTGCCCTTCCAGACCACGGATTTCAGTGAAAAAATACACTGAACTGTTGTCGTTAGTCAGCTGACCTATCTGATCAACGGGCTCACGATCCTGAATATCTGTAGCAAAAACTGCACGGGCAACACCGCTTTCAGCCTGTACAGATAAACCGGTTAATAAAATAATTGCAGCAAATACAGATGTTACGATTTTCATTTTTAATGCCCTTCCCTCAGTGGGTAATAAAGAAGCTGTAAGATAGCACCAACCACCAATCAATCACAATGCATATAATCGTTTTTGAGACGTACGTAATGTTTTGCCGAGTAGCTTAAAAAGTCTTTTTCTTTTTGATTCAGCTCACGTATCTTCCTGGCCGGAGCACCCAGATATAAATAACCGCCTTCCAGCACTTTACCCGGTGATACCACACTACCTGCACCCAGGATACAGCCAGAACAAATCACCGCACCATCCAGCACTACCGAACCCATACCAATCAAACACTTATCTTCCACGGTGCAGGCATGCAATACCACCTTATGGCCCACCGTAACCTCGCTACCGATGTTCAGTGAAAAACCATCAGGCGCTAACGGACCCTCATGGGTCACATGCAGCACACTGCCATCCTGAATATTGGTGCGCTCACCAATGCGAATGCTATTCACATCACCACGAATGGCAGCCATAGGCCAGACTGATGAATCGGCACCAATGACCACATCACCAATCACCACCGCGGCAGGATCGATATAGGCAGACTCAGCTATTTCAGGAAGTTGCTTCTTAAAAGGACGAATATTTTGATTCATTTTAAAACTTTATCTAACAGCTACCAAAATCACAACCCCTGCCAGTTCAACAGGGGGTTGTGAGACTTACAACTTTCTTACACCACACTGACATTATCGGCGTGAAGCCCCTTCTCACCATGATTCAGGCTAAATGTCACCCTTTGACCTTCCAGCAAGGACTTGCGTCCTGTTCCATTAATCGCCCTGAAGTGTACAAACACGTCGGGACCATCATTCTGCACAATAAAACCAAATCCTTTTGCATCATTAAACCATTTTACTATACCGGACTGTAATTCTTCAGACATAACGACCTCTTTCTTAAACTTGCCAATAAATAACACCTGTAAGTTTAAGAAAGATATCCCGGAAAAATCACCGAAAAATTCCCAGAATATGAAAAACAGGAAAAATTACCGCATCGTAACCAGCTCTTCCGCACTGCTGGGGTGAATAGCCACCGTATCATCGAAGTCTTTCTTTGTCGCGCCCATACGGATGGCCACCGCAAATCCCTGCAGCATTTCATCGGCACCCGGACCGATAACGTGGCACCCGACCACTTTCTGGTCCACACCCACGCACACCAGTTTCATTGCTGTGTCTACCTGGTGCCGCGTCATTGAGTTATACATGGCGGTAAACCGGGTCTGGTATATTTTCACCGCATCACCGTGTTTCTCACGAGCTTCTTTTTCGGTGAGCCCAACGGTGCCGATAGGCGGGTGGGTAAATACCACTGTGGGTACCAGCTGGTAATCCAGATGCCGGTCCTTCTGATTATCATACAGGCGATCGGCCAGTCGCCGACCAGCGGCAATAGCCACAGGGGTCAAAGGCGCTCGGCCAGTGACATCACCCAGGGCAAAAATATTGTCGATGTTGGTTTTCTGGTATATGTCGGTGGTAATAAAGCCCTGCTCATCGGTTTCAATCCCGGCGGCCTCCAGACTCATACCCCAGGTGTTCGGGACTCGGCCTATGGCCCATATCACATGACTAAAGCCTTTATTTTCCTGGCCTTTTTCATCGATTATCGTCAGGCTGCCATCCTCTTCCCGGCGTATTTCCACCACCAGGATACGGGATATAATACCTATACCCTGATCCAGCATTTCTTCCAGCAGGGATTCGCGCAGCATGGCGTCAAATGACCGCAGCAAATGCTCTTTTCGTAAATACATACAGACATCTGATCCCAGGCTATTCAAAACACCCGCCAGCTCCACTGCAATATAACCCGAACCGATAATGGCCACCCGCTGAGGGCGCTCCTGTAATTCAAAAAAACCATCAGAGGTAATGCCATGTTCAGCGCCGGGAATATCGGGAACAATCGGTTTGGTTCCGGGAGATAACACAATATGGTTCGCCGTGAACGGTTTGCCATCCACATCCACCGTGTGGGCATCCACCATGGAACCAAAACCCTGGATTTCCTCGATATTCATATCCGCCAGGTAAGTGTGATACCAGCTATTGATACCCGAAATATAATCATCACGTTTGCCTACCAGGTGTTTCCAGTCAAAACCTTTGTTCTCGACATCAAAACCATAATCCACAGCATCGTGCAGTGCATGGGCCAGATTAGCACCGAACCACATCACCTTTTTCGGTACACAACCCACATTCACACAGGTACCGCCCATCTTTCCATTTTCCACCACGGCACATTTCATACCATAGGCCGCCGCCCGCTCTGCAACCGAAAGGCCACCACTACCAGCGCCAATGACCAACAAATCGTAATCGTATTTTTTCGCCATCAATCAACCTTATTAAGCTATCCAGGCAACACTGATCAATAGATTTCAGCGCTGCACTACAACAATTATTCTGTGATCGGTTAATATAGCAGCCCTGACAATCACAGAATACATGTAATTTATAATGTTCCTGATCAATTACCTGAAAACCCTGAACGATTCACCCAACTACCAGCACGCCATGGAACGTCTGGAGCAATACGCTTACCTGATGCGAATGGATCGCCCCATCGGCATTTACCTGTTACTCTGGCCTACCCTGTGGGCGCTATGGATTGCCGCCAAAGGCTGGCCGGATTTACTGGTACTGTTTGTATTTGTCAGTGGTGTGTTCCTGATGCGTTCAGCCGGTTGTGCCATTAATGATTTTGCCGACCGTAAGATCGATCCCCACGTGGAACGTACCCGAGACCGTCCACTGGCAGCGGGGCGGGTCACCGCCACCGAAACCCTGCTGGTATTTGCCAGCCTGAGCATCACCGCGTTTTTACTGGTGCTGTTAATGAACACCCTCACTATCTATATGTCCTTCGTAGGCATTGCACTGGCAGCCAGCTACCCCTTCGCCAAGCGATTTCATTACATGCCTCAAATTCACCTGGGTGCAGCTTTTGGCTGGGCCGCTCCCATGGCCTTCACCGCACAGGCCAATGAAATTACACCGGTAACCTGGCTGATTTTCATGGCCACAGTACTCTGGGCCACGGCCTACGACACTATGTACGCCATGGCCGACCGGGAAGAGGATTTAAAAATCGGCGTCAAGTCCACCGCCATCCTGTTCGGTGAGGCAGACAAACTTATGGTCGGCCTGCTTCAAGTCATGTTGCTGCTGGATCTCTACTTTATCGGACGGCAATCGGAGCTTGGCCTGTTCTACAATGTTTCACTGATCATTGCCGCAGGTTTTGCCATCTACCAGCAATATTTAATCAAGGACCGAAAACCCGAGCTGTGTTTCAAAGCATTCCTGAATAACAACTGGTTTGGCATGGTGGTGTTTATTGGGGTATTTATCGATTACTGGGTGAGCTAAATCCCTGTAAAAAAACAACAGCATCCATCAATCGCTGCTTAATAACAGCGATGGGTTTGATGTAAGTCCTGTGGACTCAAATCAGGAAACCATGTTGCTTACAGTTCTTTTTCAGGTCATCCCGTTTTACACAGCACACGCTGACATCTTCCAGTGCCTCCGCTGAATTTTCATGCTTATCAAAAAACATATCCTCACAGCCGATAACTTCACCCGGAGTATGCACAACTTTATAAATTTGCTGGTCGCCATTGCGTAATTTTCGATAGATCTTGGCATCGCCAGAAATAAGCACGTACATCTCATCACAGGGTTCACCCTGATGATAAAGACATTCATGTCGATGGAAGTGTTTTAAATACATATGTTTCTGCATGTCGCGTTTGGCTTCAACACAGAAATCAGCAAATTGTTGTGAACAGTCCAGTATGCAACTGTCACAATTCTGACCTGCAGCAAGATGCTTACAGGGACCCGCAATATTGTCTACCTTGCTCATTTGATACATCAATTAGTCGTTTACATAAAATAACACGAACCATCCGTAACAATGGTTCCTTTAAGGAACCTCTGGTTAGTTCATAATATGTCATCCCGACTTAAATGGAGGGATCTTAAATGCCTGATATTTATACAGCTATCAACAGCAAGATTTCTCTCTTTGGTCGAAATGACAAATTAACCAGAGGTTCCTTTAATTTTATTAATTTTAACGCTTTTACACTCACAAATGCACAAATATTTTGATAGCGAAAACAGCATTTTTACTGATAATAAGTACAGTTAATAATACCGATTTATAATATAGAATTTAACCTCCCTGGTATTTTAAAAACCAGCAAAAACACCAAAAAACATTTCGAATAATATAAAAAACTGAGCCATTTAACACACTATTAATTTGCTGTCATGACAAACACTTTTAATTCAAATAATTAACTGTTAAAAAAATATTTCAACACCAAAAATTTTTTATATGAAATTGCATCCACCGACAGTTCGGGTGATCAAAAACATAAAAAGATCAACTGGAGAACCTCTATTTCCCTACCCGTGCCAGACTCCACACATCCACACGCTTCACTCCCTGCTTTTTGATCTCTTTCACCAGCTCGGCGATGGTTGAACCAGTCGTAATCACATCATCGAACACAATCACATATTCATACTGATGGACATTATCGAACACAAACGCATTGCGGATATTTTTACGTCTCTCACTTGCATCAAGGTCGCTTTGTGCCGAGGTATTTTTCTGTCGCCTGCAACTGGTGTTGTCCAGGCTAATGTCCAGGTGCCTGGCCAGTGGCTTTAGCATTTCATACGCCTGGTTATAACCCCGTTGTTGCAGTCGTTCTGGATGCAGGGGTACAGGGATAATGCAATCCGGTGTGGCATCCAGCGAAGGCAAAAAAGGAATTGCCGACTGCCCCAGTAATTGTCCATAGGCCATTTTACCGTTGAATTTCAGTTGCTGGATCATCCACTCCAGCGGCTGAGCATAGACAAACGCACTCCAGGCCAGATGCTGACGCGGTGGTGATTGCAGGCATTCGCCACAAACGGCTCCCTCCAGATCGAAGGGTAAAGGAAGGGCACAACAACTACAGGCCCACTGGTTATAGATGAAATCGCTTTCACAGTCTTCACACAAATCCCGAGATGTCCGGCTGTGAATACCGCATAATATGCAGGTGGGTGGATAGATAGTGTCGATAATGCGCGTTAACATGAACCAGTCCCTGTCCGATGTCGAAGAAAGCCTGTATTATTAAGCCTCGAATTAACCTTAGCAAGAATTAACTCCATGAATGCACCGCTTATCCGCCATGACTGGTCTCTGGATGAAATCCGGAAACTGTTTGACCTGCCCTTCAATGACCTGCTGTTTCAGGCCCACAGTACCCATCGCCAGAATTTCGACCCCAATGAAGTCCAGATCAGTTCCTTGCTGAGTATCAAAACCGGTGCCTGTGCCGAAGATTGTGGTTATTGCTCCCAGAGCGCCCATCACAAAACCGAGCTGGAGCGAGAGCGACTGTTACCACTGGATGAAGTCATCGACAAAGCCAGACTGGCACAGTCCAAAGGCTCTACCCGGTTTTGCATGGGCGCAGCCTGGCGTAACCCGACGGATAAAAATCTGGATCGTGTTATAGAAATGATTTCCGCCGTGAAAACACTGGGCATGGAAACCTGTGTCACCCTGGGTATGCTCACCCAGAAGCAAACTCAGAACCTGAAACAGGCCGGACTGGATTATTACAATCACAATCTGGATACCTCTCCGGAGTTCTATGGCAATGTCATTACCACCCGCACCTTCCAGGACCGACTGGACACCCTGAAACATGTTCGGGACCAGGGCATCAATGTGTGCAGCGGCGGCATTCTGGGTATGGGCGAATCGGACACTGATCGTGCCTCCATGATGCAGCAACTGGCCAATCTGCCGCAACACCCGGAATCGGTCCCCATCAACATGCTGGTTCAGGTGGAAGGCACACCGCTATACGGTGCCGACAAAATCGAACCCATTGAGTTCGTCAAATCCATCGCCGTGGCCCGTATCCTGATGCCACAATCCCAGGTGCGTCTGTCGGCCGGCCGCCATGAAATGAGTGATGAGATGCAGGCCCTATGTTTCTTTGCCGGCGCCAACTCCATCTTCTACGGTGAGAAACTGCTGACCACGGAAAACTGCGAAACCAATGACGATCTGGCGCTGTTTGCCCGCCTCGGCATCCAGCCCTCCACAATCGAAGGCCAGGAAGAGTTCAAGGCGAAAGCCTGCTCATCCTGAGTAAGCCAGGACAGTAGTGAAGAACCTGCACACGGAACTGGAGCAACGCAAAAAAGACAGGCTGTATCGCAGTCGTCTGGTAACCCAGTCTGCGCAGGGTGCAGAAATCATTATCGATGGCCAGACTCTGCTCAGTTTCTGCAGCAATGATTACCTGGGGCTGGCCAACCATCCTGAAGTAAAACAGGCATTCATCAAAGGTGTAGAACAGTATGGTGCTGGCAGCGGCGCCGCCCATCTTGTGAATGGCCATAGCCAGGCCCACCAGTCGCTGGAAGAAGAACTGGCTGCATTTACCGGCTACCCTCGGGCACTGCTGTTTTCCACGGGTTATATGGCAAATTTAGGTGTCGCCCAGTCTTTATGTGGCCGCGGGGATGCCGTATTCGAAGACCGATTAAATCATGCCTCCCTGCTGGACGCCGGACTGCTCAGCGGTGCTCGTTTACAGCGCTATCCCCATCGTGACGTGGACAACCTCAGGCAGAAGCTCAGCGAACGAATTGGTGGTGAAAAGCTGGTCATGACCGACGGTGTGTTCAGCATGGACGGTGATCTGGCACCCATTCCACAACTGGCCGAGGTCTGTCAGCAGCAGGATGCCTGGCTGATGGTGGACGATGCCCATGGCTTTGGCGTACTGGGTACTCGGGGCCGAGGCAGCCTGGAATATCTCCTGTGTGATAAAAGTCAGGTACCAATTTACATGGGGACTCTGGGCAAAGGACTGGGTACCGCTGGCGCCTTTGTTGCGGGCTCTGTCGACTTCATCGAATACCTGATCCAGAAAGCCCGTACCTATATTTACACCACCGCCATGCCGGCTGCCGTGGCCGAAGCCACTCGGACCAGCTTAAAGCTGGTACAAAACGAAGCCTGGCGCAGGGAACATCTATACCAGCTAATAGATCTCTGGCGAACAGGCGCAAGGCAGCTGGGCCTGAATCTGATGGACTCCGGCACGCCCATACAGCCCGTGCTGGTAGGCGATAGCGCCACTGCTGTTAAACTCAGTGAACAGTTATTTAAACAGGGCATACTGGTTACTGCCATCCGGCCTCCCACAGTACCCGAAGACACCGCCCGATTACGCATTACCCTGTCGGCATCGCACAGCGAAACCCATATAGAGCAATTACTGGCTGCTTTTGAAAAGATCATTTGATCCAGGTTCAGAACAGGTAGTGGAAATTTGATGTAAACTTAATACTGTTAATATCTTCATTCTTTGTCATCCCGAGCAAAGGCGAGGGATCTTAAATGTTATGACTACTTCACTATTTCAACATAATATTTCTCCCTGTGGTCGAAATGACACTTACAACGGCGTGAACTGTTTTTAAACTTTAGGATTTTTTAACAATGCCAGACATTAGCTTCGACCTGGACCTCATAAAACGATACGATCGTTCCGGTCCGCGTTATACCTCCTACCCTACCGCGGTCCAGTTCACCGAAGACTACACTCTGGCCGATTATGAACGTAATGCCGCCCTGTCTAACCAGACGGGCAAAGCGCTATCGCTGTATTTTCATCTGCCCTTCTGCGACACCATCTGTTATTACTGCGCCTGTAACAAGGTCATCACCAAAGATCGCAGCAAGGCCGATCCCTACTTGCAGCGCCTGCATAAAGAAATTGCCATGCAGGCCAAACTGTTCGATCCATCTCGTAAGGTAGATCAGTTGCACTGGGGCGGTGGCACCCCCACCTTTATCAGTCATGAGCAGATGCGGGAATTAATGGATGTTACCCGCAAACATTTCAACCTGTACGACGATGATCAGGGCGAGTACTCCATCGAAATTGACCCTCGTGAAGTAACCGCTGACAGCATCAAGCTGTTACGAGACATCGGCTTCAATCGCATGAGCCTGGGTGTACAGGACTTCAATCCAGAAGTACAGAAAGCGGTAAACCGTATCCAGAGTGAAGACATAACCCTCAATGCCTTAGAAACCGCCCGCGACACCGGTTTCAAATCCATCAGTGTCGATCTGATTTACGGTCTGCCTTTACAGACGGTGAATACTTTTTCCGAAACCCTGCAGCGCATTATCGACATCAACCCCGATCGTATTTCAGTGTTCAACTACGCTCATCTGCCTGAAATGTTCAAACCCCAGCGTCGAATCAATGAAGACGAATTACCAAGCGCAGCAGAAAAACTCGATATCTTAAAGATGAGCATCGAAGACCTGACAAAAGCTGGCTATGTGTACATCGGCATGGACCATTTTGCCAAGCCGGATGATGAACTGGCCATTGCTCAGCAGCAGGGACTGCTGTATCGAAATTTCCAGGGCTATGCCACTCACGCCGATTGTGACCTGGTGGGCCTGGGTATCACCTCCATCGGCACTGTCGGCCGTAGCTTTGCCCAGAATGTAAAAACCCTGGATGAATACAATGAACGCATCGACGCTGGAAAACTGGCAGTGTTTCGTGGTGTGGAAATCGATGATGATGACATTATTCGGCGTGATGCCATTATGAAACTCATTTGCCATTTTCAGCTGGATATTGCCAGGTTCGAAGCAGATAATAGTATTACATTTAACCAGTATTTTTCGGATGAACTGGACGAGCTCAAAACCATGGCCAGGGACGGACTGCTTGAATTAAGTGACCAGGCCATAATCGTCACTTCCAAAGGACGCTTACTGATTCGTAATATCTGCATGGTTTTCGATCGTTATCTGAAAAAGCCAGAACAAAACAGGCGTTTCTCTAAAGCCATATAATTGTCGCCGGGGTCAACTACTATGCCAACTCAAAGACTGAAAGATTTTCTGGACAATAACGACATAAAATATCTTACCATCAATCATTCACTGGCATTCACCGCTGTGGATATTGCCAAGAGTGTGCATATTGCCAGTAAGGAAATGGCCAAGACGGTGATTATCAAAGTTGAAGGTCAGCTAGCCATGGCGGTGGTACCTGCCAACTACAAGGTGGACATGGACACCCTGAAGGCGGCACTGGAATCCGACAATGTGCAACTGGCTACAGAACAGGAATTCACCAAACGATTCCCCGATTGTGAAGTAGGGGCCATGCCACCGTTTGGAAATTTATATGATATGGAAGTGTATGTCACAGAAAGCCTGACCGAAGACAAAAAAATAGCCTTCAATGCCGGCTCCCATTCCGAAGTCATCCAGATGGAATATCGAGACTTCGAAACCCTGGTCAAACCCCGCTTCATCATTCTACACAATTAAGGTACAACCGATGGACAAACACAGGGACACGGATAACTCTAAACCACAATCGGAACGTATCGATCGCACTTTCAATATCAACAACCTGTGGTATTTTGAAGTGCGCGGCGGAGGCCAGCATGGCCCCTACGATTCCCGTGATGAAATGGAAAACGCGCTGAATGAATACATTGCCCTGCAAGTCGAAGTAAAAGAAAAAGA
>CBDULX010000094.1:0-11616 GCA_965368175.1 uncultured Gammaproteobacteria bacterium | reverse complement strand
CGTACAGAACCCAGGGTTGCCACTGGCTTTTGTAATAACCCAGCTGCAGATAATAACCATCGCCCTGGGCCATATTGCCGGTAACACTGTTAGCACCGGTCGACAGTGGAGCACCTAAGCCATCATTAAGCACAGCGTCAGCATCTCCCAGATCCAGATTATTAAGGGCTAGCTCCGCTGTCAGTGTACCTCCCCCCATGGGCCAGTCGGTAAACACATCCACTGACGTCCATTCATAATCCACCACTGCGGAGGTCGCACTGTTGGTAGCCACATCACCCTGCTGATCTATTGATAGACCTATACCCAGGGTTTTTTTCTTGCCCAGATAGGTGGACAGATTAAAGTAACCTGGCTCGGCATCGAAGAAATTCAGCTGAACACGAGCCGCGATGCGATCTGTATCGGTGACCGAATCAACCGCACCTTCGTACATACCCAGGTAGTATTTGTAATGGGTGGAATCACCGAGGGAGCTGCTGCCGAACAGGGTCATGCCCTGGTCGCGGACCTGGGTGCTACCGGTCAGACCCGAGCTGGTTAATGGTGCTGTAGCTGTTGTGAAAGCCACATTGGCTTTGGTACCCCATCCAAGGGTCTTATAGGCAATACCCGGCCGATCCATGGCCATCAACCCACCGGAACTGGTCAAATTCTGACGGGCGGTAGGAACCATATGCTGGCCCAGGAGGACGTGGGCCAGCTTGCTGGGCTTGACCTCGACATACGAATCGATGACCTTCGTGTCCAGACCGGAATTGGCACCATCATTGGATACTTCAGTTTGCAAAAACATGGTAAATAAGTCGGTGACATCGCCCTTTAGCCTGATGCGGGCACGCCGGGTCCGGAATTCATTACTGTTACTACTGGCGTCGTCATTTGACAGATACAGGCCCTGGAGCCTGAAACCAAGATCTATGCTTGAGTCGTCTGAAATATTGAGCCTGGCACCTGCAAACAGTGCGGTGGGAGCCACAAGCGTGGAGGCTACCAGGATGGGTATAATCGATCGTTTCATTTGATTCCCCTGCTGATTGGTATGTCATTTAGTTGAGACTGTGAGCGCATCCTATCAATCGTCTATTTCCTCAACCTGCCCCCTGCATCAGAGACAATCCTGTTTTTCTTATAGAGAAAGTCTGGCATACCACCTATCCGTTAAGACCAGATAACATTTCGATTAGCTTTCCAGCCGTGACTGTATGCCCTATCTTTTTAAACAGACTGAAAATTATACGGGTAAAAATTGCGGGATATCCACTAATTGACTAGATCTTGATCAATAACAACAGAGAAAACGCCTGATTAGATAAGAGTTTTATTCGATTGAGTTGTTATATTAGCATCACGCAGCAGAACAGACAGAAGCTAAGGAACCTCTGATTAAGTGTCATTTTTGTCATCCCGACTGATAGGGAGGGATCTTAAATGCTTAATATTATGCAACTATTAATAGAAGGATTTCTCCCTCAGGTCGAAATGACAAGTTAAAAAGAGGTTACATAAATAAAAAATACCAGAATACTGGCTGCCAGTATTCTGGTCAGTAAAGAACCAACCACTCATTGGTCCAGGCAATCAGGAACCTTTTATCAAGTCGTAATTGATTTATACAGCCTGCTACAACCAGACTTAATCAGAGCTTCCTCAGAAAATCGGTACCAGTTTGTAACCCTGAGTTTGCCAGCCAATCAGTGAGATAAAACCATCACCGACCACATCCATGCCTGGCAATATGGTTTTGTTGTCGATTCCAAAAACCTCGGTGGCCACGGCACACACTTCCATGCGAACTCCGGCTTTGTGCAGGCTTTTCACACTGTTTGCAATAGATTCAGTCTCATTGGCATGTTCAATAAACAATTCATCGCTGGGCTCAGTGGTCAGAAACTGGACTGTCTGGCCGATAAATACCAGCACCAGATCCGGTTTTACACCCTGCTTTATAAAACTGGCATGAGTGCCCTGAATAATTTTCAGGTAAAACGCGGTTTTTCCGACATCGGAAAAATCAATCAGGAACACACCTCTGGCTTCTTCGATACCTTTTAATGCCGCTGCATCATTGATCTCTTCGGCGAGGCTGTTCGATGTCAGTGCCAGGCTCATCAATACAAGCCACAAACCAGATTGCATATGCTTAAATACAGAAAATAATCTATTCATCTCTGCCTCCAAAGAGTTATAAAATAATTCACAGCCTAACTTCACCTGGTACTGGCGGCGAAAAATAAGCCTTGCACAGCAGCGCCCAGCTAATGCCCTGGTTTCTATTCCAGGGCATGAGCAGCATGGTGCGTGCCAGGAAACAATAATCAAATAATAACAATGCCGTAGTACCGATAATCTGTGCGCCGTGAATCAGATGCCACGGTAGCACTATGTCGATGATCAACAACAGGGCATAGGCCAGCCGGACCTGAAGCTTCAGGTCACACCATCGCAGTCCTTTGCTGTAAAAGTACAGGCTTTGCAACAACAACAGTAAAGCGGCGATCACTATTACATGATTGATGCCCACAACATGAGCAATCAGTAACAAATTGATCGCTAACCAGCCCCACTCATCCAGACCCCAGCCTGTGTGCCATATTATTTTCATCTAACCAATCCCCCTTCCACTCAGCCCTGTTTTTTAATCAGGTAGGTGTAATGACCATTCTCGACTCTGGACTCAATCAGTTGATGACCGGTTCGTTCACACCAGGATGGGATATCATTCTCGGTACCCGGATCAGTCGCCAGGATTTCCAGTAACTCACCGGATTCTATCGAGCGAATGGCTTTGTTGGTTTTCACGATAGGCATGGGACAACACAGGCCCGATGTATCGAGTAGCTTATTCAGTTTTGCATCACTCATATCGCCTCCTTAAAAATACTGTACATGTTCGGCTTTGTGAGCCTTCTCATTGAGAAACCATGAAGCGCCAATAATGCCGGTTGCCTCAGGAATTAGATTGTCTTCATTCACCTCAAAGATGGCTGAAGCCAGGCTGCAGGCATAGAAATTCACCATGTCGGTATCTTTCATGGCCTTGATCAGTTCATATATATCGTTAGGTAGACCGGCTTTTGCTACACGTTCACGCACCCACTGGTCTTCTGCGGCATGTTCACCCTGAACACGAATCGCTTTAGCACCTTCCTCTGTCAGCGCGCGTACCGCCCAGTTTACGAACAGAATATCTACCTGACAGCCTTCTGACGCCTGTAAATAGGCAAACGCAAAGGGCGTTAATATCTTGTCGTAAGCATCGTCTCTTATAATGATTGCCATTGATTTCATATCTCACCTCAAATAGAACGAATATTCATTCTAGTTAAATCGTCAAAAAAAAACGGTCGTCGCTCAAACAGCAACCGACCGCCATGCAGATGTCCATATTTCGTCCTGATACTCCAGCAATGGCTTTTCCAGTATGCCATCCAGCCTGAGTTGAATCATACGCAGCGCTCCGCCAAACACAGCTGCTGCAGCCACTGTTTCATCCATCGTCTGTATTTCGCCTTTCTTTATACCTTCGGCCACCATCTCCCGCATATGCTGGAATGGCCGCGAGGAACAGATAGGTGCCTCCTCGGGCAGAAACTCTTTATGCCTGGCATGTAACATGAACTTCATCATATCCGGTTCTTCTTCCGTTATCTGGAACAGGAGCTGTATGATGTCCCGGCATCGATCCTGGGCTGAGCTATTTTTCTTTTCAATTTGCTGCAGGGCCTCTTCCATCCAGTCAACCAGGGTATCAAACAGCGTTTTGGCGATACCTTCCTTATCTCCGAAGTGATGATAGATGGAACCGGTACTCACGCCTGAATCACGCACAATATCGGGTATCGAGGTATTAAAATAACCATTTCCGGTAAACAGGCGCAAGGCACTGGCCATGACCTGGTCGCGGGTGTTAGTGGGTTTTACTTTGGTATTTGTCTGGCTCATGTTTATAACACTAGAACGAACGCTCATTCTAGTCAACCTTATTCCTCATTGTTTTTATCAATTACAAATGAACTGTTGATTAGTTAATTTACTTTGAACAGCCAGTCAGACAACTTGAATACTAAACTACCACGCTAAAGATAAAGACCAGTCCAGTCATTGGCGATGCCAGGGATCTGTATTCAAATCCCCGGCCATCCCATCGTGATAGCTGGCAGGGTTTCAACCTTCTTTCTCCTGATCTGTTTTCCGTGACAGCTCATTTTTAAGCTGATAGGCCATCAGCCCGGCCAGCAAGACCCCCAGCACCAGTATCGACCATAGCACTATCGACTTCCAGTCGATAGCCACAACGACCTGTGGCTGCTCCATATTCTCTAGAATGAGCGCTCGTTCTGGTGTCACGGTTTCCAGATCATCGGCACGTTCTTTAAATTGCCTGAACAGAGACTCCATAGAGTAATTATCCGGCTCGATGTCCGCGTTACCCCAGGCCAGAGCGAAAGGAGCCTTTCCGGCGGCGATAAATATCAGTTCATAGGATGGCATCAACAGCTTGATTTGCAGATTCTGAGCTTCAGGCAAATCCTGGCCATTATTCAACTCAAGCCGATAAATAGAATCCGTGATATATCCCAGGGACAGGGCATCACTGTTGAACCACTGTTCACCCTGCTTTACTGCATACTGGACAAAATTACGATTTCGTAAACGCCAGACGCTTTTTTCATTCGGTCGGCTAAACAGTTTACCGGACAGATAAAACTCCGAGTCACTGGAAACATCCAGCTGAATTTTTTCTGGTTTCACAACAGACTGGATATTAAAGCCATAAACGCCGGATTCTTCCGGCTGTTTTTTTAAAGCGCCCAGCAATAACCAGTTTTGTGCCGGCATAGCGGACTGCCGATACTGTGCAATCACTCCATGTACCCTGAAGTCGTCATCGCCATCAAGCACTGTGAGTCTTAAAAACCGTGAACCACTGGCCGGCAGGTCAATCGTGTTTTGCTCAAGTTGATCGCCATTGTGCTGTAAACGCGCCAGTACTGCTCTGGATACCAGGCTATGCCATTGCACCAGATTATCACTGTGTTCAATTTTCAGTGATACATTGCCCTTACGATTTTGAGACCAGTCGAATATTAACTGAACCAGTTCAGGCTCGGTTTCCTGGTTTTCCAGCAAATACTGCGTTATCACTGCCCCTGTAGTTGACTCTACATGCTGGTTTCTGGGATGAATTCGGATTACATCACCCCCGGCGTTACGCTCTATGTCGACTCCACCTGACAGGGAATCATCAGGATTCTGCCTGCCTGGCAAAGGATAGAAACTTAAGGCTTTCTGTTCACTCACCGCATCCGTACTTTTCCTGAGAATCATGATCGGCATAGCCCGACCCCGAGCATCAAACACCCGCAAATCACCCATATCGGATCGTTGCAGGGTGTATAAAACCTCGGCAGGTAAATCGATAGAACGAAAACGCTTT
The DNA here is from genome assembly GCA_965368175.1 of uncultured Gammaproteobacteria bacterium. Taxonomy (GTDB): domain Bacteria; phylum Pseudomonadota; class Gammaproteobacteria; order SZUA-229; family SZUA-229; genus CBDULX01. The sequence continues at coordinate 6,176 of CBDULX010000094.1, read as the reverse complement.
TTAGCTTCACTCAATTCCACCGATTGCTGAAAATCAGCTAATTCAGGAGTGCTACTGGCCATCAGGGAAAAAGGTATCAGTAACAGGATCAGGGTAAAACTTCTAAAAACATTTAAGGGCACGATGTTTCCTCAGTGATTTTCTACAGGTTTAGGTGGGATGGGTGAAAAGTACCCCATAATTACTAGCAAACTGCCCACCACCAGGAATGAAACAATACGCTCAATGGTGCCACTGGCAGCCAGATCGACCGTCATTAATTTTAGAATCACCAGTGCAGTCAACACCGCACCCACCAGCCACAATGATCTCAGATTACGGCGTGAGGCGACCACCATCCCCAGCATGCCCAGTACGGCCCAGAGTATCGACAAACTGGATTGCAGAGCTTCGGTTTGCCAGAGGGCCCTGGCAATAAAGGCGACGTCGAAATACTGATGGAAAATTCGAACCACCAGCATGTTAATCCAGAAAAAAGCCATGGCCGAGGTGACAATCAGCATCAATCGATCCTGCTCAGCATTGAGATGCAATATCTGACAGCTGCTGCGCCAGAACCTGAGCATTAATACCAGCATGAATAACTGCATCAAATCCAGCGGATTGAATAGCGGAATATAAGACAGAGGCATAGCATCACCATTGCTATTTAGACTACTGGCCACCATCCACAGGACGATAAGCGCGAACATCGGCATACCAAAACCCTGAACATAGGCACGGGTGTAATGACTAAACGGCCAGAATGAGTGGCGCATCACCAGCAACATCACAGGTATGACGACCACTAGCCAGTAAATAGCCCGCCACCCCGAGGCACTGGCGAGTTGAGTCGTTAACTGCCAGTTAATATCCAGTGTCAGTAACAGGGTAATCAGCCAGGCCATGATCACATGCAGGCTGGGCAATATTAACTTAACCGTGGCATTTTCCGAATAATGTCTTAGCAGGGCATAGGCGAACACAAACGCGGCTACCCAGTATAGATAACCCCATTCAGCCAGAGGATGACTGAATAACACAATGGCATACAGACCCAGCAGAATCAGACTGGGTACAAAAGCCAGCACTGTCAAACGCGCGTAGTACCAGTTCAATCGCTTATCCAGCAGGAAAGCCCAGGACGCAGTAAATATCAGGCTTACCAGAAGAGCATTTACACTCTGGCTATGAAGAAAATGAACATCGATCTGCATCAATAATCCCAGCAGCCACCAGCCCAGGCCCCAGAGGTAAACCAGAGGCTTGATCGCCACCAGAAAATGAGGATTTTGTTTTAATGACTGTTGATGCAGCAACCAGGCACTGAATAAACCGGCTGCCGCAATAATCAGACTGCCGATGAATGAGGCATTGGCCAGGAATATCGTTCCAGTCTGTGAGAATCCACTACCGAGAAACATAACCGCAGCGGCCAGTTGCAACAATATGGCAAACACCGGGGTAAATTTGCGGTCCTGTTTGAAACCCACCCATAATATACCCGCGGCTTCCATGGCCCAGGCAGCGGTAGTCCAGTTGGCATCCAGGGCAAATGGAATGGCCAGGGTGATAAACACGATTCCCATAGCCAGACAGGCCTCAACCATCATGCGTAATTTTTCACCCTGCTTCTGCCACAGCACTCGGCCCAGCACGATGTAAAACACACCCAGCACAAAAGCACTGATGGCCACGCCATATTCAAAATCTTTAACCAGTGCCAGCTGGTAACCAAATGCCAGCAAGGGATTACCAAATAGCAGACTGGCATCGACATAAGCCTTCAGGTTAATGGTCTGTCGAAGGGCGTATAGAACGCTCACCGAAATGTAGGTGAGAAAAAATAATATTAGAAAGGGTTCTGTTGTCCAGAATTTTTCAGGCTGGTAGGACAGCACACCCCAGTACCCGGAAATCACATAGGTAAAACCAAACCCTATTAGATTTAATATCCGCCAGGACTTGAACCAGCCTACGCTGAGAATACCCAGGTTCAACAACAGATAATAACTGAACAGGCCAATGTAATTATCAGAGCCACTGGAAGCCAGTACAGGGGCCAGAAACCCACCCACCGCACCCAGCACGGCCAGCACTCGTGCGTTCTGGTATACCGCCAGCAATGCCGAGCTGATGGCCAGTAAAAACATCAGGGCAAAAGCCATCAGGGACGGGATCAACTGGTACATCTGATAGGCGGCATAAAAAGTCATATAGAGCACACCGATACTGCCACCCTGCAGGATCAGCCCGTAAGCCCGATTTTTATCTCTCAATCGCCAGCCCACATACAGTACTGCCATAGCCGCCAGTGCAATGGCACTGATGCGCAGTTCTATCGGAAACACACTGTGTTCTGCCGCGTATTTCAACAGAAATGCCACGCCGAAAAACAGCACCAGCATACCGACGCGGACAAACAGGTTACCTTCGCTGAAATAATTTTTTATTAGTTGTATGGCTGGCCCAAGGATATGAGTTTGCAAATAGGATGGTTCAGACAAGCTCTGTCTATCCTTCAGGCTTTGATCTTTATCCCAGGAAAAGTCTAAAAACTCTGTTTGAGCGGTCTTATTTGCATGATTTGTGACTGGTTTAAAAGGCTCGAGCACATCCTCCTGGGTTTTATTTGCTGTTGCTTCCTGTACCTTCACCCTGGCTGGTTCTGATTTTCCATGGCGCTGCTCCCAATCACTGGCCATGGCTTCGCGCAGGCGCTTTAATTCTCGATCCAGATCACCCACTTTACGGTACAACATAAAAACTGCCGATAAAACGCTGGCAATGAAACCCAGTATCAGCCCGGCTTCAATGTCATCAATCGCCATTCCCAATACGAAACCAATGAGTCCAAATAAAACTGGCATAAATACGATCCTTAATTATTTATCCGAATATTTAAAACACTGTCGGGTATGGTCATTCACCATACCCACTGCCTGCATATAGGCATAACAGATAGTTGAACCAACAAATTTGAAACCACGTCTTTTCAGTTCTTTACTCATAGCATCGGACTGGGTGGTAGTAACGGGTAAATGTTTGAGTGAAGGCCAGTGATTGATAATGGGCTCACCACCAACAAACTGCCATATAAAATCTGAAAAACTGTGGTATTCATCCAGCAACTCAAGACAGGCCTGGGCATTACCCACTGCTGCATTAACTTTCAGTCGATTTCGAATAATACCCGGGTTCTGTAATAGTTTTTCCACCCGTGCCGGAGTGTAGCGGGCCATTTTTTGTACATCGAAGGCGTCAAAGGCCCTGCGATAACTGTCTCGTTTTTTCAGCACCGTCAACCAGCTCAAGCCGGCCTGAGCGCCCTCCAGAATGAGCATTTCAAACAAATGCCTGTCATCAAAACTTGGCACACCCCATTCATTATCATGGTACTGAATATATAAAGGGTCCTGACTGCACCACTCACAGCGAGGTTTTTCTTCCATATCGCGGTCCTTTTTTTTATTGCTATCTATAAACCAGCGTCAGTTTAAAAGCTTAGCACACCGCGGCTGAGCTCATTCGGCCTGAAACTCTGATGATTTTAATGTAAAATTCCTGCCCCATGTCAATCACAAGCTCAGGACACCATCAATGAGTCAAGCGGAACAGTTCAAGCAGGCCCAGCAACATATCCCCGGAGGCGTTAACTCGCCAGTTCGTGCATTCAAGGGTGTGGGTGGTGACCCTGTATTTATCGACCGGGCCGCCGGCGCCTGCTTCTGGGACACTGATGGCAAGAAATACATTGACTATGTGGGCTCCTGGGGGCCGATGATCCTTGGCCATGCCCATCCCGAGGTAATTGAAACGGTAAAACAGACTGCCGAAAAAGGCCTGAGTTTCGGCGCACCGACAGTGGTCGAAACCCTGATGGCGGAAAAAATATGCAGCATTATGCCTTCAATGGATATGGTGCGTATGGTCAGTTCCGGAACCGAAGCCACCATGAGTGCCATTCGACTGGCCCGTGGGTTTACCGGCCGTGACACCATCGTCAAGTTTGAAGGCTGTTACCATGGTCATTCAGACTCATTGCTGGTGAAGGCCGGTTCCGGTGCCCTGACTCTGGGCGTGCCCAGTTCACCCGGCGTACCGGCCAGCCTGGCAGAGCATACCCTGACTCTGAGCTTTAATAACATTGATCAGGTTCGTGAAACATTCAAAAAACAGGGTGACAAAATTGCCTGCATCATCGTAGAACCTGTGGCGGGCAACATGAACTGCATTCCCCCTGTGCCGGGTTTTCTGGAAGCGCTGCGAGAAGTCTGCGATGAATCTGGCAGCGTGCTCATTTTTGATGAAGTCATGACCGGTTTTCGCGTAGCCCTGGGCGGTGCGCAGGCTTTATACAATATCAAACCCGACCTTACCACCCTGGGTAAAGTTGTGGGTGGCGGTATGCCAGTGGGGGCCTTTGGTGGACGTCGCGATATTATGGAACATATTGCGCCACTGGGCCCGGTATACCAGGCAGGCACCCTGTCTGGTAATCCGATAGCCATGGCTGCCGGTCTGAAAACCCTGGAACTGATTTCGGTACCCGGTTTTTATGATGCTCTATCCAGCAAGGTCAATCATCTGGTGGATGGTATTCTGTCACAGGCAAAAGCCGCAGGTGTGGCTATGACCAGCAATGCCGTCGGCGGTATGTTCGGCCTGTTTTTCACCGATGCCGACAGGATCAGCCGCTTTGATCAGGTCACCCAGTGTGACATCGAAGGCTTTAAAACCTTTTTCCATGGCATGCTGGATGAAGGCGTGTATATGGCGCCATCTGCCTATGAAGCTGGCTTTGTCAGCAGTTTGCACAGTGATGATGACATACAGGCTAGTATAAATGCTGCTGCGAAAGTACTGGGTAAACTTAAATGAGCAGTATCACATGTTATATTTACCGTTGCTCAGCCAAACGGGATATGTATATTTACCTGGCTGAAAAAGATAATTTCGACTGCATACCAGATGACTTAAAAAAACCAATGGGACAGCTGAGCTTTGCCATGGAACTTGAGATAAATAAAGACCGAAAACTGGCAAAGGAAAAACCTGAACAGGTCGTCAGCAACTTAAAGGAGAAGGGCTTTCACTTGCAAATGCCCAGTGAAACATCAGTCGAAGAATTAATGAAAAATATTGCAAACCCCTCACAAAAGGAAGCCCAATAAAACCCCACACACAAGCTTAAAACTGGCCGCTTATGCCAAAAAATGTTATAAAATAATTTCTTTATCCTTTTGATTGATTGTTTATCAACCAGAGAACCTCTGATTAAGCCTGGTTGTAACAGGCTGCGATGAGTGTTTAGATTTTTCACGAAGTGAAGCGGTATTTATTCTATTGCAACAAACTTCGAGGAAACCTGGATGATTTTAGCCAATACAAAACAATCGCGACTTTAGCAGAGGTTCCCTGGCAATCAATCATAGCCAAAAACCCCATTAAATTTATGGGGCTTATTATTTATATTTTAACCAAAAAATTAGTGAGTAGATGACACCATGACAAAAGCCGTTATTATCCGTGGCCTGATTACAACAATAATTGTTTCCTTAATTACCACCCTTATTGCAGCACAAGTTTTTAAAACTGTCGATTTCACAACAAATGAAGGTATGACAACACTTTTTTTACTGTTAATTGTTACATCAATGGCCTCTGTATTAGTTACCTCTTATGCTTCATATGGGAGAAGTTCACAAATTAACCAACCCAACCCTATTATTGCTTACAATTCACGTGAAACCGGAATCGTTAAGTGGTTTAATACAAATAAGGGCTTTGGTTTTATTACCCGCGATACCGGTGATGATGTCTTTGTCCATTTTCGTTCTATTCGAGGCCAGGGCCATCGCACATTAATTGAAGGTCAGCGCGTCGAGTTTAACGTTACCGAAGGAGAAAAGGGGCTGCAGGCAGAGGATGTCGCCATAGCCTCTTAATTAATAAGTCTGGTATGAGCATGGAGGCCATACCTGAAATGATAATTAAAGGTAAATTTAAATGTCTGATCGTGTTAGCGGTACAGTAAAATGGTTTAACAACTCAAAAGGTTACGGATTCATTGAACGCGAATCTGGAGATGATGTGTTTGTACATTTCAGAGCTATAAGAGGTGATGGTTTTAAAACCTTGAAGGATGGCCAGAAAGTTGAATTCAACTTGATTGAAGGCCAGAAAGGTTTACAGGC
>CBDULX010000093.1:0-11632 GCA_965368175.1 uncultured Gammaproteobacteria bacterium | reverse complement strand
TTAGTTGCGGGCCGGTGCAAACAGGCGAACTTTTTTTGATTTGAAAAAGGGGATTAAAACAATACCGGCAACAAAACCTCCAATATGAGCACCCCAGGCAACTCCGCCGGATTGCTCTGATGAGGTCATTAGTGAATTGATTATTTGCAACAGGAACCATAAACCCAGTACCCAGCCGGCTTTCAGTCGGGTAGTAAAAGGATACAGGCCGATGGGAATGACCACTAACACACGGGCATGAGGATAGAGCAATATATAGGCGCCCAGTACACCGGAAATTGCGCCACTGGCGCCAATCATGGGCACTACAGAGAGTGGATCGGGAATAGCCTGGGCCAGAGCAGCGGCCAGGCCACATAGCAGGTAAAAGAGTATAAATCGGCCATGGCCCATGGCGTCTTCCACGTTATTACCGAAAATCCACAGGTACAGCATGTTGCCGATCAGATGCATCCAGCCACCGTGCAGGAACATCGAGCTGAAAAGGGTGGCCCAGGCTGGAATGGTCTCCAGATCTGCCGGCAGTTGCTTGAAGTCAAAAAGCACCGCCGGGATCATACCCAGGCTATATACAGCGGTTTGTCCGAAACGCCCCAAAGAGAGTTGCCAGAAAAAAACCAGTACGCAGCTGATGATCAATAGATAGTTGATGTAAGGAGTTCGTTTGCTGGGATTGTCATCGTGTAATGGGAACATGGTCAGGAATTATTAATTTCTTCCAGGGCTTCTTCAGCAATTTCTCGGGTTTCTGCATCTTCAGAGTCCAGCATTTTACGGATGTAGGGTTCTGCTGCCCTGTCTCGACTCAGCCCGAGATAGAAGCAGGCGTCATTTCTAACTCGGGCATCTTTATCCTGTGTGTATTTTGCCAGCAGTTCAATGTTCTGTTTAAGAAGTTCGCTACCTGCAAAATCCTCGACTATGGCCCCCACTCCGATACGAACGGATAATGTGGTTTCGGGGTTTGCCATCAGGGTTATTAATGCGGCAAAAGTTTCCGGGGATTTGTTTACCAGCTCGATGACTTTATCTATTTCCCCTGTAGTCATTAGTTCGCCATAATAATCAGCCATGGCCTGTGGTTCATTGACGCGATCTATCCACTGTTTGAGTTCGGATTTACTTCTTAAACCCACCAGTTCGAAGGGGCCGATTTTAACCCAGGGTACAGAGCGCACATTAAGTTCTGCTGCACGATCTGGAGATTGCTGGAGATTCACTACTTCAAGCTCAGCAATAGACCCTTCTTTAATAAGTTCGGCCAGAGACTGCAGCACGCTTGGGCAATGCTGGCATCCGGTAGCGATGAAGAATAGTACTCTGGATGGTTGAGGCATAATTGATTATCGATAAAGTCATGAAGATGCAAACTATAACAGATTATATTGGTCATCGTGGAGTCAGAATGTCAGGGTGTTAAGAGGTGCCTGGTTTGTAATATCAGTATTTTAATACCGGGAGTTGCTTTTGTTGTGGCATCTATTATTGTAGTGTTCCATCACACTGTAAATCAGTGATCTGTTAAGAGTTTATTGCTTTTAATTGATTCATTTAAATTTGTTTATAGCATTGTCCAGGGACTCCCTGGATTATGGCTGCAGTTTCTATGGGGAAAATCGATGATCTGGTATCAGAAGCCTGGGCTGGATGAATTAAATGATCGTGGCCTGGGTAATGCGGTGGAACATCTCGGAATAATCATTACTGAGGTGCAGGACAAGGCACTGGTGGCTACCATGCCGGTGGATCACCGCACTCGACAGCCTATGGGTTTGTTGCATGGTGGTGCTTCAGTGTTGCTGGCAGAGTCTCTGGGCAGTCTTGCTGCTAACTATGTGGTCGATTCTGAGAAAGCATATTGTGTTGGCATGGAGATTAATGCTAATCATCTTAAAGCAGTGAAATCCGGCCTGGTGACCGGGGTGGCTCAACCCATTCACCTGGGTAAAAAATCTCAGGTGTGGGAAATTAAAATTCACAATGAGGAGAGTCAACTGGTCTGTGTTTCGCGATTGACTATTGCTGTCATTGAAAAATAATAATTTAAACAGGGAGGTCTTTTTTGATGTATATAACGGATGCATTTGAGGAAAAAAATCTGGCCAACATTATTCCGGTTTTTAATGATTATCCTTTTGCGACAGTTATTTCCATTTATCAACAGCGACCACTTATCAGTCAGTTACCATTGAGCTACGATCAGAATGAGCATTGTTTTTATGGTCATCTGGCCAGAGACAATCCCCATTATCGGTGTTTTTCCGAACAGCCACAGGTTTTGCTTCTGTTTCAGGGACCCGATGCCTATGTGTCGCCCACCTGGTATGACTCTCCGGGAGTGCCCACCTGGAATTATGTTTCAGTAGAAGTTGAAGGGCTTGTCGAACTCATTAGTGATCAGGAACAGCAGGTCCTGGTTCTGGAAAAGCAGCTTGCGCAGTTTGATCCTGAACTGCAGTTAAACTTGCTGGCGGGGTTACCTGAAGTACGCAAAAACAAAATGTTTGAGATGATCTGTGGATTCAGAATCGATATCGAGCAGATACAGGCCAAGTTCAAGTTAAGCCAGAATAGACCGCAGCAGGATAGACAGTCCATAATTCAGCACTATCGAGAATTGGGGGGTGATCTGAGAGAGCAGCTGGCCAGGTTTATGATTCAGCGTTAATCAGGGCCCTGAGTGCCCATGTGCGGGCATTTCAGGTCGAAAAATGTTAGAATCGCCCGAATTTCTGTAAATTAATAGTTTGAGTATATAGTATGAATAAGTTGGTAATATCGATTAATGGTGAAGCGCAGTTCGAGTTTGATCGAACTAAAACCCTGCCTGAACGGCAAATGGAATATCTGGATAAAATGGATCAACAGATGGATGGTGGTATTCCAGAAGGGCCGGGGCATATTTTTTCACCCGATCAACCGCAGCGGGCGCAATTTGTGGCGAACCAGCTGATAGGCGGCATAAAATCTAATAATGAGCAATTGATCGCCGCTGCCATGGCTTATCTGGCGATACGAAACCCTGATTTGCTGCAGGTGACTGCGGAAGAAAAGGACGGTCAGACCACTATCAGGCTGATCCATGATCAGGCTTATGCCAAGGCTGAAACGATCAATTTTATCAAGCCCGAATCACTGAATAGTTAGGGTGACGCCCTCATGACTATGGATAACTAAGCATGCAAAACCATACTATTGTGGTGCTGGGGGCTAGTAATAAGGCCCATCGCTATGCCAACAAGGCAATCCGCATGTTACAGGAGTATGGTTATCATGTGATTCCGGTTCATCCCAAACTGGAAAATATTGAAGGCCTTGCCGTGAAGCATGAGCTCGCGGCTATAAATAAATCTATTGATACACTTACGGTCTATATTGGGCCTGAGCGCAGTGCTTCAATGATTGAGGCTATTGTCCGCGCCAATCCAGGGCGGGTAATATTGAACCCTGGGACCGAATCCGATCCGCTGGAACTCGCCCTGCTCAACAATCAGATCCCATTTGTTAAAGACTGTACCTTACTGATGCTGGAATACGGTCGTTTCCAGGATTAATAAAATCATTTTATCTTAATTGATCTTACCCGGTGCAAAATATCTTTGTCTGTGGTATTAAATTCCACTGGCATTGTTATGGAGTTGGTTATGAGCTATATCCTGCCTTTTTCAGAAGTAGGTATTGATGATATTAATTCAGTTGGTGGTAAAAATGCATCACTGGGTGAGATGTTCCAGCATTTATCTTCGGCCGGAATCAAAGTGCCCTCGGGTTACGCCACTACCTCTGAGGCCTATCGTTATTTTATTCGTCACAATAATCTCTATGAGCGGATGGAGCAATTGCTCGCGGCCATGGATGTACATGATGTACAGTCCCTGGTGCGAACCGGTAAGCAGATTCGCAGCTGGATGATGAATGCCGAAATGCCGGCGGATCTGGCTGAGGAAATTGTACGTGGTTACGAGCATCTGGAACAGGAATATGGCGAATACCCGGATGTAGCTGTACGCAGTTCAGCGACAGCAGAAGACCTGGCTCACGCCTCCTTTGCCGGCCAGCAGGAAACCTACCTGAATATTTCCGGACGTCGTAATTTGCTTGCCGCCTGTAAGCGGGTTTACGCCTCGTTATTCACTGATCGCGCCATTTCCTATCGTCAGAGTAACGGTTTCTCACATATGGATGTGGCTTTATCTTTGGGCATTCAGAAAATGGTGCGGGCCGAAACCGGGTCATCCGGGGTCATGTTTACCCTGGATACCGAGTCTGGCTTCCGGGATGTTGTGTTTATCAATTCCTCTTACGGGCTGGGCGAAAATATCGTCCAGGGCGCAGTCAATCCTGATGAATTTTATGTGTTCAAGCCCACGTTGCTCAAAGGACACAGGCCTATACTCCGTCGCCATCTGGGTGAAAAAGACATCAAAATGGTGTATTCCCATGACAGCACGGCGGGTTTGTCCACCCGAAATGTGGACGTACCCAAAAAACAACGACAGAAATTCTCGATTTCTGATGATGATGTTCTGCAACTGGCCAGCTATGCCATTGCCATTGAAAATCATTATAAACGGCCCATGGATATTGAATGGGCCAAGGATGGTGATAGTGGAGACCTGTTTATATTGCAGGCCCGGCCTGAAACGGTGCAGTCTCAAAAGCAGACTTTGCAACAGGAAACTTTCCGTCTGGAGCAAAAGGGTGAAGTGCTGGCGGTGGGCAAAAGCGTCGGTAAGCGAATCGCTGCCGGTAAGGCCCGTGTCATCCTTGATGCTTCGGATATGGAGGAGCTGAAAGAAGGTGATGTGCTGGTCACCGATATCACCGATCCGGACTGGGAGCCGGTGATGAAAAAAGCCTCGGCCATAGTTACCAATCGTGGGGGACGTACCTGTCATGCAGCGATTATCGCCCGTGAGTTTGGTATCCCGGCTATCGTGGGCTGTGGCGAAGCTACCCTGGCTATATCCGATGACCAGTTGGTCACTGTGTCCTGCGCTGAAGGCGATACCGGGTATGTTTATGATGGTGAACTGCCGTTTGTGAAAGACACTATTGATCTATCGACTCTGGAGACACCCAAAACCCGTATTATGCTCAATCTGGCCAATCCGGAACTGGCTTTTGAAACATCTGCTTTACCTGTGGATGGTGTCGGCCTGGCGCGACTGGAATTTATTATCAATAACAGTATTCGTGTACATCCGCGGGCGCTGATTGAGTACGAGACTCTGGAGAAAAAACTTCGCAAAAAGATCAATGCCATTTCCGCAGGTTACCCTGATCCGGTGAGTTTTTATGTCAAGCGGCTTGCCGAAGGTATTGGAACCATTGCCGCAGCATTTTATCCGCGCCAGGTAATCGTGCGCATGTCGGATTTTAAATCCAATGAATACGCCTCCCTGATTGGTGGTGAGCAATATGAGCCAAAAGAAGAGAATCCTATGATCGGATTTCGAGGTGCCTATCGCTACCCATCTGAATCCTTCAGGGAGTGTTTTGCACTCGAGTGTGAGGCCCTGTTACGGGTGCGTGATCATATGGGACTGGATAATGTAGATCTGATGATTCCCTTCGTCCGCAGTGTTGAGGAAGGCAATGGTGTATTAAAGCTGATGGCCGAAAACGGCCTGAAACGGGGAGAGAAGGGGCTCAAAATATTTATCATGTGCGAAATCCCGGCTAATGCTTTGCTGGCTGAGAAGTTTCTGGAGAACTTTGATGGTTTTTCTATAGGCTCCAATGATCTAACTCAGTTAACACTGGGTGTGGACCGGGATTCAGGCCTGATCAGTGGTTTTGATGAGCGTAATGAAGCCGTCACGGTGATGATGAAAATGGCCATTGATGCCTGTAAAAAAGCGAAAAAATATGTCGGGATTTGTGGGCAGGCGCCCTCTGACTTTCCAGAAATTACAGGCTGGCTGGTGAAGCAGGGTATTTCTTCGATATCACTTAATTCGGATAGTGTTATTGAGATGACTCGGGAAGTGCTGAAGGTCGAGTCTGAAATGCAGAAGTAGTGTTAGGGATTAATACTTACAAGAAAACGCAAATTAATGCAAATGAACGCTAATAAACGCAAATAAAAAACAAAGCATTTATTCAGTGTAATGCGACATAGGCGCACAAATACAATTGCGTTAATTAGCGTTTATTTGCGGACCGGGAATTACTAGGTCATCAGTTTCACCAGTTGTTGTTTTTCGGCTACTGCATCACCGGTTAGGGCAAAGCCGAGTAATTGCTGGTCCTGATAGAAACAGGCTTTTACACCTGAATTTGTGAGCGTTTCCTGCCACTCGCCTTCTGCACCTCTCGGCGGGGGACAAACTACGGCAGGTTGTGCCGGAGTTTTCACCACTACCGGCATGGCAGGGTAGATCACAGCTGTTGCATTGCCTGTGAGGGTCTGGGCCAGTGCCCGGGCGCCTATCATTATTGGCATCACAAACGGCAGGACGCTACTATTGAGTTCCATACAGTCACCCAGAGCATAAATCGAATCCGCTGAGGTTTTAAGATAATTATCGACCACGATACCGCGGTTGACCGTCAGTCCGGCTGATTCTGCCAGATGGATATCAGGCTTGAGGCCAATTGCAGATAACACCAGGTCGGTAGACATTCTTGATCCGTCATTCAGGGTGATTTCAAGTCCCGAGCCTATATGGTTAACCGACTGTACGCTCTGGCTGAGTCGCCATTCTATGCCCAGATTTGACAGTTTTTCCTGTAGACTGGCAGCAGCTTTTTCTGGTAGCAGACGTCCCAGGGGACGATCAGCCAGATCAATGAGTGTGACCTGATAACCGGTATTACTCAAATCATTGGCAAATTCACAACCAATCAGGCCCGCACCCATGATGCTGATATGTCTGGCCGATTTGAGTTGTTCGGAAAAATGGGCGTAATCGTCCAGTGAGTTGACGCTGATGATATTTTCAGAGGCATCACCGTGAACTGGAATTTGTATAGGGTTTGCACCATTGGCCAGCACCAGCTGGCTGTATGTATAGCTACCCGAATCAGTCACCAGCTGTTTCTGCTGGCCATCGATTTGTTGCACTCGGCAGTGATTCACAATCTCCAGTTTATGCTGTTCGGCCATTTTCTGGGCCGACGAAGTAGCTAGCTTTTCAATGCTGAGTTTTTTACTCAGTGCATTGGACAGCATAGGTTTGGAATAAAACTGGCCGGCATTCGCAGTAATAATACGTATCCCGACGTTCTCATCCAGTTTTCGGATTTCCCTGGCCAGGGTATAGCCAGCCAGGCCGCTGCCAATAATGGTAATCGGGTGCATGTTAAACCTTTTGAAATTTAAAATTTGTGAGTACCGACCTCGACGAGTTCATCTATGAGGTCGGTATGATTCAATTAGACTTCTTCCATTTCGAAGTCAGATTTGGAGACACCGCATTCGGGGCAGGCCCAGTCTTCTGGTATATCACTCCAGCGAGTGCCCGGCGCTATACCTTCTTCGGGCAATCCCAGTTCTTCATCGTAGATAAATCCACATACAATACATACATACTTCTTCATTACTAACTCCTGGTCCGGGCTTAAATTTTGTTTAATGTGTCTATGTAATGGTTAGCATGGCGTTCTTCAACCTTTGCCAGAGCAGAAAAGCGTTTAGCAGCTTTTTCCAGCACTGTTTTGAAGTATTCGGCATGCTCTTTCGATTCATCGATCTGTTCAGCGAACTCATCCGCCGCCGCCTGATTTTCCTCTTCTATCGCCATATGGTAGAAAGATGGGTACATTTCCGTATATTCATGGGTCTCACCTTCAATCGCAAGTTCCAGGCATTTTGCCGGATTCAGTTGACTGGCTGGAAATAACAGATCTGCATGGCCTATAGCATGCAGGATTTCCTGGGCAGCTGTGTCTTCAAACACCTGTGCGGTTTTATCGTCGCCCTGTTGGCGGCAAACTTTTGCAAAATATAAATATTTGATATGTGCCATAGATTCACCGGCAAATGCCGCTTCTAAATTTTTGATCGTTACAGAGTTATCTGAGTTCATTTGGGTCTCCTTTGTATTTGCATGGTGCTACCATAAGGAAATGTCATTGATATATCTAATCAATAATAACAAACAATGATATTGAATAAATCAATTAATGAATATGTCTGTGATTTCATTAAGAAGAAATTATGGTAAAAGACAGAAATAAATTAAAAACAACTTATACTAAACAGGATAAAGAAAAATAATGAGGGCGTTTTGAAAGGGTCTATCGGTGCATTGCTGAAATCAATGATGGGCAGTTTAAGGGATTTACTCCCTATAATTGTTGTTATTGCTTTCTTTCAGCTGGTAGTTTTGCAGCAACCCATTCCAAATTTCCTGGATATCATCATTGGGACGCTGTTTGTCATCCTGGGTCTGACATTCTTTATAAATGGTCTGGAAATGGGTTTATTCCCCATTGGTGAAAGTATGGCCTATGCCTTTGCCCAAAAAGGTAGTGTGGTCTGGCTGCTAGTGTTCTCCTTTGCCCTGGGTTTTGGAACAACAGTTGCGGAACCGGCCTTGATTGCGGTGGCGTCTGAGGCCTCAAAGATGGCGGCCAGTGGTGGGATCATTGAAAATACTCGGCAAGCCATGGAAAATTATGCTTTCGGACTGCGCATGACTGTGGCGGTTTCTGTGGGAGTGGCCATTGTGATGGGGGTCTTCCGAATTCTTAAAGGCTGGCCTCTACACTATATGATCATTGGGGGCTATATTCTGGTGGTGATAATGACAATGTTTGCACCCAAAGAAATTATCGGGATCGCCTATGATTCAGGTGGGGTAACAACCTCAACCATTACGGTTCCACTGGTGACGGCCCTGGGTGTCGGCCTGGCATCATCCATCAAAGGACGTAATCCAATGAGTGATGGTTTTGGACTGATTGCCTTTGCATCATTAACACCGATGATATTCGTCATGATCTTCGGGATAGTGACCTGATGGGCGTTTTATCTGATCTGCTGCAAACACTGCTTGCTACCATAACGGATGTCATTCCAATAGCGGTTATTATTTTTGGCTTCCAGTTTCTGGTCATTCGTAAACCTATACCTAATTTACACCGAGTGTTAATTGGATTTGTATATGTTCTGTTAGGCTTGTCATTGTTTTTGTTGGGGCTGGAAAAAGCCCTGTTCCCATTGGGAAGACTGATGGCGAATCAGTTAACCAATCCTGCATTTATTTATGATGGTTTGGAAGCGGTTAACCAGACTGTGCATTGGGCGGATTATTACTGGATTTATATTTTTGCTTTCACCATTGGTTTCAGCACAGCAATTGCTGAGCCGAGTTTGATTGCGGTCGCGATTAAGGCAAATGAAGTGTCTGGTGGCGCCATCGGAGTATGGGGCTTAAGGATTGCAGTGGCTCTGGGTGTAGCCACAGGTATTTCTCTGGGCAGTTTCAGAATTGTTAGCGGCCAGCCGATTCAATACTTCATAATCACCTGTTATGTCATTGTGGTCATACAGACTTACTTTGCTCCCAAAATCATCGTACCTTTGGCCTATGATTCGGGGGGAGTTAGTACATCCACAGTAACAGTACCCCTGGTCGCAGCCCTGGGACTGGGTTTGGCTGAACAGGTACCTGGGCGAAATGTCCTGATCGATGGATTTGGGCTGATCGCTTTTGCCTGTTTATTTCCGGTGATGAGCGTGATGGCCTATGCCAAGCTGTCTGAGCACAGGACCAGAAAAACAAAAAAAGCTAACTGAGAGACGATGCTATGCATTTCAAGCTAATTATTGCTTTTGTAGAAGATGCCAAAACCGATGCGGTTATGAACGCCGCGCGCAATGCTGGTGCAACCGGTGCAACTGTGATTAGTAATGCCAGGGGGGAGGGGCTGAATAAGAGCACAACCTTCTTTGGTCTGTCACTGGAGACCCAACGAGATATGTTGCTGTTTCTGGTGGAAGAGCATTTATCTCGCAATATACTGGAAGAAATTGGAATTGTAGGTGAGTTTGACACCAGTTTGGGTACGGGTATCGCCATCCAGATTGATGTGGAAGATGCAGTGGGTGTGGCGCATCAGATCGAAAAACTTGTTTCAGTCGTGGAGGATGAACTATGACTCAAAAGAAAATCGTACATGTGCGTGATGTCATGAAAACCAATTTTGATTTCGTGGACGGAAAAGTAACCGTGATGGAAGCCCTTAAAAGTATGAAACACGTGGGTACCAAGGCACTCATAGTGCAGAAACGCAATGATCAGGATGAATATGGCATGGTGCTGATTTCTGACATCGCCAAGCATGTTCTGGCTAAAGATCGCTCACCCAATCGAGTGAATGTGTTTGAAATCATGTCGAAACCGGTTATCAGTGTGCAACCGGATATGGATATTCGCTACTGCGCACGATTATTCGAAAATTTCGGCCTGGCCAGAGCACCGGTGGTGGATTGTAATAATGTGGTGGGTATAGTCAGTTTCACCGACATGGTGCTGAAGGGCCTGGTTGAATTTGACTAGCCTGATCAACTGAGTATTCCAGCTGATGCCAGGCTCAGGATCGACTGTCTTTGCTAACCGCTGCCTGCAGGGTGTTTTTCAGCAATACGGCAACGGTCATTGGGCCTACACCACCCGGCACGGGTGTAATCCAGGCGGCTCGTTCAGCTGCAATCTTAAAATCCACATCACCCACCAGAGTGCCGTCTTCACGCCGGTTGATGCCTACATCGATCACAGTGGCGCCAGGTTTGATCCACTCACCCTTTACCAGCCCGGGTTTACCTACAGCTACCACCAGAATATCGGCACGACGAACATGGTCTTCGAGGTCGTTGGTGAATCGGTGAGTGGATGTCACAGTAGCCCCAGCGAGCAATAATTCCATAGCCGTTGGGCGCCCTACATGATTCGAGGCACCTACAATCACTGCGTTACGACCCTTGTAAACTTCACCTATAGAATCCAGTAACAGAGTCACACCATAAGGCGTGCAGGGACGTAAGGTTGGTATACGTTGAGCCAGACGGCCAATGTTGTAAGGGTGAAAACCATCCACATCTTTATCCGGATGGATGCGCTCTATCACTGTTTCAGTGTCAATGGTCGTCGGTAAGGGCAGTTGTACCAGTATGCCGTGGATTTCCGGGTCATCGTTTAAACTATCGATCAGATCTAGCAATTTATCCTGAGTAGTAGTGGCTGGCAGATCGTAAGCTTTTGACAGGATGCCGGTTTCTTCACAGGCCTTGCGCTTGTTTCTAACATAAACCTCTGATGCCGGATCTTTACCTACCAGAACCACTGCCAGACCAGGAACCTGTAAACCCTTTTGCAGGCGTTGATGCACCTGTTTTTTGATGTCTTGACGTAACTCAGCAGCGATTTTTTTGCCATCGATTATTTGCGCGGGCATGGTGAAACAGATCCTCAGAGGTAAGGCGCTGAATTTTCTCATTAACGCTATGGCTACTACAAGCAATGATTTGCTATATTTGACTATACTGATAGTTGACCTGAAGGGCATATAGCCGTATTATCCGGTTCCCTCGCTGAGGTGAGTATCGGGGTATAGCGCAGTCTGGTAGCGCGCCTGCTTTGGGAGCAGGATGTCGGGAGTTCGAATCTCTCTACCCCGACCA
>CBDULX010000092.1:0-11681 GCA_965368175.1 uncultured Gammaproteobacteria bacterium | reverse complement strand
ATCCCCCGGCCCAACCCAAAAATGCGGATTCCACGCCACCTCCCACAAATGCCCATCCAGATCCGCAAAATACCCCGAATAACCACCCCAGTCCGTCTCATGAGCCGGCTTAATTAATGTGCCACCTGCCGAAACCGCCTGCTCAATCAACAGATCCACCTGCTCCATCGAATCCACATTATGCGCCAGACTAAACCCCCGAAAACCACTGCCCGCAGCCGAAACCTTCGCATCATCAGCCAGTGCACTCCAGCCATAAAGACCCAGCCAGCTACCATTGAGTTTAAAAAAGGCCACTTCATCACTATCAAATTCATATAGCGGCAGACCAAGACCCTGCTGATAAAACTGTCTGGCCCGCGGCAGGTCTCTCACGCCGAGGGTGATCATACTAATTCTGGGTTTCATTGGGCACCTCCAGTTTGAAGTGACAATAATTGTCCGGTACTACAGGCTAATCGTGATATTGTAATAGGCATTTGAAATAACATGAAATAATATACCGGTTCCTATTTGCAGTATTAAACTCACTATGACAACGATTCGAAAATCACACAAACTGGATGATGTCTGTTACGACATTCGCGGCCCTGTTTTGCAGGAAGCAAGACGGCTGGAAGAAGAAGGCCACCGCATTACCAAACTCAATATTGGTAATCCTGCAGCATTCGGGCTGGAAGCGCCGGACGAAATCATCCAGGATGTAATTCATAACCTGGCAGACTGCCAGGGTTATAGTGATTCCAAAGGTCTTTATTATGCCCGAAAATCGGTGATGCAATACTGCCAGAAGAAAAATATTGCCGATGTAGAAATCGAAGATATTTTTCTGGGCAATGGGGTTAGCGAGCTTATCGTGATGTCCATGCAGGCATTACTGGATAACGGTGATGAAATGCTGATACCGGCACCGGATTATCCTTTATGGACGGCGGCGGTGAGTCTGGCTGGAGGCAATCCGGTGCATTATTTGTGCGATGAGTTGAATGACTGGCAGCCGGATCTGGCGGATATCGAGAGTAAGATTACCCCTAACACTCGTGGCATAGTCATCATCAATCCCAATAATCCTACCGGGGCGGTGTACTCTGTAGACATTCTTCAGGGCATAGTGGATCTGGCCCGTAAACATCATCTCATTATTTATGCCGATGAAATTTACGATAAGATCGTGTACGACGAGGCCAGACATATTGCTATGGCTTCGCTGGCTGATGATGTGTTGTTCGTTAGTTTTAATGGCCTGTCGAAAAGTTATCGCGTCGCCGGTTTTCGTTCCGGCTGGATGGTGGTGAGTGGCGCCAAACATCTGGCTGTCGATTATATTGCCGGTATGGATTTACTGGCGTCTATGCGTCTGTGCTCCAATGTTCCGGGACAGCATGCCATTCAGACTGCCCTGGGTGGATATCAGAGTATCAAGGATCTGGTCAAACCCGGCGGACGTTTGCATGAACAGCTGCATTATACCTGGACCATGGTCAATCAGTTGCACGGTGTTAGTTGCGTAAAACCCAGAGGGGCCCTGTACCTGTTCCCACGCCTGGATCCGGAAGTGTATCCGATAAAAGATGATGTTCGCTTCGTGCTGGATTTACTGGTGCAGGAAAAAATTCTGCTGGTACAGGGTAGTGCTTTTAACTGGCCAGATACCGATCATTTTCGCATGGTGTTTTTGCCGCGCAAGGATGAAATGGAAAAAGTGATCGAACGCATGGATCATTTCTTAAGGCATTATGAGATTGAGTGAGTGTTTTCCGGTCAGCTAAGGGTAGTTAATGAATTTAAGACTTCTTTGCCACAGAGGCACAAAGAACACAGAGGTTTTATATATAATAACTCTGTGAGCTCTGTGTCACTGTGGCAAAATATTTACTTTAAAGAAAAATAATCACTCAACCATTTCAATAAACACAAAATCATCCGGTTTTGTTTTCTTTAATTCTCGTACATCGCTGAGGGCTCGGGCCCAGATATTGGTTTTTGTGGTCAGGCGAATTTCGTTGCCCTGTGAGATGGGTGTGGGCCCAAAACCAATAGCGATACACTGGCCTTCTACCCAGAAGGCCAGTTCTCCGGCTTCCACTACGTCTTTGGCATCGGCTTCCAGTTCTGCCATGACGGGTGTTTCGAAATACACTTCTTCGCCCCAGGTCTGGGCTTTACTGCCGAAGGGCAGGCTTTCAGCTATGTTTTTTGCGGTAGGGGTGTCGAGTAATTCGGCGAAAATGTTCACCGAACCTATGACAATCTTAATTTGTTTCATCATGAGTCCTGATTATTGGCGTAAAAATAAGTCCATGAAAAACCCGTGGCCTGTTCCAGTGCCTGGAATATACGATCGGCAGGTACTACTTCATGGGGGTGAATATAACTGATATGAAAACTGAATCGACCAAAGCCCGCTTCTTTTTGCCAGCGGAAGGACTGTACCGGTTTTGCTGTCCCACAGTGCTCACAGGTTTTAGTGGCTGAGCCATCAAACCAGATGGCCGAATGCTTCCAGTTACTGATTTTCTGTTTGCAGGCAGGGCACTGTGGTTTGACAAAGTCGGTATAACCCAGGCAGCGGACTGATTCGCTGACTGGATTGATTTGCAGGTAACAATATTTTTCACCTTCTGCAGGGCTCAGATTGACACTGGGTGAGCAGCCCATGAAGGTGACCAGATTGAGAAATTCATTCCCGACCCGATAAGTATCTTTTTGTTGATCCGGGTTACCCAGTAGACCAATGTCGGCGAGGGCATTAATGACTCCCTGCACATCATCCGGACAATTCGTCGGCAGTTTTGGGTGTATCACCAGGCGGGGGATGGCAAGCTCAGGCATGGGTATGGGAGATCTGTTGGGTGTCATTGATTACAAATCGCGAATTATAACGGTTTTTATGAGCCTAAGCCGGGAATGTCAGTTAATTTAAGTAAAAACATGACTCCATAAAATTCACAGATTAATGCAAATGGACGCAATGTTTTTTACTGCTTAGTGGTTACAATTCGTTTTGCGATCAACCTTAAGTTAGTGTCATTTGGCTCACTCATCCAGTTCACAGGCTTACTTGACCCAAGGGCTGTTTAACGTCATTCTGCGATTTTTCAGGCCTTAACAGGAGCTTGTCATGAAGGTTACACTGGTACATGTCGAGGTAAAGGCTGAGCATGTGGCGGGTTTTACCAAGGCCTGCCGGCTGAATCATCTGGCATCGGTAGCAGAGGCGGGGAATCGTCGGTTTGATATACTCCAGTCTGCTGAAGACTCGTGCAAGTTCATTCTCTATGAAGCCTATAGTTCTGAAGAGGCAGCAGCGGCCCATAAACAGAGCGTACATTATTTACACTGGCGAGATACGGTCGCAGACATGATGGCCAGTCCTCGGCAGGGAATTGTTTATAATGGCCTGTTCCCCAGGGGTTAATTTTCTTTCAGATCAAGGGAACCTCTGATCAAGTGTCTTTTTGTCATCCCGACCAGAGGGACGAGCCCATGGATGGGCGAAGATAGAACAATGCAGGAGCTATTGTCGAGAAATCTTTTACTTAATATCGGCATAGATATCAAGCAATTAAGATCCCTCCCTCTGGTCGGGATGACAAAAAAGACACTTAATCAGAAGTTCCCATACACCGGCAAAAGACACATTATGTTGAATTCATTTTCTATCGCACGACTTCCCCGTATCGAGTTTGGACCGGGAGTCATTGCTAAACTACCCGAGATTTGTCAGCTCTATGGCCGACGTATTTTGCTTGTGACTGGAGGCCAGTCGTTCGATGAGGCTCCATGGTCCGATGCGATATTGCTGGAATTCAAAGCCCATCATATCGACTGGTTACAGTTTAAAGTGTCGGAGGAGCCTTCTCCTCAGCTGGTGGATGATGCGGTGAAAGCATATGCCGATGAAGCCATTGATGTGGTGGTGGCAGTGGGGGGTGGCAGTGCCCTGGATGCGGCCAAGGCCATCGCAGGCTTGCTCCGAGTACAGCGGACGGTGATGGATTATCTGGAAGGGGTGGGGCCGGAATTAAGCTATCAGGGGCCTGCAGTGCCTTTTATTGCGGTGCCCACCACGGCCGGCACTGGCAGTGAAGCGACAAAAAATGCCGTGCTTAGCGTGCATGGGCTGGAAGGCTTCAAAAAGTCCTTCCGTGATGACAGGCTGGTGGCGGAGTATGCCCTGGTGGATCCGGATTTACTGGCCAGCTGCCCGACGCCGGTGATTGCTGCCAACGGCATGGACGCCTTAACCCAGCTGCTGGAATCCTATGTTTCGACTCGATCTAATGCTTTGACCGATTCGCTTGCCATCAGTGGCCTGCGGGCCGTGCGCGATGGCCTGTTGCCCATGTTCAACAGTGGTGGCAAGGACGCCGAGGCCCGTGAGCGGATGGCTTATGGTTCGATGTTGTCCGGGATTTGTCTGGCACAGACGGGCCTGGGTTCGGTGCATGGCCTGGCTTCACCCCTGGGGGCTTTTTACCCGATTCCCCACGGTATGGTCTGTGGCACTCTGGTGGCAGAAGCGACCCGTGTGAATATTCAGGCCATTAAACAAAGAGAGCCGGATAATCCCCTGCTGGCCAAATATGCCCGACTGGGTGATGTGTTGAGTCAGAAAAAACATCGGCATTTGGAAAAATCCTGTCAGGCGCTGATAGATCTGTTAGCTGACTGGACCTGCCAGCTAAAGCTGGAGGGGCTGGGTAGTTATGGTCTGGGTTTAGATGGAATAGCTCATGTGGTGGCTCACTGTCGGGGCAGCAGTATGAAAACCAATCCCATCATACTCAGTGATGAGGAGCTGGCAGGACTGTTACAGGCGCGGCTCTGATATATTAAAATCATAAAGGTAAAGAAAACCCAAATGGTTGCTCCTGCGCATGACCCACATGGAAGTGGGAAATGCAGATTATGCAGGAGCAATTATCTGCCCATCCGCGCGCGACATTAGTGCATCCATGCACGTCAACGCGAATGAACGCGAATGTTCGTAAATAAAGAAACGACTTTGTAAGGTCAAATTCGGCAATATCTGTATCACAGTGCTGTAAATCAGATTTTCTAGAAGTCCTAATTAGCTTGATATGTCGTTTAATCTGTCATTTTTAAGCTTTTATTGGCGTTCACTCGCGTGCATTTGCGTTTTCTTTTGCTTCAGACGTTATTTACTTTCATTTATAAATATGGGGACAGCGCAGGATCAGAGCTCTCGGAATAAATCTATAGCTGTATATTGAGTAGATTCAGGATGGTTCGCGCAATGATATACAGGGCAAATTTCAGAAAAATAACTAAAAAAATAGACTGAAATGTAATATTATAGTCCCCTGGTTTATTTGTACTTTATAAATCATTGAAAAATAAGCAAATAAATTCTACCCTGTAAAACAGGGCTTGCTTTTTAGGGCAATTACACCGAGTATTTGCCCCTACTTTGAGTCAGCACTGGTTAAAACCCAGGAGTAAATCTATGACATCCCAGATTCCGCAACAAGATATCGATCAGAGTGAAACCCAGGAATGGCTGGAGGCGCTGGACGCGATACTTGAGTCCGAAGGCGTCGAGCGTGCCCATTATATTCTCGAACAGCTGATCGATAAGGTTCGCCGTTCCGGCGCCAATCTGCCACATTCATCCAATACCGCCTATGTAAATACTATTCCCACGCATCTACAGAAGGCTATTCCCGGCGACAACAATATGGAGCACCGTATCCGTTCCCTGATTCGCTGGAATGCGGCAGCTATGGTGGTACGTGCCAACCGTAAGAGCGCCGAACTGGGGGGGCATATCGCCAGTTTTGCCTCATCGGCGACACTGTATGATATTGGATTCAATCATTTCTGGCGTGCACCCAGCCATGAACACGGCGGTGACCTGATATTTTTCCAGGGTCATTCAGCACCGGGCATGTATGCCCGCGCTTTCATGGAAGGTCGCCTGAAAGAGGAGCAGCTGGAAAATTTCCGTCAGGAAGTTGATGGGGGTGGACTGTCTTCTTATCCTCATCCCTGGTTGATGCCTGATTTCTGGCAGTTTCCTACCGTATCCATGGGTCTGGGCCCAATCCAGTCGATTTATCAGGCTCGTTTTCTGAAATACATGCAGGACCGCGGACTGGCCGATACCCGTGACCGTAAGGTCTGGTGTTTCATCGGTGACGGTGAAGTGGATGAGCCGGAAACCCTGGGCGCTATTTCACTGGCGGCCCGTGAGAAGCTGGATAACCTGATCTGGGTAGTGAACTGTAATCTGCAACGCCTGGATGGTCCGGTTCGGGGTAATGGCAAGATCATTCAGGAACTGGAAGCCGTGTTTCGCGGTGTGGGCTGGAATGTACTGAAAGTGATCTGGGGCAGTTACTGGGATCCATTGCTGGCTCGAGATAATGACGGCCTGCTGAAACGACGCATGATGGAAGCAGTGGATGGAGAATACCAGAACTACAAATCCAAAGACGGGGCATTCGTGCGTGAGCATTTCTTTGGAAAATACCCTGAACTGAAAGCCATGGTCGCGACTATGTCTGATGAAGACGTCTGGCGATTGAACCGGGGTGGTCATGATCCACATAAAGTTTATGCGGCTTACAATGAAGCGGTGAATACGGTAGACCAGCCGACGGTTATCCTGGCCCATACCGTTAAAGGTTATGGCATGGGGTCTGCTGGTGAAGGTCAGATGCGTACCCATTCACAGAAGAAACTGGCTGAAGATGAAATGGTGGCTTATAAAGACCGTTTCAATATTCCTCTGTCCGATGAAGATGCCGCCCAGGCAAAGTATTATCATCCGGGCGAGGACAGCGAAGAAGTTAAATATATGAAGCAGCGTCGTGAAGCTCTGGGTGGCCCCATGCCGGCGCGTAAACATCTGGCGGCGCCTCTGGAAATTCCAGAGCTGTCTGCCTTTGATAGTCTGCTCAAGAGCAGTGGTGACCGTGAAATGTCCACCACTATGGCGTTTGTCCGCTTGCTGACCCTGCTGACCCGTGATAAGAAAATGGGTAAATACGTGGTGCCCATTGTCCCGGATGAGGCACGTACTTTCGGTATGGAAGGTATGTTCCGCCAGCTGGGTATTTACTCATCGGTGGGTCAGCTATACACGCCTCAGGATAAAGACCAGGTGATGTTCTACAAGGAAGACAAAACCGGTCAGATTCTGGAAGAAGGCATTAACGAAGCCGGCGCCATGTGTTCCTGGCTGGCGGCGGCCACTGCTTACAGCAACCATGCGGTGAACATGGTGCCGTTTTATATCTATTATTCCATGTTTGGTTTCCAGCGTATTGGTGACCTGGCCTGGGCGGCGGGCGATTTGCAGGCTCGTGGATTCCTCATGGGTGGCACCGCCGGTCGAACCACGCTGGCCGGTGAAGGTTTGCAGCATCAGGACGGCCACAGTCTTCTGGTATCGGCCACCATTCCTAACTGTGTCAGTTATGATCCAACCTTTGCTTATGAGCTGGCCGTTATTATTCAGGATGGTATGCGTCGTATGTATAAAGAACAGGAAAGTGTGTTCTATTACATTACCGTCATGAATGAAAACTACAGTCATCCAGAAATGCCCAGAGGGGCTGAGGAAGGCATCATCAAGGGCTTGTACCAGTTTAAAGGCGGTGGCAAGCGACGTAAGAAAGTACAGTTACTGGGTTCAGGCTCCATCTTGCGGGAAGTGATTGCAGCCAGCGATCTGCTGGACAAAGACTGGTCTATCGATGCCGATATCTGGAGCGTGACCAGTTTCAATGAACTGACTCGTGAGGCGCAGGATGTGGATCGCTGGAACATGCTGCATCCACTGGAAGACGCTAAAGCATCTTATATCGAGAAGTGCTTTAAGGATCGTCGGGGCCCTGCCATTGCCGCTACCGATTATAACCGCGCTTATCCCGATCAAATCCGTAAATGGTTGCCCATGGATTATCACGTCCTGGGTACCGACGGTTTCGGCCGTTCTGACACCCGCGAGAAATTGCGCAGACACTTTGAGGTAAATCGCTATTATGTGACTGTGGCGGCCCTCAAGGCGCTGGCCGATGATGGTCAGTTCCCGGCGGGTAAAGTTCAGGAAGCAATTGAAAAATACGGCATTGATGCGGAAAAAATCAATCCAGTAAAGGCCTGATTTTCGGCATAACAAGAATGAATATTGGAGTTGAAACCATGAGTGAAATGGTTGAAGTGAAAGTTCCCGACATCGGTGATTTCGATGAAGTGGAAATCATAGAAGTTCTGGTATCGCCAGGAGATACCGTCAAGGCTGAAGACTCTCTAATTACTCTTGAGTCTGATAAGGCCAGCATGGAAATCCCATCCAGTCATTCGGGTGTGGTTAAAGAAGTGAAGGTAAAAGTCGGCGAAATGATCGCCCAGGGCAGTGTCATACTGCTGATGGAAGCCGGTGAAGCTGTCGCCGAGCCTGCCGTAGCAGAAGAACCGGCAGAGACAGCGGCTGCGGAGCCAGTGCCGCCGGTAAAAGCTGCTGAGCCTGTTAAAGTCGAGCCAGCACCAGCTGCCAGTAAGCCTTCGCCGACTGCCAAGTTTGATGAAGTGGCCTTTAGTAAAGCCCATGCCTCTCCGGCCGTGCGTAAGTTTGCCCGTGAGCTGGGAGTCGATCTGGGTAAAATTACTGGATCAGGTCGTAGCAGTCGTATCCTTAAAGAGGATGTTCAGGGATTTGTTAAACAGGCTTTAAGTCAGCCAGCCGCAGCTGTGGGTGGTGGTGCAGCACTGGGTGTCGAGCCCATGCCTGAGATAGATTTCAGCCAGTTTGGTGACATCGAAAGTCATCCATTAACTAAAATCAACAAACTCACCGGTAAGTTCCTGCATCGTAACTGGGTCAGCATACCCCATGTCACTCAGTTTGAAGAAGCGGATATCACCGAGCTGGAAGCCTTTCGTAAACAGTCGAATACGGAATATGCCGAACAGGGTGTCAAGTTCACCATGCTGTCGTTCATCATGAAAGCCATGGCGGTGGCATTGAAACGTTACCCGCGTTTCAATTCTTCACTGGATGTCAGTGGTGAAAATCTGATTATGAAAAAATACATTCACATTGGTGTTGCCGTAGATACGCCCGATGGTCTGGTGGTGCCTGTAGTGCGCAATGTCGATCAGAAAACCCTGGTGGACATTTCCCTGGAACTGAAAGAAATTTCGATCAAGGCGCGTGGGAAAAAACTCAAGCCTTCCGATATGCAGGGCGGTTGTATTTCCATTTCCAGTCTGGGTGGCATCGGCGGTACCAAGTTCACGCCGATTGTGAATGCGCCGGAAGTGGCCATTCTGGGTGTTTCCAGGGCTGATATAAAACCGGTGTGGAACGGCAAGGAGTTCGAACCTCGCCTTATGTGTCCACTGTCTCTGTCCTATGACCACAGAGTGATCGACGGTGCCGCCGCAGCAAGGTTTACCAGCTACCTCAGCCATTTACTGGCTGATGCACGTCGTCTGCTGCTGTAGGCTCAGTCCAGACTAATTATGTTCCAGATATCCCGTAGCCGAATTGAGTGAGCTGCGGGGTGTTATTAACAAATGAGATTCAATGATGAGTGCAATTGAAATCAAGGTTCCCGATATCGGTGATTTTGCAGAAGTCGAAATCATCGAAGTACTGGTGTCGGCCGGCGATACGATTGAGGTGGAAGACTCCCTGATTACGGTGGAGTCCGACAAGGCCAGTATGGAAATACCTTCGCCCCAGGCCGGTAAAGTTGTATCGGTACAGGTAAACGTGGGCGATAAGGTGGCCGAAGGTAGTGTGATCCTCACTCTGGAGGCTGCGGAGGAGGTAGCAGCAGTTGAAAACACTGCACCCGTTGCAGAAACACCAGCAGCACAACCCGAGCCAATAGCGAAACAGGAGGCTCCCCAGGCGATAAGTTTTGAGGGCAAGGCCGACATCAATGCCGAGCTGGTGGTACTGGGTTCCGGCCCTGGTGGTTATACCGCGGCTTTTCGTGCCGCTGATCTGGGCAAAAAAGTGGTGCTGATCGAAAAAGATCCCTATCTGGGTGGCGTTTGTTTGAATGTGGGCTGTATCCCATCCAAGGCTCTGTTACATGTGGCTGAAGTGGTGAATGAAGCCCGAGAATTTGCCGAGCTGGGTGTGGAGTTCAAGGAACCGAAAATCGATAATATCAAACTTCGTGCCCACAAAAACAAGGTTGTCGGTAAACTGACTGGTGGACTCAAACAACTGGCCAAACAACGTAAAGTTGAAGTGGTTCAGGGTTATGGTCGATTCAGTTCCAGTCATAGTATTGAACTGGAAGCCGATAACGGTAGCAAAAAAACCATCCAGTTTGAAAACTGTATTATTGCTGCCGGTTCATCGGTGACCAAACTTCCTTTTGTACCCTGGGATGATGAACGCGTGTGGGATTCCACCGATGCACTGGAACTCCATAACATTCCTAAGCGTCTGCTGGTAGTGGGTGGTGGAATTATTGGTCTGGAAATGGCCACGGTTTATCATGCCCTGGGTTCACAGGTGACCGTGGTTGAGTTGAGTCCCGGCCTGATTCCCGGTGCCGATCGAGACCTGATTCGTCCGTTTGAGAAAATGCTCAAAAAACGTTATGAAAATGTCTTTGTAAACACCAAAGTGACTGAAATCACCCCAGATAAAAAAGGCATAGTTTGTAAGTTTGAAGGCAAGGGCGCTCCGAAACAGGATACATTCGATAATGTACTGGTGGCCATTGGTCGTTCACCCAACGGTAAATTAATCGATGCCGATAAAGCCGGTGTGCTGGTTAATGAGTATGGTTTTATTCCGGTCGATAAACAGCAGAAAACCAGTGTCGATCATATATATGCCATTGGCGATGTGGTGGGCCAACCGATGCTGGCTCACAAAGCTACCCATGAAGCCAAGGTGGCAGCAGAAGTAATCTCAGGTATGAAGAGTTATTTCGATGCTCGCACCATTCCATCGGTGGCCTACACTGATCCTGAAGTGGCCTGGTGTGGCGCAACTGAAGATCAGCTCAAGGCCGATGGTGTGGCTTATGATAAAGGTGTGTTCCCCTGGGCGGCCAGTGGTCGTGCATTATCAGTTGGCGCCGAGGCAGGTATGACCAAGGTGTTGTTTGATAAGGAGACCCATCGTATTCTGGGTGCCGGTATCCTGGGTAAGAATGCCGGTGAGCTGATTGCCGAAGCGGTGCTGGCAATTGAAATGGGCGCTGAGCCGGATGATATAGGTTTGTCCATACATCCGCATCCTACTTTGTCGGAAACCCTGAATTTTGCTACCGAGGTGATGGAAGGTATCTGTACTGATATCTACGCGCCGAAAAAATAATCATTCAATAGCTTTGTCACAGAGGCGCGGAGTACACAGAGAAATAAACTCTGTGATCTCTGTGGCTAAGATTTAATACTGGTGAATGATTTACGACTGACTGATGTCGACGATATGTTTTATTGTGTATATAAAATATAAGGCTAAAGTCTGTTTAAGGCTGGTCGAGTAATTCTCTAATGCGACTCAATAATATGTCAGAACGATAGGGTTTATCCAGTTGCTTACTGTGTAAATCTTTATTGGCGCTTCTGACAAAATAATCATCATTATATCCACTGACCATCTGTATTTTAATGACTGGAAATTTTTCCTGTATTTGTCTGGCCAGTTCAAAGCCATCCATTTCAGGCATGAT
>CBDULX010000091.1:0-11897 GCA_965368175.1 uncultured Gammaproteobacteria bacterium | reverse complement strand
ATGGTCATGGCTGACTGGAAATTTTTAGCTCGAATCATTTTGTTAAACAACTCGTCAGGCAATGCCTCACCAGTCAGGTAATGACGGGCAATACAATCCAGGCCTTCTTTTTCCCAGCACCAGTTTTCCATAAACTGACTGGGTAATTCGACGGCATCCCACTCGACCCCACTAATACCTGACACAAACAATCGATTAATCTGTGTGAGCATATGATGTAAACCATGACCAAATTCATGGAACAATGTGGTCACTTCATCATGAGTCAACAATGCTGGATCATCGCCTACTGGTGGCGTTAAATTACAGGTTAAATAGGCTACCGGTAACTGATTAAGCTGATCATTCATTACTCGACCCAGACATTCATCCATCCAGGCACCGCCACGTTTATTATTACGGGCATAGAGGTCAAGGTAAAATCCACCACGTAAATCACCCAGCTGATCTTTAATGGTATAAAACTGCACATCTTGATGCCAGACATCTACATTCAGCTGCTGTTCGATGCTAATACCATAAAGTCGATGGACTATTTCAAACATACCCGATATTACTTTAGGCGCAGAAAAATAGGGCTTCAATTCTTCCTGGCTAATACCATATGCTTTTTGTTTGAGCTTTTCTGAAGCATATGCCACGTCCCAGGCAGAGAAATCTTCAATGGACAACTCATCACGAGCGAAATTTTCTAACTCTATAAATTCTTTTTCCGCCTGTGGCTTTGATTTTTCGACCAGGTCATTCAGGAATTTAATCACCTCGGTTGTGTTTTCTGCCATCTTATCCGCGATTGATAATTCAGCGTAATTTTCAAATCCAAGTAACCGGGCCATCTCTTTCCGATGCTCTAGCAAACTCAGCATATTTTCTGAATTGTCATATTTACCGGCATCAGGTCCCTGATCTGAAGCTCTTGTTACATAGGCTTCATACATTTCCCTGCGAATGACCCTGCTATTCGAGAACATCAGAATAGAAAGGTATGAAGGCGCATCAAGGCTAAAGATCCAGCCAGGTTCTTTTTCTGCTTTGGCGTTCTGTTTACCCATTGCCTTTACATATTCAGGTAGCCCGCCAAGGTCAGATTCCCGTTTAATATGTAATTGCCATGCCTGTGTGGCATCCAGTATATTATGTTCAAAGTTCGTCTTTAATTCTGCCAGTTTCTGCTTATGCTGTTTGAACAATTCTTTATCATCTTCATCCAGCGTTATACCGTTTAATTTGAATCTCAATAATGCATTTTCTATGACTTTTTTATCGGCCTGCTGCAAGGAGCTGAATTGATCACTGTTTCGAATCGTCTGATATAGTTTATATAAACCCAGATGCTGGGCCATTTCAGTTCCATAGCGACTCAATTTTGGAATACAGGCATCATGAGCTTTTCTAAGATCATCATTGTTCATAACTGAGTTCAGGTGTCTTACAGGCGACCACTGTCTGGAAAGTTCATTATCCAGTTGTTCAAGTAAACAGGACCATTCCTGCCAACTGATGTTTTCACCCTGATCATAACGATTGCACAGGTTTTCAATTTCTACCCTGTTTTTTTCTAACAGAGTATCGAGATGCGATTCAATTTCTGCTGGTTTTAGGTTAGAAAAATGAGGAAGTGTCGTAATAATAGATTCTAAATTAGTCATAATTAATATAAAATAATCAGTCAGTTATAATGCTACTTCACTTAAAGTGATATATGTGTTATTAATCCTATAATTAAAAAAAATGATAAAAAACTAATAATTATAAATTCGTTAGCCAAATTTACGAATCATCAGCGTGACACATTTTTTTAATTACCTGTCTTACGACCGGGGCTATATAGTATGCGGCAATTTATCTTTTATATCTTAACGATATTACCATTAACCATCCCTCTAAACAGCCTGGCTACCAACAATCTTAACTGGTCTGGTTGTGGTATCAGTAAAAAAGCTTATATGACCGATCTTGCAAAAGCATTTGAAGAGATAAAAGGGATTTCTATCAATCTGCAAGGCGGTGGCGCTACCAAAGGTATTCGTCAGGTAGTTGATAATACTACCGATCTAGGCGGTGCCTGCCGCTTTTCACTTCCGGGAAATGAAGTTGAGGAATCTGTAGCCTTTGAGCCTGTAGCCTGGGACGCACTCGTGGTTATCGTCAATAAAAACAACCCCGTTCAGGATATAACACTTCAACAGGTCCACGATTTATATTCCGGCAAAATCACTAACTGGAAACAACTGGGTGGAAAAGATGCTCCTGTCAGGTTGTTTACCCGTGCAGGTAAAATATCCGGTGTGGGTTATACCATTCGTAAACTCATATTTGCAAACCCGGAAAAAATATTTTCAACAACAAAGGAATTTAAATCCAGTGGCCCGCTGGAAAAAGCCATTCTTGAAGATGAAAATTCCATAGGTATCTCGGGCATCAGCAGTGCCCGTTTACGCGATCTTAAAATTTTGACACTGGATGGTAAAAAACCTGATTACCTGAGTATAAGACGTGGTAAATACAGTCTGTATCGACCTCTATTCCTGACCTATAACCCCAGGAGTAAGAATATGGATGCCATCCAGGATTTCATAAATTTTGCCCATAGTTCTATAGGTCGTAAAATTATGAAAAAAAATGGTGTAGTACCTTATCTGGAGGCTCTGGTCCTGGTCATGAAACAGGTCCAGCAGGATCAGATGGCGCAAAAGATATCGTCTAACGATTACACTTCACATTAAAGATAATGAGCCTCTGATGAGCTCATGACTCCCTGAACTATAAAACAAAAAAAGCGCCTTTAAGGCGCTTTTTTTATGGACATGTCCTTTCGAGAACAACCGTTAATTACTATAATAATGATTCCAATAACTCATCCACTAACTGATGAAGCGGGGAAAAACTTCCCTGCTAACGCCGTATATATCAGGTATCTATATTCATTGCAGACAGAGCATTCTTTTCAATGAACTCTCTTCTAGGCTCCACCTGATCACCCATCAAGGTGGTGAATACTTCATCCGCAGCAATGGCATCTTCAACCCTTACCTGCAGCATGCGACGAGTTTCTGGATTCATGGTGGTATCCCATAGCTGATCTGCGTTCATTTCCCCCAGACCTTTATATCGCTGTATAGTTAAGCCTTTTTTAGCTTCCTCGAATAACCATTCAATGACTTCAGAGAATTGGCTAACCACCTGTGTTTTTTCACCACGCTGGATATAAGCTCTGTCACTAAACAGGCCATGTAATTTTCCACTCAGCTCTGCGATTAATTGATATTCTGGAGAATTAAAAAACTCATAATCAAAAATAAACTCATGCTCAAGCCCATGCACCAGCTTCACTACTTTTATTACATACAATTTATCTTCATCCGGCCCGGCCACAGAAACCTGATACTTAACTCCTGAGGTGCTGATCTCTTCCAGAGCGGCCATAAGAGGTTTACCCCATTCTAAAGCAGCTGTTTCGTCTTTTAGCATATCGAGCTGGATAGCCACAATGTTGGGTAAGCACTTTAAAATAGTATCGTCATAATATCGAGCCAGGCGCTTAGTAACGTTTTTCACACTCATATAATTTCGAGCCAGATCTTCAAGTGCCGTTTCAGATATAGCCGGTGTGTCCTCATCTACATGAAGTTTGGCATTACCTAGAGCTAGTTGCAGTAAGTATGCATTTAACTCATCATCATCCTTTACATAGCGTTCCTGCTTACCTTTTTTCACCTTGTATAAAGGTGGCTGGGCAATGTAAATATATCCTCGTTCAATTAATTCCGGCATTTGACGGTAGAAGAAGGTCAGTAACAGGGTGCGAATATGTGAGCCATCCACGTCTGCATCGGTCATGATGATAAGGCGGTGATAACGCATCTTGTCAGGGTTATAGTCATCCTTGCCAATACCACAACCCAGAGCGGTGATCAGAGTGCCCACTTCTGCAGAGGACAGCATTTTGTCAAAGCGGGCTTTTTCCACATTCAGAATTTTACCCTTTAGTGGCAATATGGCCTGGGTTCTGCGATCTCGTCCCTGTTTAGCAGAACCTCCTGCTGAATCACCCTCCACCAGGTACAGTTCAGATTGAGCCGGGTCTTTTTCCTGGCAATCTGCCAATTTACCTGGCAGACCTGCAATATCTAATGCGCCTTTGCGACGAGTCATTTCTCGAGCTTTACGTGCTGCTTCTCTGGCACGCGCTGCTTCAATAATTTTACTGGTAATGGCCCTGGCATCCGATGGATTTTCAAGAAGGTATTCCTGAAGTTTTTCCGTCATAGCGGATTCCACAATCGCCTTCACTTCCGAGGACACCAGTTTATCTTTAGTCTGGGAAGAAAACTTGGGATCAGGTACTTTAACCGACAGAACCGCCATCAATCCTTCACGAGCATCATCACCGGTAGTATTAACTTTGGATTTCTTAGCAACCCCTTCCTTTTCCATGTACTGATTCAGGCTTCGAGTCAGGGCTGAACGAAAACCGGCCAGATGGCTGCCACCATCCCGTTGTGGAATATTATTGGTAAAACAGAATATATTTTCCTGGTAGGAATCATTCCATTGCATAGCCACTTCAACCCCTACACCTTCTTTTTGCATATCAAAGTAAAGTACATGCTCATGCAGAGGTGTTTTATTTTTATTTAGATGCGCTACAAAAGATCGAATACCACCTTCGTATTCAAAAACATCTTCTTTATCGCTACGATTATCTTTTAGGACGATGCGAACACCGGAGTTAAGGAAAGACAATTCTCTCAGGCGTTTAGCCAGTATGTCGTAATGATATTCAATATTGGTAAAGGTACCTGGGCTGGCCCAGAACTTCACTTCAGAACCGGTTTTTTCTGTTTCACCGATTACCTGCATATCGGTCAATGGTTCACCCAGGTGATACTCCTGCTGATGAATCTTTCCATCACGGTGAATGGTTAATATCAGCTTTTCTGATAGCGCATTCACCACAGAAACACCCACTCCATGTAAGCCACCGGAAACTTTGTATGAATTATCATCAAACTTACCACCGGCATGCAGCACTGTCATAATCACCTGAGCTGCGGACACCCCTTCCTCCGGGTGAATATCCACCGGAATACCACGGCCATTGTCAGACACAGTAATGGAGTTATCAGTATGTATTTTGACTGTAATCTCTGTGCAGTGACCCGCCAGTGCTTCATCGATAGAATTATCAACCACCTCAAATACCATGTGGTGTAATCCCGTACCGTCATCGGTATCACCGATGTACATTCCGGGACGCTTTCTAACGGCATCAAGTCCTTTTAAAACCTTGATATTCGATGAATTGTAGGTGGCGGCTTCGCTCATATAAATCCCCTGATAAAGAACGAATTATTATACCTGAGATTGCCTCGGCATGGGCTAAAATGAAGCCTCTATTTCACGTCTTTAGGTGATAATTTTACCTTGTTCCACGTGGAACATTTCAACCGATGACCAGTTATTCACTTCCAGTGAATTTGCATCTATGGCAGTAATAAACGCCTGTATATTCATGCCGGATAACAACTCCATCAGAATAGATTGATTTTGATTATCCAGTTCTGCAGGCAAATCATCATAGAGTAAAATACAGGTCCTGTTTGAATCTTCCAGGAAGAGACTCAGCTGTGATAACTTTAACAAAGCGACCAGTTTTTTTTGCTGTCCTCTGGATATAGATGTCTGTGCAGATTTTCCATCTATGGTGATTTTAAGATCTGCACGATGGGGTCCATTTTGAGTAAAACCTTTTTGCCTGTCTTTATCGAGTTGAGTTACAAGAGTTTCCTCAAAACCATAGTCCTGACTCCACCCCTTTTTATAAACAATATCAACTGTGGATTCAGGAAAGAGGAACCCGGCATAGTGTTTAATCTGCTGAGTTAGCCTTTCAACATAGCGAACACGGGCATGATCAATAGACTGAGCTGACACAATCAGGGCGGCATTCCACAACTGACAGAGTTTATCGGGTTGCTGTGTCCGTAACGCTGCATTCCTCTGTGATAATGCTGTTTTGTAGGTTTTCCAGTTTTGCAGGAACAGATGTTCCACGTGGAACACTCCCCAGTCCATATATTGACGCCGATTATCAGGACCTGCGGTGATCAACTGATGGCTGTCTGGATGGATAGCAATTACGGGGAGTAATAGTGATAGATCCGTCAGGCGAATAACGGGTTCTTTATTAAGTCTGATTAACTGGTGATTTGGTGATTTTTCTATGCCCAGATATGAAATCGAGTCATCAGTAGATATTCTGGAAATGAGCCTGAAATAATCCTGATGGTATTCGATTAAATCCCTGAATTGGCCACTTCTGAATGAACGGCCATAGCTTAGATAAAAAATGCTTTCGAGTAAGGATGTTTTACCAGAAGTATTAGGTCCGGTTATTAAATTCAGACCTGCACCAGGGTCGATCTGAACCTGGTGCAAATTACGGAAATTGTAGACTTCATGTCTAATTAGACCCATGCAGGGTGCTAGAGGCGCATTGGCATGATGACATAGCGACTGTTGTCATCATCGGGAAATATAATCAAACAACTGCTATTAGCATCCTTAATCATTAATTTAGCTTGTTCGTAGTTATTTGTATTTAGAACATCTAACATGTAATTAACGTTAATCCCTACTTCCATCTCATCACCCTGATAGTCAATTTCCAGTTCGACATCCGCTTCTTCCTGGTCAGGATTCTGAGCCTGAAGTTTAAGCAGGTTTTGAGACAGGATAACGCGTATACCTCGGTATTTTTCGTTAGATAGTATTGAAGCGCGTATCAGTGCCTGTCTCAACGCATCGCGGTTAACGACTAGAGAGTTACCCTCTTCAGCAGGCATAACGCGTTTATAGTCAGGAAAACGACCGTCGATAAGTTTGGATGTGAATCGTTGATTCGGTAATTCACACTGTATGTGATTGTTGCCCAGAATTACTTTTACCGGATCATCAGAATCAGAGAGCAGTCTCTGTAACTCGCTGACACCCTTTCTAGGGATAATAACCTGCCTGGAATCAGATATATTAACTTCCAGAGCACTGTCTGAATAAGCAAGTCTGTGACCATCTGTAGCAACACTGCGGATAGTGTTCTCAGAAACTTCAAACATGAGTCCATTTAAATAATATCGTACGTCTTGCTGTGCCATTGCAAAGGCTGTTTTATCGATCAGGTTTTTCAGTACATTCTGGGGTATGGAAAATTCATAAACACTGCTAATTTCATCCAGAGAAGGAAAATCCGAAGCCGGTAATGTGGATAATGTGAAGCGACTGCGACCAGATTTAACCATAACCTTGTCCACATCGACATTTACACTGATTTCGGCTTCATTAGGTAAAGATTTACAGATATCCAGTAATTTCTTGGCTGGAATGGTGATTTCACCCGGTTCATCCACCACCAGGTTTATGCTGGAAACATGTTCAATTTCCAGGTCTGTGGCGGTCAGTGATAAAAGATTATCGCTTGCTTTTACCAGTACATTGGATAAAGCGGGTAGAGTTTGTCTTTTTTCAACAGCTCCAATCACTTGTTGAAGGGGTGTGAGTAGATCTTCCCTCAGTATTTTGAATTTCATTGCCTTTCCTAATTATATTTTATTTATATATATACTTAGTTATAGTTATTAAGCCGCCAGTAATTTGTGGATAACTTAAGTTTAATTAAATTTTTCAGAAGCTTAGCAAATTATTTCTGTTCTAGCATCAAGTGTGTTTGCACCTTAAAAAATGTAGACAGTATGTGGATAACTTGAAAGCTCATTTTTATCCACTGTTCTTTAAACTGCTTATCCACACCTTATCCACTAGTTACTCAATATACGTAACAGGTTTGTGTAATCTTCATTAATTCTTGAATCTGACTCTCTTAATTCGATTATTTTACGACAGCCGTGTAATACGGTTGTATGGTCTCGTCCACCAAAAGCATTGCCGATTTCTGGCAGGCTATGATTGGTGAGCTCTTTTGACAGGGCCATGGCCAGTTGTCGTGGACGAGTAATAGAGCGGCTTCGACGATTAGAGAGTAAATCCGAACTGCGTATTTTGTAATATTCTGCCACGGTTTTCTGGATATTTTCTATGGTCACCAGTTTGTCGTGAGAAGCTATAAGATCACGCAGGGTTTCTTTGGCAAATTCCAGGGTAACGGGTTTACCTGTGAAATTGGCTGTGGCCATGATACGGCGTAGAGCTCCTTCCAGTTCACGAATATTGGAGCGAATCCGCTTCGCAATAAAAAAAGAAACCTCGTTTGGCAGAGCAATGCCGAATTCCTCAGCTTTTTTGTTGAGGATTGCAACTCGTGTTTCCAGTTCCGGTGGTTCGATGCACACAGGTAAACCCCAGCCAAAACGTGATTTGAGGCGGTCTTCCAGTCCTTCTATTTCCTTGGGGTATCGATCACAGGTCATGATGATTTGGCGGCCACCTTCTAGCAGAGCATTGAAAGTATGAAAAAACTCTTCCTGTGAACGTTCTTTACCTGCAAAAAACTGAATGTCATCTATGAGAAGTGCATCTAATGAACGATAAAAGCCCTTAAATTCGTCAATCATGTTGTTTTGAAGAGCTTTAATCATGTGACTGACAAACCGTTCTGAGTGTAAGTAAACAATACGGGCGTCTGGCTTATTCTGTCGCATACGATTGCCGACTGCATGCATGAGATGGGTTTTACCCAGGCCTACACCGCCATACAGAAACAGGGGATTATTGGCACCAGGGTTATCTGCGACCTGATAAGAAGCAGCTCTTGCCAATTGATTGGATTTACCTTCGACAAAATTATCAAAGGTATATCCCATATTCAGATTGTGTTCAATATTTTCCAGTACACTGGGCGTTTCGTAATTATTAGGCAAGGAGAATCCAGGGCTGGTGATTTTCACCTCAGGTTCTTGCCTTGATTTATTCTGTGAACCTACTTCCAGTGACAATTTTATGGCCTGGCTACCACTAATCTGTTCAATGATTCGTGAAATCTGTTCCAGGAAGTGCTGTTTAACCCAGTCCAGTACAAAACTGTTGGGGGCGAGCAGGCGCAGCACACCTGGATCTTCTACCACCTGTAAAGGGCGAATCCAGGTATTTAATTGCTGGTCAGACAGCTCTTCCTCCAGCAATTGCAGGCATTTGCCCCACAGAGCATTTCCCACAATGGATCCCCTGATGAATTAAAAAATGAACCGAGCATTTTATACTGCATTCCAGTATGACGAAATATAAATTGGATGATCGGCGATTAAATTTATGTAACTGCTTTTAGTTGTTTTATTTTGACTCTTAAATGCTCAGGGAGTAGAATTCACGGCCCGAATTTTCATGAAAATGATGTAAGGTCCTGAGCAATGAAAAGAACATTTCAACCCAGCAACCTCAAACGTGCACGCACCCATGGTTTCCGTGCTCGTAGTCGTACTGTAGGTGGCCGTAAAGTACTAAAAACCCGTCGCGCCAAGGGTCGGGTACGTTTGTCTGCATAAGTTCCAGCTCTCCCAAGAGATTTAGAACCGCATATGAATGCAATCCGGGCGCGCTTTTCCAGGCGCGTCAGGCTTTTAAAGCCTGCGGAATTCAGTCAAGTATTTAACCAGGCCATTCGATCGAGTGATCGTCTGTTTATCATATTGGCTCGCCTGAATGGTGAACACTCCCCCCGACTGGGGCTGGCGATATCTAAGAAAAACGCCAGACTCGCAGTAGAAAGAAATCGTATCAAACGAATTATACGAGAAAGCTTCAGATTGAATCAGTCAAGATTACCTGCAGCAGATTTTGTAGTAATGGCCAAACCGGTGACTAAAACACTAAATAATCGAGTACTATTTGATTCCCTGGATAAGCACTGGATTAAACTGATAAAGCAATGCGAAGAATCTTGATTGGATTAATACGGGTTTACCAGACGGCGATTAGTCCATTTTTCCCGCCACATTGCCGTTACACGCCGACCTGTTCGACTTATTCGGTTGAAGCAATTTCACGATTTGGTATATTTCGCGGTGGCTGGATGGCCATAAAACGAATTGGTAGATGTCATCCCTGGCACGAAGGCGGGTATGACCCGGTTCCCGAACAGAACAATAACCCTAAATGATAGAATCTGATGGATAATCAACGTACCCTGCTTTATATCTCTTTCTTTTTTATACTGTTTTTGCTCTGGCAGGCCTGGCAACAGGATTATGGTCCAAAGCCAGTTCCTCAGGTAGTTGTTAGCGCTCAAGATTCCAGTTCTATCGGATTGCCTGAACCCGTACAACAATCTGAACAGGCACTGGATACCCCATCGGTTGCTCCTGAAATGACCGTTAATAACGTTCAGGTCAAAGCAGATCGACGATTTGTGAGCGTGGTGACTGATGTTTTTGACCTTGAAATAGATTCGAAAGGCGGGGATATTCGGCAGTTGAAATTACGTAAATATCCAGAGAGCTCCGAAGCCAGAGATCAGAACTTCGAACTACTGTCCAGCAAAGAAAGTCGCTTTCACATTGCACAGTCTGGCCTGCTGTCTTCAGATTCAGCTGCACCAACACATCATGCAATTTACCGGGTGGAACAGGATGAGTATCGTCTGGCAGAAGGTAGCGATGAAGTCAAAGTAAACCTGTACTGGGAACAGGACGGCGTACAGGCTAAAAAGGTATACACCTTTAAACGCAATTCATACGTTATTGATGTTGAGCATTTTATTTCATCAGCCAGTTCGAGCTGGACGGGTAGTCAGTATCGCCAGCTTAATCGTGGCGAACCCGACACAAGCAATGAATCAAATTTTATATACACCTACACCGGCGGTGTAATTTATAACGAAGAAATCAAATATGAAAAAGTAGATTTCTCAGACATCATGGAAAAGGATCTTAAAATAGATATGAACGGTGGCTGGATAGCCATGATCCAGCATTATTTCCTGTCTGCCTGGATACCTGATCAGCATGAAAGCAATTTCACCTACACTCGCAATCCTAACCCTAATCGCTACATTTTGGGTATGCGATCACCAGCAGTAAACATAGCAGCGGGTGAGGAAGCCCGGTTTCACAGCCAGCTGGTTGTAGGACCTAAACTGCCGAATCGTCTGGAAAAGATCGCGCCTGGTCTGGAACTGACGGTGGACTACGGGATACTTACTATTCTGGCGAAACCGCTGTACTGGCTGCTTGAAAAATTCCATGGCATTTTTAATAACTGGGGCTGGGCCATTATATTCCTCACTATTACCGTAAAATTACTGTTTTATAAACTGTCGGAAACCAGTTACAGGTCTATGGCAAAGATGCGCAAGGTGGCGCCTCGTTTACAGGCCCTGAAAGAGCGTTATGGAGAAGACCGCCAGCGCATGTCTCAGGCTATGATGCAAATGTACAAGGAAGAGAAGATCAATCCGCTGGGCGGTTGTTTGCCTATAGTGGTTCAGATTCCAGTGTTCATTGCTCTTTACTGGGTACTGCTGGAATCGGTTGAAATGCGTAATGCGCCATTTGCTTTGTGGATTACCAACCTGTCGGAGCAGGACCCCTATTTCATCCTGCCCTTGTTAATGGGTGGCTCTATGTTTATTCAGCAGAAATTGAATCCCGCTCCCATGGATCCGATGCAGCAGAAAATTTTCCAGTTTTTACCGATCGTGTTTACTATATTCTTCCTGTTCTTCCCATCGGGACTGGTACTCTACTGGGTAGTGAACAATACCCTGTCCATTGCACAGCAGTATGTAATTACCAAACGGATTGAAGCCAGCTAAATTCGTATGCCACAGAGGCACGGAGAACACTGAGTGTATTAAAATGATACCTTATCTCTGTGAACTTCGTGCCTCTGTGGCAAATTAATATGTCCAACAATGAAACCATAGCCGCTATCGCTACAGCACCCGG
>CBDULX010000090.1:0-11920 GCA_965368175.1 uncultured Gammaproteobacteria bacterium | reverse complement strand
ATTCATGATAAGGATGTCAGAAACTTTTATGGCACTCGCCCCAATCAGTCCCTGGATCATGTTATCAGGCATGCGTTGACCAACATTCCAAAAATCGATTATGTCGTGGTCACCGGTGACCTCACCCACGAAGGCGGCGAAGCTTCTGCCCGACACCTCAAAACCAGTCTGCAACAATTTGATTGCCCGGTGTATGTCACTCCTGGCAACCATGATGATGCTCACATCATTGAACATTATTTACTGGACGACCAGATTGCCATGCCAGAACAGATTCAACTGGAACACTGGCAATTGCTGTTTGCCGACAGCCATATTGATAAGCAGGTGCATGGACAGATCAAGGATCAGACCCTGGAACAGCTAAATCGACAACTCAGAGAAAATACAAAACCGGCCCTGTTATTCACCCACCACCCTCCGTCCAGCATTCAATGCCAATGGCTGGACAATATTTGCATTAACAACGGTGATCAATTACTGAACCAGCTGATTGCTTACCCACAACTGAAGGCTATTATATTTGGCCATATTCATCAGAAATTTGAGTTCCAATGGGAACATTTCCTATTGCTGGGCTGCCCTTCCACCTGTATTCAGTTCAAACCTCATTCTGATAACTTTGCTACCGACAATAAACCACCGGGTTATCGACTTTTAAACCTTAGCCCTCAGGGAGTATTAACAAGCCGTGTGGCCCGATGTCCATTTTAGGCTGTTTTCACCACTTATTTGCGTCAAAGATAATTTATATATAAAAACACCAACTAATGTCGCTCATAAACTTGAAAAATCATCATCCCTGAACCAGACTTGTTGTATGTTTAGAGGGTCGCCTACACCATGATGGACAGTGTAAAATCAGAATTTGAGCAATTCCTGAATCAGCCGGATAATGAAATCAACCTGGCCGAGGCTGCGCTGATGATCGCGCGACTGGAATATCCTGAACTCAACATAGACACTTACATGGGCCAGATCCATGCCCTGGCGGATGAAATTCGTCATCGATTACCCGATGAACCCGGTGCCAGCGACATTCTCAAACAGTTAAACCAGGTGCTGTTTGTTGAAAAGGGTTTCGAAGGCAACTCCGACCATTACTACGACCCCAAAAACAGCTTCCTCAACGATGTTATTGATTCCAAACGGGGAATACCCATCAGTCTGTCGATACTCTACATCGAACTCGGCCAACGACTGGGCCTGCCTTTAACCGGAGTCTCATTTCCCGGCCATTTTCTGGTAAAACTGGAAATCAATGATGGCGCCATCGTACTGGATCCCTATTTCGGCGGTATTTCACTCAGCGAAGACGATCTCGAAGATCGACTACAGGTGTTTTATGGTGACCAGCTGAAAAGTGCCCACTTCTATGGTTTGCTGGCCACCAGCACCAAACGAGATATTATTATTCGTGTACTGCGCAATCTGCGCAATCTATACATGTTCAATGAAGACTGGGAAAAAGCCCTGCACATGGCCGAATACATGGTCAAGCTGGATTCTGATCCCGCCGATGCCATTCATGCCCGAGCCCACATCTACGACCAGCTGGAATGTTCAACACCGGCACTCAAAGATTACAAGCGTTTCATTCAGATTAATCCTCACTCCAGGGATTTGCAGAACGTTCGAGAACGCATTATCGAACTCTCAGAAGCCTGCCGTCACATCAGCTAATTCACTTTGTTCAGGGCTGGAACACCATTGCCGGTAAGAGTAGACTTCCGCCATGGATATAAAACATGAACTGGTTCGCCATTACCACTGGTTAAGGTACTACGGCTACAACGATTCACATAGCGGCAATGCCTCGATCCGTGATAATCAACACTTCTGGG
Organism: uncultured Gammaproteobacteria bacterium; assembly: GCA_965368175.1. Taxonomy (GTDB): domain Bacteria; phylum Pseudomonadota; class Gammaproteobacteria; order SZUA-229; family SZUA-229; genus CBDULX01. The sequence goes on along the minus strand of CBDULX010000090.1, from coordinate 10,076 downwards.
TGACCCCCACAGGTTCCTGTGCCGACCTGCTGGAAGCCAGCCATCTGGTGCACTGTAGTCTCGACGGCCAACTGGGCGAAAAAGCCTCACTGGATGCAGAACTGCACCGTCAGGTCTATCTAAAACAGCCCAAAGCCCAGGGCATCTTGCACAGCCATGGGGCCTATAGCGTGGCCTGTACACTCAACGGTGAAGATTTCCACCCGGTGGATTTCGAAGGTCAGTTCTATTTCAGCAAAGTACCCGTTATTACTATCCCCTATGATCGTTACCTGGAACAGGCGGCTGAGGCCGTTTCCAGTGCTCTGGCTGAATACCCGGTGGCTGTGGTGAGAGGGCATGGCGTTTACGCCTGTGCTGAAACCATAAACCTGGCCTACAAATGGACCTGCTCCTTCGAGTTATCCGCCAAAACCTGGCTCCTGGCTAAACAGGCCGGCACCCTTAAATGAAACCTGTTGTACTGTGTTTTTCCGGACTGGACCCCTCTGGCGGCGCCGGCATTCAGGCCGACATCGAAGCCATTAATGCCATGGGTGCTCATGCCGCCAGCATTATCACCTGCCTCACTGTGCAGGACACAAAAAACGTTTATGAACTCAGCACGGTTGATCCTGAGCTGGTCCACAAACAGGCCAATACCGTTTTAAACGACATGTCGATAAAGGTGATCAAAATTGGCCTGATTGGCAGCTATGAAGTAGCAACGGTCATCGCCGACATACTACATCAACACCCCGAAATTCCAGTGGTACTTGACCCGATCCTGGCCGCGGGAGGTGGTAGCGATCTTGCCAATGATAGCCTGGTAGATACAATCAAAACCGCTATCATTCCCCGATGCCGGATAATCACGCCTAACCTTCCAGAAGCCAGACGCCTCACCCATTCTGCCAGCGATCTGTTTCAGGCTCTGCCCCTGCTAGGTGCGAAAGCCTGCCTGCTCACCGGCAGCCATGCTGACACCAGCGATGTAAACCATATATTATTAATGTCAGGCACTCAGCAGCAATGGAGTTACCCACGCCTGCCACATGAATACCACGGATCAGGCTGCACCCTGGCAGCCAGTATCGCGGCACTCATGGCAAATGGATTCGATACAAGAACAGCGGTTAAGCAGGCGCTGGATTACACCTATCAGACATTAAATGATGCGCAAGCTCTGGGGCAGGGCCAATGGATTCCACAGCGCCTGGAGAATAAATTAACATGAAATCCCTGAGCGGGCTGTACGCCATCACCGATACCAGACTGATTCCAGAGTCCAGATTTGCAGAAACCATCGAACTGGCACTAAAAGGCGGCGCACGCATCATCCAGTACCGGGACAAAACCCGCGACCACAGCAAACGTCTGCAACAGGCCAGTGAAGTCAAACATCTGTGTGACCAGTATCAGTCCCTGTGCATCATCAACGACGACATAGAACTGGCCCTGGCGACTAATGCCGATGGCCTGCACATCGGCCGAGATGATGGTACGATTTATGACATCCGCCAACAGTTCGGCAACCATAAGATCATAGGAGTATCCTGTTACAATCAACTAGCCCTGGCACAAGTTGCAGAACAGCAAGGTGCCGATTACATCGCCTTCGGAAGTTTTTTCCCATCACCCACTAAACCGGATGCACCACGGGCAAGCCTGGAACTATTAACTCAGGCACGTAACCAGATACAGACACCTATATGCGCCATTGGCGGTATAACATTAAACAATGCAAACCAGTTGCTGGAAGCTGGTGCCGATATGTTAGCTGTAATCAGTGATGTATTTGCGAATAACGATGTGTTTTCAGCTAGTGCGGCATTCAGCACACTTTTTCAGAAACACTATAGTTAAAAACCTGTTAATTTACAGTCAGACAAACATTCTGAATTTCTCTTAACTCTAAAACTATATTCCAAAAATAAAATACCTGACTAAAGGACAGTCATGAAAATCGAGGCCATAACATTAGAAGGACAATTTGTCCGACTGGAACCCCTGTCAAACGAACATAAAAAAGGTCTGTGTGATGCCATCACAGATGGCGAATTATGGAAACTGTACTTTACCCTGGTGCCCCATACGAACAAAATTGATGAATTTTTAGCTAATGCAAAACAGGCCCAGGATTCTGGTGATGGACTGGCATTCGCCACAATTGATAAACATTCAAACCAGATTGCCGGCTCCACCAGATTCATGAAAGCCAACCTGGCCAATAAACGGATTGAAATTGGTTTTACATTCCTGGGTAAAAGCTGGCAGAAAACCCGGATCAACACAGAGGCAAAGTTATTGATGCTATCCCATGCTTTTGAGGTTTTAGAACTGAACCGGGTTGAATTATTGACAGATTACCTTAATAGCAGCTCTCGACAGGCAATATTACGTCTGGGCGCCAAAGAAGAAGGCATACTGCGAAACCATATGCTTATGCCTGATGGCCGCGTAAGAGACTCCGTACTTTACAGCATTATTAAAAATGAATGGCCAGGTATTAAACAGCATTTAGCATATAAATTAGGGACCTTTGATTGAGCCTGGTTGTCGCAGGCAGCGATGAGTGTTTAGATTTTTTATGAAATGAGGCGAAACAGTCATTCTATTACAACGAAATAGGGGGCAATCTGGACGCTTTTAGCCAGTATAAAACTATCAGGTCTTTATCAGAGGATACCTGGATAGCTACCCATGAAAAACAAGCCAGTCAGACTGATAATCAGATTACAATATGCCCAGGCCCTATATAAATGATTTATGATATACAGCTTATTAGCGGTTCAAGATACACTCATGTTGTAGACTAACAGGAACAGGAGCATAAACATGTCCCATATTCTTTGCCTGTCTGAAGTTACCAACAGTTTACTAAATATCTGGCAATTTAAAATAACGCCCTGTCTCAAAGACTCTAATGCCTATGGAAATATCTATTTTGCCCGTTATTTTGACTGGCAGGGCTTATGTCGTGATAAATGGTTTTGCGAGTATATTTGCCCCAATATGTTTGAACTGGAGGACTCTCTGGCAACAAAATCTGCACTTTTTGAAATAGTTTTCATGTTTTACGACTCCGATTCAAACAAACAGCTTTCAAAGGGTGGACAAAAAATTGTCCTTATCGAACAGGAAAGCAAGGAATTAGTAAAATTTCCTGGAGATCTTCCTGATAAGTTAAGATACTATGCCGATGATGATATCGTTTAACGTAACGTTTTTGTAAAAAACCATTTGAATTATCTGATTGCGAGGTGTTGGAATCACATCGCGATCTTTAACATATAAATAGAGTTAATGCTTTACTCAACACTACCTGCAGCGGTTGCCTTATACTTTCTAATTGCCGGACTTATAGTTAACTTCAAGTTCAGCAGGCATCGTTCACATATTGCCTTCATTATCCTCTGCATCACTACATTTGCATGGCAATTCACCTGGGCCATTCTTTTCCAGGTCAGTGATCCTGCGCTGGCAGACATACTGATCAAGATCGGTTATTTACTTATCATTTTTCTACCGACCAGTATTTACCACTTCCTTATAGAAATATCCCATAGCCATGATGAAATTCGCTATGTTTACCTTTCCTATGCTATAGCGTGCCTGCTGGCTATTATATTACTAACAACTGATTTATTAATATCAGGCCATTATGAATACTATTTTGGTTTCTATCCGAAAGCGGGTATTTTACACCCCCTCCATGTCCTGCAAACCGCGATAGTTACCTCACGAGGTTTATACCTTGTTTATAAAAAACAGTATGTATCCAGCGGACTTTTTAAATCACAATTACGTTACTGCCTGCTGAGTATATTAATTTATATATTTGCCGCTGTAGATTACTTATGTAATTATGGTTTCGAGTTTTATCCACCTGGAATATCTTTTATTACCATTAGCCTGAGCATTTTTCTATATGCACTATTAAAAAAGGAGTTAATGACCAGCTTTCACCAGATATTCACAAAAGAACATGAAGAAAAAGTCAATCTATTGAAAACCCTGACAACTAATATTGCCCATGAATTGCGCACACCCCTGGCAACCATCCGAATGGATGCGAAAAGCGCCAAATCTCATCCCTCTCCTCAACTACTTGACGATATAATCAAGGCTGCCCATCATGCTAATATTATTATTAATATGTTACTGGCCAATTTAAGCGCCAAAGAAATTGACACCACAGATTTTAAAATATGCTCCGCTAACTACTGTATTAACAAAGCGCTTACAGACTATCCATTTCAAAAAGATGAAAAAAATCGAGTAATGTACAATACTCGCCTGGATTTTAAATTTCTCGGATCCGACACCATGCTTATAAATGCTATTTATAATCTGTTAAATAACTCGTTATATTTTATTGCCAAGGCCATGAAAGGTAATATTGAAATCTGGCTAGAACACCATGATAATGTTAATTTGATACACTTTAAAGACACTGGTTCAGGCATTCCAGAGAATGAACTGCAATATATCTTTAACGATTTTTTTAGCAGCAAACCTGATGGGGTTGGCAATGGCCTTGGGCTGGGTTTTTGCGACCGTGTCATGAACAGCTTTGGCGGCTCTATTGAAGCAAGCTCAACCGAAGGTATGTTTACTGAATTTATATTGTCTTTCCCAAGGATTGATGCGCAATGACAAACATTCACCCATACTACCACCCAACTAAAGTAGTACTTGTTGATGATGATGCAGGCTTCTTAAACAGTCTCAGTCGTCAATTAGATAAAGACACTTTGTTTCAGTGTTATTCAGATGCAAATTCAGCCTTAAAAGCCATCAATACACAATATCACCCCAACATATATGATATATGTCGTGGCAAACCCACAGAACAAATTGGATTATTATCTACACAACTCGTACCGTGGGATTTTTCCTGTATATTTGAACAGGTAGTCAATGAACATCGCTTCCAGGAAACTTCAGTCGCCGTTATTGACTATCGTATGCCATCGATGAATGGATTAGAACTTTGTGAAAAAATAAACCAGCCTGGAACGAAAAAGATATTACTGACGGGCATATTCGATACCAGTGATGCGATCAATGCACTGAATGATGGCATAATAAACGCCTACCTGAACAAGAACGACGATCAGCTGAGTGAAAAAATAAACTCGATTATACACAAACAACAACACGCATATTTTACTGAAATTAACCGACTTTTTTTTAGCTCAGGCGCAGAAATACCTGATTTTCTCAGTGATAATGCATTCAAATTCTACGTTTTTGAATTATTCGACAAATACAATATCTGCGAATACTACCTGACTACAGACCCTTATGGCATCTTAATGTTCGGAAAAAATAAACATGACTATTACCGTCTACTTGTATTTACCGAAGAAGAAATGCGCACCCAGTGGGAAATTGCCGAAAGTGAGTACGCTCCGCCAGAACTAACCAAACAGTTAGCTCTTAATGTGGTTATTCCTGACTTCTGGAAAACATCGGGTGTTTATGAATCACTCTATGCAAAGAGCTGGAAACAATATGTATTTGAACCTACTAAATTAGCTAATGACAAACAGGGTTTCTATTATTGCCATTTGCAACATAAGCCCCCCGCATATGAGACACTCATAAACAGTATTGTTGATTTTGACTCCAGTAAGAATGACCTTAGAAACTGCCTGGAATCCTGAGACAGGATAATAAGCCGCAATTAATGGGCATACAGGGAAGCCACCCCTGTACACCCCGTTTGATTAATAAACCGGCTTACCCGCATTAAGACGAATAGCCCCCCAGGAAACCGTCCGCCACAATTATCAACAGTGCCAGGCCGATAGAGATCAGCACAAGACCGAGAATGGTGGAACCGATGGTCATGGGCCTGGATGGCGCATCCACCAGATACTTCTCAAGTTCACCGGTTTCCACCAGACGATCATACTGCAAGCGGTGGTCACGCCTGAATTCTTCAACTGACTGGCTTCCGGTAAACATGACCACATCCGGTGGCGGCTGTTTTTCGGGACGGAAGTGGTTATTAAAGAAATGCACCGTGAACAGGAACACGGCGGCAAGAAATGCTTCTTCACCATGTACCAGCATTACCACATTGAATACCCAGCCAGGAAAGATAGAAGCGGTAATTTCCGGGAAGGCCAGCATCATGCCACTGCCTCCGATTACACCCATACCCCAGAACACAGCCCAGTAGTCAAATTTTTCCCAGTAGGTCCAGCGGTCGAACACCGGGCGCTCACCCTTTCCGACAAACCACCTGAACATACCCCAGGCATCTTTAAAATCTTTCCAGTTGGGCACCAGAGAATCCGGACCAAACCAGCGGAAGGATTTCCGCTTGCGGTAGATATTGATAGACACACCGACCAGGTGCAGGAAGAAAATACCCAGCATAATGGCCGCACTGATACGATGAATAAGCCCCGCCATTTGCGGACCACCGAGCAGATCTATGACCACAGGCGCCCAGGCAGTATAGGAGTAAATCACCGCCGTACCGGTCAGGATCAGCAGCATGACACTGATGGCAAAAAACAGGTGCCCAATGCGCCAGATCAGTCCAAAACGACGTACCTGTTTATTTTCTACCGCCAGTAATTCATCTGTAAGGATATGTTGCTGTTCCTTACGTGCCTTACGATCCTGATATTCGCGATACCACCACAGCAAAGAATGCGCCCAGAAATAGCTAAACACGAACAATAAAAGGCCGTGCATAAATTTGGCGGCTATCCACATCTGCGGATAATTCTCGAAATCATGGCTATTGGCGTGCGGGCCGAAGGTCAGAAATGACACAGTCGCTTTAGTTACCTTTTTGCCATCGTGACATTCCTGGCAGGTTTCCAGTCGATTATCCGGATGAATGGTGGACTCTTCATTATCAACCCCGAATATTTCATGGCTGCCATGACAGTCGAAACATTTTGCGGTGTAGGCATAACCCAGGGTGTTGATCTGGCCATGATAGGTGCCTCGATAACTGGCGAACTGTTCTTCATGACACCCGCCGCATTGTTTGGTGACCAGTAATTTAAACGGATCTCGTGTAGTTTTGCTGATGGCATGGGAAGTATGACAGTCTACGCAGACCGCTGCTTTGGGATTGTGTTTCTCGGTGATTTCCACACCGTGTACCGATGCAGTATATTCTTTCAGGGCATCTTCATGGCAGCTCTCACCACAAAGCTGTGGCACGGTCAGATGCCAGTCGGTGCGTTTTGTAGATCCCTGTGCAGGCACGTTAAAAAAATGTGTGTCATGGCAGTCATCGCAGGAAGCCTTGAACCCTGATTTGGTGGAGGCCGGTTTGGCATGAAAAGACTCCTTATAGGCCTCGATATTTTCCACGATGATTCCCAGCAGTGCTTTTTCCTTTGTCAGCTTCTGTTCTTTGGCGGTTTCCCACAGGGACTCATGACAGCTTATGCAATCGGGTTTTGCTGTGCTGTTTTTTGCGTGTGATACCTGGCTGTCGGTAATTTCTTTGTGACAGTCGAGACAGGCCATATCACCGTGCACGCCTTTGATGTACTGGTTTTTAAGGATGCCTAACAGTGGCCGTGTTTTGTCTTCATCATCTTCATCGGCATTGGGATTTTCAACGGTGATTTTTTTTGTACCATCGTGACACTCCATACAGCTTGCGTCGTCCATGCCATGGCTTTGCGGGTTTGTTGCAGCCGTGGCTAATGGTTGCCAGATCAGCTGAGCCGTAGTCAGGTAAACAAGCCCGAGCAAGAAACGCATCAAAGGTTTTTTAACGTACATGTTATACCCCTAATTTTGAACATACATCCAATGCTCGGTGGTCATTCATTGAGTACTGATTTATTACTTCGAAATAGCATTAAATATAATTTCGCTAGCCAAAATTTTTTATTAATACACTTTATTTGAAACTGGCAAAGTAGTGGATGAGCGCTTCGATATCGCCATCCTTCAGCTTTTTATATTTCTTTTCCATTTTTTTGGTCATGGGGCGATCACCGGAACTGTATTCCTTGAAGGCCTGCCTCATGTAAGGCATCCACTGGCCGGCCAGAATACCACTGTCATCACTGGCCAGACTGCCGCCCTTGTCGTGGCATTTAACACAAAGGTCATCTTGTACAGCCTTGCCCTTTTCCGCCAGGGCAGGATCAAATTTCTGGTTGGTGGCACGAACGAATGGCTTAGCGGCAAAATATTCGCCAATTTTTTTCATTTCGTCTTCGTCAAACTCCTTGGCAATGTCACACATGGTAATCTTCTTGCCTTTTTTGTCACCGCTCAGGTATTCGGATTCGGGGCAGGGTCTCTCTTCTCCCTTATAGGCAATCATACTGTCGGTGGTATAGGGGGCTGAAAAGCCGCCAATAATAGGCACATTAGGATCAGTGCTGGCGCCGTCCTTACCGTGACAGTCTGCACAGTCTTTAACCAGATCCTGAACATCCGCTGCAAGAACGCTCGATATGCAAGACACACCCAAAATTGCACTCAGACTGAGCGCACCCAGTAATTTGTTTTTATTCAGAGCCATATTCTAATCCTCTAATATTTAGTTCTAAATTCTTATATAAACTAACACCTGCACCGCAAAACCAGGACACTACTGTTATTTAAACAAATCACGAAAAGACTAATATACCAATATTAAACATTGATAATCATCAATTTAAAACATAAAAATCAATAAATACATAAAAAATCAAAAAAAACAGTTTAAAAGCTAATGCATTTGATTATAAACTACACCTAATAATATTTATACCTAGATAAATAATAATAATGATAAAAAACAACATGCGATGAGAAATGCATCCTTTGCAGGCGCATCCAGCATACCAGAGGAACAGTGATGAATCGGTTCAAGAGTGTATTGCAATGGGAATCGTTTTCAAATCTCCATCAGCCAGCCATCCTGGGAACTGAAAACTGGCTCTCAGACTCGCAGATAACCGCACTAAAAAAAACAATAACTATTTTCGCGCAACCCGTAACAGTGGCTCATAAAATGAATAATAAATACTTAAAGACCGCCATACTTCTTTTTTTGATGAGTTTTAACTTCGAGCTTGCAGTTGCTGCAGATCAAAATACTTCTGCCAATACGGTACCCAGCCAACATGCAGGTAAATTCACCGAGAAAGGCGCCGACACCTGTATCAAGTGTCATGATGAAGATGAGGCCGACCCGGTCTTTGACATCTTCAAAACCAAACATGGCCAGAAAGGCGACAAGCGCTCACCCTTCGCCGGGCTGCAGTGCGAAGCCTGCCATGGCCCAGGTGTTGCCGGCGCCGAAGCCATGCAGGAAGTGCTGGATCAGGGGGGGCACGTAGGCAAGGTAAGGCCTGGGCAAAAGCGGCCACCCATTCTCAATTTTGGCATCAAATCTGACGAACCGGTGGAAAAACAGAATGCATCCTGCCTCAGCTGCCATCAGGACAGCCAGCATATCGACTGGCTGGGCAGTGCTCACGGCGGCGGAAATATCGCCTGTGCCAGTTGTCACACTATTCACGCTGCCGAAGATCCGGTACTGAAGAAAAAAACACAACCCGAAGTATGCTTCAGCTGCCACAAGAAAGTTCGCACGGAATTTTACAAGGCATCCCAGCACCCGATACGCTTTGGTGAGATGGCCTGCAGCGAATGTCATGCACCACACGGTTCATCCTCTGGCGGTGTACTGGTTAAAACAACACTGAACCAAACCTGTTACACCTGTCATGCAGAAAAACGCGGCCCATTCCTCTGGGAACACGCACCTGTATCTGAAGACTGCAGCCTGTGCCACAGCCCGCACGGCTCCATCCATTCGTCATTATTAAAGAAGCGCGCACCATTCCTGTGCCAACAATGCCATTCACAAGCTGGTCATCCAAGCGTTGCATCCACTCCCGGTGGTTTGCCAGGCGGAACAGCTTCCAGATTTTTATTACTCGGAGGCTGTATGAATTGTCACGTGCAGGTGCATGGCTCTAACCATCCATCCGGCGTAAAACTGATGAGATAGCAATGTTGATGTAGTTGACTAAACCCTTGTCAGGCAACGAAAGCAACACCGAGGCAACAAAGATGAATCAAGACAAAAAAATAACAGCAGGCGC
>CBDULX010000089.1:0-12246 GCA_965368175.1 uncultured Gammaproteobacteria bacterium | reverse complement strand
TCTAGCTCATTGATTTCCGATTTGAATATAACGGCATACATAGGTATTTGTTTCCCTAATAGTAAATGACTGATCAAGCCTGCCAGGGAACCTCTGATCATGTCGTGATTACTTTACGCTGGCTAAAAGCGTACAGATTTTCCCCAAAGTTCGTTGCAATAGAATAACTATTACGCCTCACTTCGTGAAAAATCTAATCACTTTTATCGCAGCCTAAACTCAACCATACTTAATCAGAGGTTACCTGGAAACGCTGAACTGGGATGGTGATGTTTTATTCCTGTTCAAATCTCGCCGTTTCCCATGCATGAATTGCATGTTTTCTGGTTTCACCCCAATGATAACCCGCCAGTTGTCCACTTTGCTGTATCACCCGATGACAGGGAATAAGAAAAGCAACCGGGTTCGCCGCCAGGGCTCGCCCTACTGCTCGTGCAGCAGCTGGCCGACCTATAGCATTTGCCACCTGTGAATAACTGGTCACCATTCCCGGTGGAATCTGGATCAGGGCTTTCCAGACACTGGTCTGAAAGTTTGTACCGGAAACCAGTAGAGACAATGGTCGATCCGCCACCTTATTCAAACTAAACATCGATTCTATAACTGCTGCGGTATGTTTGTTGCTGTTTAAAATTCTAGCCTGGGGCCATTGCCTGGCCAGACTCTGGATTTCGCTTTCCACTGCTTCTTCCCCCAGAAACGACAGTTTACATATACCTCGGGATGTAATCGCAATAAACGCTTCACCAAAAGGTGTTTCGTGCATCGCATACTCAATTTTTAATCCTGTGCCTCGACTTCTGTATTCTCCTGGCGTCACTGCTTCCAGCTTGACAAAATGATCATATAATCTGGAGCCACTACTCAGGCCCAGTGAATCGGACACTTCCAGTAAAGGTTTTGCGTCCTTGAGAAGTTGCTTTGCCCTCTCAATTGTGAGCACCTGTAAAAATCGTTTGGGTGTAACGCCTGTCCAGCGACTAAATAGTCGCTGGAAATGATATGGACTCAAGTTAATATGGGCGGCAATTTCCCCCAGAGTCGGCTGACGACCCACTCGACTGGTTACATACAAAACCGCTTTGGCAATTCGTTGGTAGTCAGACATAATGGTTTAGTGTAATGGTCGTTAAATTTATCAAGCTCCAGCTTCCGTGCTCATAGTAAATACATTTACCACTATAGTATTGATGTCAGAGCTCCTTTATGCGACCCGAATCTTGCTATTTTTCAACTTTTTTATGAAAACAGAACCCGGGGAAATTCTACGAAGGACAATTATTTTCATACCCATCAAAATCATTCGGAAGTATTTTTATTAATAATATTTGTGGGTTTACCATCGATACTTTGCTGGTTTCTTTCCTGCCAGAACTCGGCAATACCCTGCTCACCTCTTTTTTTCGCCCAGCCTGATAATTGCTCCCTTTGTTCTACAAAATCAAATAATGGTACTGCCATACCACAGGAAGTTTGCACAAGATCAACTGTCAGATCAAATATCTGTCTTGCACCCGGCAAAGGCTTAAACAGGGAAAACAACTCATTCCATTCTGGATCGTTTTTATGAATAACTTTTGCATTGCCATAAAGACGCAGAATCATGGGGCTGCCTTCGAAAGCAGCAAACATTATGGTCATTCGAGGATTCTCCTGAACATGTGCAGATGTCTCATTTCCGCTGCCAGTTACGTTTAGCCATAACACTCGATTTTTACCCTGCACACGCAGTGAGTCCATTCCCTTTGGAGAGATATTTACACGACTATCGGCTGTTGCCGTAGCTACAAAAAATATTTTTTGTTCGCCGATAAACTGTTTTAGCTTATCTGGAATTTCTGTATATCGCTGAGCCATACAACAGGTTCCTTTTAAATGATTTAATCAATCAGAGATAATAAAAGTGATGATATAACAATTTAATATAAATATTTTTACCGCTGCCCCGTTAGCACGTCATTACTACGAGCTGTTCCACCAGTGTCCGGGAAAACTTTATAATTTACCATGAATTAATAGTTTTAAAATGTGAAAGTATTTTACAGCTAAAGTGGATCCAAAAAACTTAAACCAGAGCAATTCGTCATCCCGATATGCTTTTGAGCCGGGATCCATTGATTTTATGATACTGGATTATAAAGCTGTTCTTAACTATAGGTACCGGCTAGAAGCATACCGGCATGACGATTGCTATCTGATCTATTTCTTTGCTGACAGCATTACTGTTTCAAGTTTATTAAGTCATTTAAACCTCTACCCGTCTATCCGACACCTGTCTAAATAAGCCCTCTCTCCGCAAAAGAGATCACTTCCTCCCCGACAATAAAATGATCAAGCACTCGAATATCCACCAGGGCCAGGGCATCGGTAAGCTTTTGGGTTATCCGACGATCCGCCTGGCTGGGCTCAGCCACTCCCGAGGGATGGTTATGGGCAAAAATTATGGCGGCGGCGTTATAGGCCAGGGCTTTTTTTACTACTTCCCGTGGGTACACACTGGCCCCATCAATGGTGCCACTAAACAGCTCTTCAAAACAGATCACCCGATGACGCTGGTCAAGAAACAACGCCGCAAACACTTCGTGCTGGTAATCCCGTAACTGATCACTGAGGTATTGCCGGGTTTCGTCAGGACTGGTGAGCGCGTGCCCCTGTTTCATGGATTCAAACAGATAACGCCTGGCCATTTCAAGTACCGCTTGTAACTGTGCATATTTGGCACTACCCAGGCCCAGATGGGCACAAAATCCTGTTTGATCGGCCTTGAGCAGATTTCGCAATCCACCAAAGGCCATCAGAAGTTCACTGGCCAGATCCACGGCCGATTTTCCTTTTAAGCCGGTGCGTAGAAAAATAGCCAGTAATTCTGCATCGGACAGTTGCTCGCTGCCTTTGAGTAACAGTTTTTCTCTGGGCCGCTGTTCTTCCGGCCAGTCACTGATTGCCATAATCATCCCTGATGTAAAAGCACAAAGTGTAACCATAATTCACAAACCATCACGTAAGCAAATACTGGATTCGGATGTAGGAAAAAGCCATCAGCAATCTGATACACTTGCGGCTATGACTTCAAGCCTGAATAAAAAAAATATATTGCTCGGTATTAGCGGTGGCATAGCCGCCTACAAAAGCGCCGACCTGGTGCGCCGACTGAAAGACTGCGGAGCCGATGTTCGTGTGGTGATGACTCCGGCAGCCTGTGAGTTTGTTCAGCCACTCACTTTTCAGGCTTTGTCCGCTAATCCGGTGCATATCGATTTACTGGATACTGAAGCAGAAGCGGCCATGGGGCACATTGAACTGGCACGCTGGGCCGATGTTATTTTAATTGCACCTGCCACCGCCAATACTCTGGCCAAGCTAAGCTATGGACTGGCGGACAACCTGCTAACCACTCTGTGCCTGGCCTCTAAAGCACCAATTGCGGTGGCACCGGCAATGAACCAGGCCATGTGGTCAGCCGCCGCCAGCCAGCACAATATCGAAATCCTGCAACAACGGGGTGTACATGTGTTTGGTCCGGCCACGGGTGAGCAGGCCTGCGGCGATATTGGCGAAGGTCGCATGCAGGAAGTGGCTGATTTAATCGACAATCTAAGTGGTCTATTTACCAGTCAGCCGCTGGCAGGTGTCAATATCATGATCACTGCTGGTCCCACCTATGAGGCCATTGACCCGGTAAGATTTATTGGTAACCGCAGCTCTGGCAAGATGGGTTATGCCATTGCTGAAGCTGCGGCTGAGGCCGGGGCCTCGGTTACTCTGGTTAGCGGTCCCACCGCACTTGCCTGTCCTTCTCGGGTGCATTTAATATCCGTAGAATCGGCCGCCCAGATGCATCACAGCGTGCTGGACAATATCTCCAGTCAGGATATTTTCATCGCCACCGCAGCGGTGTCTGATTATCGACCGGCACAGGTCCATGATCAAAAAATCAAGAAAACCGATGAAGAGCTGCACATCCACCTGCAACGGAATGTTGATATCCTTGCTGAAGTGGCGGATATGGCGCCAGGCCCATTCTGTGTCGGTTTTGCTGCAGAAACTCAGGATCTGGAAAAACATGCCCGTGACAAGATGCAGCGCAAAAAACTGGCTATGATTGCAGCCAATCATATCGCTGATGCTCAGATCAGGGGGGAAGACATTGGCTTTAACAGCGAATACAATGCGCTGGAAGTTTTCTGGCCAGATGGACATTTATCACTGGCAAGAGCAAAGAAAAACCAGATTGCGCGTCAGTTACTGGCGCTGATAACCAAACACTACAAGACCGCACAATGAAAAAAATTCAATTAAAAGTACTCGACGATCGCATTGGAAAGTCCATCCCACTGCCAAAGCATGCCACTGAAGGCTCTGCGGGCATGGACTTACGAGCCTGTATCGACACAGCTATAACCCTGGAACCCGGTGCCACTGAACTCATCCCCACCGGCATAGCCATACATATTAATGACCCCAAACTGGCTGCCACCATACTCCCTCGCTCCGGCCTTGGGCATAAGCATGGCATTGTACTGGGAAACCTGGTGGGCCTCATTGATTCCGATTATCAGGGCCAGTTGTTTGTATCCTGCTGGAACCGTGGCAACACCCCCTTCAGCATTGAAGTCGGTGATCGAATTGCCCAACTTGTCTTCCTGCCGGTGGTTCAGGTAGATTTTGAGCAGGTAATCGACTTTGAAGACAGCAACCGAGGCGCAGGTGGTTTTGGCCATTCCGGGCACAAATAAAGCAGAACATGATGAGTAGTATTAATCCGGCTATTTTCAAAGCCTATGATATTCGCGGCATTGTCGCCACCGACCTGACCCCGGATACTGTACGCCTTATCGGTCAGGCTTTTGGTTCAGAATCACTGAAACAGGACAGCCAGAGGGTGGTCATTGCCCGTGATGGACGCCTACACAGTGAGCAACTCTCCCAGGCACTGGCTGAAGGTTTGCAGGCAGCGGGTTGCGATGTCATCGATGTGGGTCTGGTACCTACACCGGTGCTGTATTTCGCTACTCACCGGTTGAAAACCGGCACCGGCATCATGGTCACCGGCAGCCATAACCCACCGGAATACAATGGACTAAAAATGCTCATGGCCGGTAAAACCCTGTACGGTGATGACATACAGGCCCTGCGTAAGCGCATCGAAAAACAGAATTTTTCTGAAGGCAACGGACATTATCAGCAACAGCCTATGTTAGCGGCTTATGCCGCACGCATTGTTTCCGATATAAAACTGCAGCGGCCACTGAATATTGCTGTGGACTGTGGCAATGGTGTGGCCAGTGTGGTGGCCTGCGAGCTGTTCAAAGCTCTGGGCTGCAATGTGACAGAACTCTATTGCGAAGTGGATGGCAACTTCCCCAACCACCATCCCGATCCCAGCAAACCTGAAAACCTGCAAGATGTACGTGATTGCATAAAAAATAATCAGCTGGATCTTGGTCTGGCCTTTGATGGTGATGGCGATCGGGTCGGTATTGTCGATAACGAACTCAATATAATCTGGCCAGATCGGCAAATGATTCTGTATGCCGAGGATGTGTTATCCCGACACCCCGGTAGCCTGATTATTTACGACATCAAATCCAGCTATCACCTGGGTAAAGCCATAGAACGCATGGGCGGGGAACCACTGATGTGGAAAACCGGCCACTCGTTAATAAAGGCCAAGATGAAAGAAACCGGTGCGCTTCTGGCGGGCGAAATGTCCGGTCATATATTCTTCAAAGAACGCTGGTACGGCTTCGATGATGGCCTCTATAGTGCGGCTCGCATGCTGGAAATTCTGAGTGAAAAACCCGGCACCCCCTCCGATGTATTCAGACAGTTACCGGACAGTTTCAATACCCCGGAACTACAAATTCAATTTGAACAGGATGGCGCCCATCATAAGTTCATGGATGCCTTCAAAAAACAGTCCCATTTCAGTGATGCTCAGGACATATCCACTATCGATGGCATGCGGGTCACCTGGGACAAGGGCTGGGGACTGATTCGTCCGTCCAACACCACAGCCTGTCTGGTGCTGCGCTTTGAAGCGGATGATGAAGCAACCCTGACGGATATACAGACAAAATTCCGTAAGCAGATTATGAAGGTCAATTCAGATTTGACACTGCCGTTTTGAATGACTGATTTTGCCACAGAGTCCCAGAGGACACAGAGAATTATTAATGTTTGAGTATTGTGCGGACACCCAAACTAGTTACACAAAGCTCCAGGCAACATAATAATAATATAAACTTCTCTGTGCCCTCTGCGCCTCTGTGGCAAATAAATTAAAGGAAACAACCTTGGATAACAAAAAAGCCCACAATATTGTCAAAGTCCTTTCCGAGGCTTTGCCCTATATCCAGAAGCTGAATGGGAAAACCGTCGTTATCAAGTACGGCGGCAATGCAATGACGGAAGAAACCTTAAAAAAAGGCTTTGCCCGTGACATAGTGCTGTTGAAACAGGTCGGCGTTAACCCGGTTGTGGTACATGGTGGCGGCCCACAAATAGGTAAATTACTGGAAAAAATCGGCAAACACTCTGAATTTATCCAGGGTATGCGTGTGACCGACAAAGAAACCATGGATGTGGTGGAAATGGTGCTCGGTGGCCTGGTAAATAAAGATATTGTCACCATGATAAACCAGCAGGGTGGACGTGCAGTCGGCTTAACAGGTAAGGACGGTGGCCTGATTCGCGCAAAAAAAATGGAAATCACCCGCCATTCGGCAGAACTGGATGTACCTGAAATCATCGATCTTGGCCATGTTGGTGAAGTGAGCACCATCGACCCATCGGTGGTATCCATGCTGGATAATGATAATTTCATCCCGGTTATCGCCCCCATAGGGGTTGGTGAAGACGGCACTTCCTACAACATCAACGCAGATCTGGTTGCGGGCAAACTGGCAACCGTCCTTGGCGCAGAAAAACTGCTGTTGCTCACCAATACCGCAGGCATTCTGGACAATAATGGCAATCTGCTCACTGGGCTTGATGCCAAACGGGTGGATGCTTTAATCGAAGACGGCACTATTCATGGCGGCATGTTACCCAAGGTTAATTGTGCACTGGACGCTGTAAAATCTGGCGTAAAAACGGCGCATATAATCGATGGCCGGGTAGAACATGCGGTATTGCTGGAACTGCTCACCGATGAAGGCGTCGGTACTCTGATTAAGGGCTAAAGCTATTTTTTTCCGCAAGAGAGAGCATTTGTGGACTAATGCATTGATCATCAATCGCTGCTCGGTTAATTAATCTCTAATTATTCTTAAATTTTATTTCTTATATAAAAAAGACCGATACCATGTATTCGATCTTTTTCTGGGTTGATTCAGGGGCTGATTACTTTTTATTTTTCTCTTCCATCAACTCACGAAAACGCGCTATATCATCATCGAATTTGTCGATGATTTGCTGGCGCTCATTATTTTTATTTTCAACATACTGATAATGTGTTTCTAGTTGACGACCTACTGCAATAACCTCCTTATGTAAATTTTCCGGTGCTTCTCGGCCGGATTTTTCGATATTCTGTATGCGTGCTTTAACAGCAGCCAGTTTTTTTTCCTGGTCTCTAATAATAGATTCGGTCAATGTGAGCTGCGAAACAACAGCATCGACACGGGCATCGCGCTGAAGCAGGATTTCCCGTTCAGCAGTATAGGACTCCAGTAACATCCGATCGCGCAAGGCCAAACGATTTTGTTCGGCTAGCTTCTGCTTATAGGACTCTGCGTTCTCTAGTCTCTCTTTTTTTTCTGCAGCAATCTCTTCATCGGTCTTTCTCCTATCAATCGTTTTAACCACTACACCCTGCTCATTTAGTACAGAGCGTTCCTTACGCATGTACTGAGGAGGAACCCTGTCGCCATAATGCACCTGCCCCTGATCATCCACCCATTTGTGCAGCTCAGCATAGGCGGGAACAGCTATTACTATCAGACCAGTGAAAATTACAAGTTTATGCCATGGGTTCATCCCCATCTCCTGATTTAACAACGAGTGTTTTTAATTATATACAGCAATCATTTTTTTGCCCCTGTTTTACTAAACATTGTGTCAAAATGCACAGAATTTTACTCGTCGGATGAAATATTGCCTTATCTTGATCAGCTGGTTTTATTTATTATTTCGCTTATTGCCAATCTGTTTTCAGCTCTGGCCGGCGGAGGCGCTGGCCTGATTCAACTGCCGGCGCTGATTTTCCTTGGCCTGCCATTCGGTATTGCACTCGCCACCCATAAAGTGGCGAGCATCGCCCTGGGCCTGGGCGCCACCCTGCGTCACCTGAAAAGCAGCCATCTCGAACGTCGCTTTGCGCTATTCATTCTTGCCTGTGGTATTCCAGGAGTAATACTGGGTGCCAGTTTTATTCTTTCCATACCCGATCGCATTGCCCAGATTTCCCTGGGCATTCTCACCCTGGGCCTGGGCATTTACTCCTGGGTTTCACCTGAACTGGGGCAGCTGTACCTGGCCCGCAATCGCAACCGCTTTGGCTATCTTCTGGGTGGTATGATCATTTTTATTATTGGCATACTAAACGGATCACTGACTTCCGGCACCGGTTTATTCGTAACCCTGTGGCTGGTACGCTGGTTTGGCCTGGATTACAAAATGGCAGTGGCCTACACACTGATACTAGTGGGAATATTCTGGAATGGCACTGGCGCTATAACACTAGGTATTCTGGGTGAAATTTACTGGTTATGGCTGCCGGCACTGTTGCTGGGCTCACTACTGGGGGGTTACCTGGGTGCCCACCTGGCCATAATCAAAGGCAACCGGTTGATTAAACGCAGCTTTGAGATCATTACCCTGGCGGTGGGCATGAAACTGATTCTCGGTTAAGCCTACTCGATGCCATATTCAACGCGGTAATGTTTCATCGCCTCCAGCATCGCTAGTTGATTCTCCTGCTGCTCCAGATACTTGATCAGATCGCTCATATTGATAATACTCTTCACGGCAATGTCGTAATCATCTTCCACTTCCTGCACCGCCGAGCGCTGACCCTGGCCTTTTTCCTGACGATCCAGTGCAATGACCACCGCTACAGCGGTGGCATTCTCAGCATCGATAATATCGATAGCTTCACGGATAGCGGTGCCCGCAGTTATCACATCATCCAGAATTAACACCCGACCTGCCAGCGGGGCACCAACAATCAAACCACCTTCGCCATGATTTTTTTTCTCTTTACGATTAAAGGCATAAGGCACATCCAGGTCGTGATCCAGCGCCAGTGCCATGGCAGTCACAGCTACCAGCGGAATGCCTTTATAGGCAGGCCCGAACAGCACATCGTATTTAATATGGCTATCAACTATGGCCTGGGCGTAGCAACGACCCAGCTCGGCTAACGCCCTGCCGGTATTAAACAGGCCGGCGTTGAAGAAGTAAGGGCTTATACGTCCGGACTTAAGTTTGAATTCACCGAATTTCAAAACCTGGCTACTCAGTGCCAGTTCAATAAAATTCTTCTGGTATTGCTGCATGTTTTGGCCTATCCCGTGATGGCTGAGGTAGAATAGCGGCTTTGTCGGCACAAGTGCTATATGAATAATGCGCATTATAACAATTAATACCAACGGCATCAGGGCCGCCGCACGTAAAGGTTTTTTTGACTGGTTGAAAAAACAGAAAGCAGACGTGGTATGCATTCAGGAAACCAGGTCCCAGGAACACCAGCTTAGTGATGCGGTATTCTGCCCTAAGGGTTATCACTGCTATTACCATGATGCCGAGAAGAAGGGGTATAGCGGAGTCGCGATTTACTGTAAACAGGAACCGAAAAAGATCATCAATGGCATTGGCTGGCACGATATCGACCTGGAAGGCCGCTATCTGGAAGTACAGTTCGACAAACTCAGTGTAATTTCACTGTATATGCACTCTGGCTCATCCAGTGAAGAACGCCAGAAAGTAAAATTCGACTTTATGGATCGCTTCATGCCCTACTTACAGCGCTTACGCCGCAAACGTCGGGAATATGTGATCTGCGGCGACTGGAATATCGCCCACAAAAACATCGATATCAAAAACTGGCGTAGCAACCAGAAAAACTCTGGTTTCCTGCCGGAAGAGCGGGCCTGGCTGGATACCCTGTTTGATGAAGTCGGATATGTGGATGCCTTCCGGGTGGTAAACCAGAAGGAACACGAATACACCTGGTGGTCGAACCGAGGCCAGGCCTGGGCCAATAACACCGGCTGGCGCATCGATTACCAGATCGTTACTCCCGGACTGAAAGACCGCGTCAAAAAAGCCGGCATTTATAAAGATGAACGATTTTCAGATCATGCCCCCCTGATCATCGACTACGATTACGAGATTTTATGAGCACAGGTGAGCAGAAACACAGCTGGAAAGAGGCCGTAACCGTTTATGCCCGACCGCGCGTTCTGGGCATGCTGTTTCTGGGCTTCTCAGCCGGCTTGCCTTTCCTCTTGGTGTTCTCCACCCTGGGCGTCTGGCTTGCTGAAGCAGGAGCTAGTCGGACTACAATCGGCTTTTTCAGCTGGATCGGGATCATGTATTCAGTCAAGGTGCTCTGGGCTCCCATTGTTGATAGAGTACATTTGCCAATATTGAAAAATATATTCGGGCAACGTCGTAGTTGGTTGATTCTAGCCCAAACAGGCATAGCTACGGGACTTCTGTTACTGGCCTATAGCTCGCCTGCCAACAACCTTCAATTATTCGCCATCTATGCACTTCTCGTTGCTTTTTCTTCCGCAACCCAGGATATTGTCATCGATGCCTACCGTATCGAAGCGATCGAACCGGAATACCAGGCAGCCATGTCAGCCACCTATGTATTTGGCTATAAGGTCAGCACATTGTTTGCAAGTGCTGGTGCACTATTTATGGCTGAATATATTAACTGGCCAATGACCTATATCATTATGGCTGCATCCATGAGCGTTGGCATTATCGCCACCCTGGTTATTAGAGAACCCGAGCACCGTATCAAAACTTCCACACTGGCCCAGGAAGAACAACTGATCAGTCGAGTTGAACAGAGCCTGCACCTGAAAGGTCAATTACAGCAGTTCATTGACTGGTTCACCGCAGCGGTAATCGCGCCCTTTAGTGAATTTTTTAAACGTAATGGACACCTGGCGCTCATAATTCTGCTTTTGATTGCCAGTTACCGGATAACCGACATCACCATGGCTTCTATGGCCAATCCTTTTTATCTCGACCTGGGTTTTAGCAAGCCTGAAATTGCCAGCATTACCAAATTGTTTGGAGTGATGTTTTCCCTTACCGGTGCTGCTCTGGGCGGCATTCTAGTACTTCGTTTCGGTATTTTTCCGATACTGCTCAGCGGTGGTTTACTGGTAATTCTCACTAATTTTTTGTTTGCCTGGATGTCAACAATCGGTCATGACCTAACTATGCTGACGGTAGTAATCGGTGCCGATAGCCTGGCGGGTGGCATTGCCACTGCAGTGTTTATTGCTTATTTATCCAGCTTGACCAACACCGCCTACACGGCCACCCAATACGCCCTATTCAGCTCACTAATGACCTTATTCCCGAAAATGATAGCCGGATTCTCAGGCATTGTGGTGGATAATTTCGGCTATTTCACCTTTTATATCTATTCTTCCCTGCTCGGACTGCCCGCAATACTGATCATCCTGTATTTGATGAGACGTTCACCTGAAAAAAGCCCTTAATTGTGTGAGCTTTGCCACGAATCCTGTTTATTTGTTTAAAATCAATCGATTTTAGGCATAAACCCTATATGTTAACCTATCAAGGATCTCTAATATGTAGCTGTCAACCGAGGGGAGGCAAAAATGATTACAATACCAACAAACAATAACTTACAGATTGATGGCATCGATATCAACCGCACGACAGAATCTATCAAAGCCATGTCACATCCATTAAGACTGAAGATACTCTGCACTTTAAAGGATCAGGAAATTTCAGTTAATGATATTGTTAAAAATGTAGGTACCACACAGAGCAATATTTCCCAGCATCTGTCCATACTGCATGACAAGGGCATTCTGGAATCGCGTAAAGAATCTAATCATGTGTATTATAAAATTTGCGATCACAGAACCATGCACCTGATTGGCATGATCCAGCAGGTTTATTGCAACAGCACACCGGCATACGCACAATAACGTCTAACCCTTAAATCACCCACAGACGGTGATCAAAATACTTATT
Organism: uncultured Gammaproteobacteria bacterium; assembly: GCA_965368175.1. Taxonomy (GTDB): domain Bacteria; phylum Pseudomonadota; class Gammaproteobacteria; order SZUA-229; family SZUA-229; genus CBDULX01. Next base: position 51 of record CBDULX010000089.1, on the reverse strand, counting down.
GAATCGAGCCAGCTTGCCCAACAAGTCCTGGCTTTTTTTTCGGCCATACTA
>CBDULX010000088.1:0-12552 GCA_965368175.1 uncultured Gammaproteobacteria bacterium | reverse complement strand
GGTTGTTCAAATTCAAGCTTTGCGACCTCGAAAATATCCAGAGGTTCAACACCGGACTCTATTCTCTCAGGCCAGGCCATGGCATGGGCAATGGGTGTGCGCATATCTGGATTGCCCATCTGTGCCAGTACCGAGCCATCGTTATAACGTACCATGGAGTGGATGACGCTCTGCGGATGTATGACCACCTGCACCTTGTGGTGGCTGGTATTAAACAACCAGCAGGCTTCTATCACTTCCAGACCTTTATTCATCATGGTGGCGGAATCCACTGATATTTTGCGGCCCATGACCCAGTTGGGGTGAGCCACGGCCTGATCCGGAGTAACTCTACTCAGTTCATCCAGGGGTTTTGTGCGAAAGGGACCACCACTGGCTGTCAGCAAAATTTGCTCGACACCGGTTTCGGCAAGGCCGCGCGCAAAATCACCGGGCATACACTGAAATATGGCATTGTGTTCTGAATCGATAGGCAACAATTCGGCCTGGTGGTTGCGAATTTCTGCCATGAACAGATCACCCGACATGACCAGGGCCTCCTTATTCGCCAGAAGGACCCGCTTCCCCGCCCGCGCAGCCGCCAGAGTTGGCAATAAACCAGCAGCCCCGACTATAGCCGCCATAACATAATCGGTTTGTGGCAGGGACGCCACCTGCTCCAGACCTTCGATACCACTTAATACCTGAACCTCACAAGCGGCGGAGTTCAACTTCTGCTGCAGTTGCTCCGCCGAATCGGCATCATTCATGGCCGCGTACTCAGGTTTGAATGCCAGACACTGTTCAAATAACTTGTCGACACCGGTATTGGCTGTTAAAGCAACGACCCGGTACCGATCAGGATGGCGAGCGATTACGTCCAGTGTATTCACACCAATGGTGCCGGTTGCGCCCAGAATGGTGATGCCTTTTAAATCAGACATTAAAAATGACGCTATTCAATAGAATGGCAAAAAACGGAGCCGCCGAGGTAATACTGTCGATCCTGTCCAGCACACCACCATGTCCTGGCAAAATCACACCCGTATCTTTAACGCCCTGCTCCCGTTTCAACAGGCTGATAAATAGATCACCCGCGATAGACAGCAATGTGCCAAAGAAACTGATAATCAGTAACAAAAAGGTCTGAATCAGGGTGAGCTCAAAGAACACGGCCGCAGCCACACTGTACAAGGAGGTCGTCAGTACTGCTCCATACAGGCCTTCCCGGGTTTTGCCCGGACTCAGCTTAGGCACCAGTTTCACCTTACCGAAGGTTTTACCGACAATATAAGCCCCGGTATCCGCTACCCAGACGATGCTCACCACATACAGCATCCAGTACGCCCCCTGAGGCTGCTGATGTAAAAATAACAACGCCAGTAACGGTGGCAGTAAGGTAAAGAAGCCGAATATAACTTTTAACGGGGATAAAGTTTCACTAACGACTGCAGGATCCCGGGTGGACATGCGATAAATAATTAATATCCATAGAATCACGGAAAAAGACATTACTGCTGTGAAAACTGACCACTGCTGCTGTACCCAGTATAGTCCGTAGCTGCTGGCAGCAATCAGTAAGGCATAGGCGACACGCAGCATGGGCATACGGATACCGGATAAACGTGCCCACTCCCAGCCGGCAACTAGATTGATCACCAGCATCGCATATAGCATAACCTGGGTTGACTGAGTGAAAATGAACCAGACAGCCAGTATAGCCAGGGGAAGTGCTGTGAGTATTCGCTTGTAAGGCATGTAATCTAACCGTGGTTTTTGGTTTCGACCTGCTCACCGGTTTGCCCAAAACGTCGCTGACGTCCAGCAAACCATTCGATGGCCTGATCGAATGCCTGTTCATTGAATTCTGGCCAGAGCTCATCGCAAAAATAAAGCTCGGTATAGGCCAGTTGCCATATCAGAAAATTGCTGATCCTGCGCTCACCACCGGTACGAATAAACAGATCTGGATCGGGTAGCTCCGCCAGAGATAGATGCCTATCAACCAGTTCTGCATTAATATCCGCCACCAGCAGCTTCTGGTCCAGTACCTGCTGAGCCATAGCCTGACAGGCCTGGGCGATATCCCAGCGACCACCGTAGTTCACCGCTATATTCAATTGCAGACCCGTATTATCCGCAGTCAGGGTTTCTGCCTGTGCCATCCTGTCCTGTAACTTCCCGGAAAATGCAGCACAATTACCGATGAAACGAACACGAACCTTCTGTTTATGCAGTGACTGGATTTCTGACTGCAGGGTACTGATAAATAGCTCCATCAGACTGCTAACTTCCTGCTCGGGACGTTTCCAGTTCTCACTACTGAATGCAAACAGGGTCAACACATTAATACCACGGGACACACACAGCTCTACCACTTTACGGGTGGATTTAACCCCTGCCTTATGTCCGGCAGTTCGCGGCAACAGACGTTTTCTCGCCCAGCGGCCATTACCATCCATAACGATTGCGATGTGCACTGGAAGCAGCTGTTCTTGCCCCCTGATTGTGTCTATTGAGGTAACCTTCATCTGCTTTTGCCGTTAAACTTCCATCATTTCCTTTTCTTTATTCGCCAGTGAAGCATCCACCTGGGCAATATACTTATCGGTCAGCTTCTGGATATCATCTTCGGCCTTACGCGCTTCGTCTTCCGAGATTTCTTTTTCTTTCAGCAATTCTTTAAAATCACTGTTGGCATCACGGCGTATATTACGTACCGCCACTCTGGTGTTTTCACCTTCCTGCTTAACAACTCGTACCAGATCCCTGCGACGCTCTTCTGTTAATGCTGGCATAGGCACACGAATAACCGCGCCCTGAGTAGCCGGATTCAAACCCAGGTCTGCTGTCATAATGGCTTTTTCCACCGCCTTTACCAGATTCTTTTCCCAGGGCGTTACCGCCAGTGTACGGGAATCTTCCACCACTACATTGGCCATCTGTTTGATCGGGGTGGGAGAGCCGTAGTAATCGACCATCACATGATCAAGTAAACTGGGGTGCGCACGGCCAGTACGGATTTTTGCCAAATCAGTATGCAAGGCATCCAGGCTTTTCTTCATGCGCGATTCGGCATCTTTTTGGATTTCTTTTATCATGCTTTATCTCCTGGTATTACAGAGGTACCTATCGAAGTATCCAGTACAGTTTGGGTCAGGTCACCTTCATTATTGAGATTAAAAATTCTCAATGGCATAGCCTGTTCTTTACAAAGGACTATGGCAGTGGCATCCATTACCGCCAGATTTTTGTGCAGCACTTCATCATAGCTGAGTGTGTGATAACGTTTCGCACCCGGGTTAAGCAGCGGATCCGAATCATACACACCATCCACTTTAGTCGCTTTAATGAGCACATCAGCACCAATTTCAATAGCGCGCAAACTGCCGGCACTGTCAGTAGTGAAAAAAGGATTACCGGTTCCGGCACCGAATAACACCACCCGGCCTTTTTCCAGATGACGAATAGCACGACGCCGCACATAATCTTCGCAAACCTGGTGAATACTCAACGCTGACATCACTCGACAGGTAGCCCCACAATGCTCCAGGGCATCCTGCAGCGCCAGGCAGTTCATTACCGTTCCCAGCATTCCCATATGGTCACCGGTGACCCGATCCATACCGGCATCAGCCAGACCTTTACCACGGAAAATATTACCCGCACCAATGACGATGCCAACTTCCACTCCCAGATCAACGATGGCATTTAATTCCTTTGCGACCCTGGTTAGCACGGTTATATCGATGCCGTGATCCATATCACCCATCAGTGCTTCTCCACTGATCTTGACTAAAACACGTTTATATAGCGGGGTTTGTTGCGTCATAATCGTTACTTTTTATTATGTAGGTATCAAATCGTTTATTTTACACTGCAGCCGACTAATGGCGACTGGCAAATTGCTTTTTTGCCCTGATAATCTGCAGCCTATCAGGAGCAGACACAAAAAACCGGGAAAGAAGTCCCGGTTTTTTGTGTTAATCAGCAATTTGTCAAAATTAACTGCCGCTAATCTGAGCCATTACTTCATCGGCAAAGTTTTCCTGTTTCTTTTCAATGCCTTCACCAACCTCAAATCGGAAGAAACTCCTCACGGTAGCGCCTGCACCTTTCAACAGTTTTTCTACGGTCTGGTCAGGATCTTTCACAAAAGGCTGACCCAGTAAAGTGATTTCAGCCAGATATTTGCGTATACGGCCAGCAATCATTTTCTCGATGATTTCATCTGGCTTGCCGCTTTCTTTAGCCTGGGCAATCAGAATTTCTTTTTCTTTTTCCAGAATTTCAGCAGGAACCTGATCTTCATTCACACACACTGGCTTACTGGCTGCAATGTGCATAGCAATGTCTTTGATCAGCTCATCATTAGCATTTTCCATTTCAACCAGAACACCCATGCGCACACCGTGCAGGTATGAACCGTAGGCGGCATCTGTGGATACACGCTCAAATCGACGAACCTGGATATTTTCACCAATCCTGGCGACCATTTCCTGACGAGTCTGCTCAATACTATTTCCCCCGTCTTCCAGTGGCATCGCCATGAGGGTTTCCAGATCTGCTGGAGAGTCGTTCAGGATACGTTTTGCAACTGCTGTTGCAAACGCCCTGAAATCATCACCACCGGAAACAAAGTCAGTTTCACAGTTAACTTCGACAATAGCGGCCTGTTTATTGTCATCACTGATTTCAATAACCACCAGACCTTCTGCCGCAGTACGACCGGCCTTTTTATCAGCCTTGGCCAGACCCGATTTGCGCATATCATCAATGGCCTTCTCGATATCACCATTGGTTTCCTGCAGCGCTTTTTTACATTCCATCATGCCTGAACCTGTACGTTCACGCAGTTCTTTAACCATAGCTGCTGTAATTTGCATAGCTCACCTATTAAATTCTGTACCTGATACTTAGTCTTCGCTTTCTTCCGCTTTAACTGTTTTGGCTTTCGCTTTAACTGTTTTAGTTTTAGCTTTTGCTTTAACTGTTTTAGCTTTAGGTTTAGCTTTGGCTTTAACTGTTTTAGCTTTCGCTTTAACCACTTTCACTTCAGCTTCTTCAGTTTTAGGCTCTTCGACTTTAGTTTCTTCCGCTTCAGCCTTAACCTCTTCAGCTTTAGCTTCTACCTCAGCAGCTTGCTTTTTAGGTGCTGCCTGTGTAGCAGCGGCCTTCTTCTTGGGCGCTGCTTTCTTGGCTGTTGCCTTTGCTGCAGCGGCCTTTTTCTTGGGCGCTGCTTGCCTGGCTGGCTTGTTGTCATCGTCTACTTCCACGTACTCATCGTCACCACCAGCATTGATAGTAGCTGCCTTGCCTTCAATAACCGCGTCGGCAACACCCTCAACATATAATTTGATAGCACGGATAGCATCGTCATTACCCGGAATGACATAATCAACGTCATCCGGTGAATTATTGGTATCCACAATACCGAAAACAGGGATACCCAGGACTTTGGCTTCGTGTACAGCAATGTTTTCATGACCGACATCAATCGCGAATACTGCATCTGGAAGACCACCCATATCTTTAATACCACCCAGGGTTTTTTCCAGTTTTTCCATTTCACGGGTCCGGTTCAGTGCTTCTTTTTTGGTCAAACGCTCGAAAGTACCATCAGTGGACATCTGTTCCAGATCTTTAAGACGACGAATAGACTGACGTACAGTGTTGAAGTTAGTTAACATACCACCCAGCCAGCGGTGGTTTACATAAGGCATGCCTGAACGTATGGCTTCTTCCTGGATAGTGTTACGGGCCGCACGCTTAGTGCCTACAAACAGGATTTTGCCATTGGATGATGCTATTTTGCCGATTGCATTCAGCGCATCATTGAACATGGGCAGGGTTTTTTCCAGATTAATAATATGGATTTTATTTCGATCGCCGAAGATGTACTCTGCCATCTTGGGATTCCAGAAACGGGTCTGATGGCCGAAATGAATTCCAGCCTCCAGCATTTGACGCATGGTCGCTTTTGCCATTGAATAACTCCTAATTAGGGTTAGGCCTCCACATATCCCATGTAACAACCCATATATATGGCTGTCAGGTATCGATCAAGCCGGGTAATGAGCACCCAGTTACATGTGTCGATATGTGTGAGTAGTTAAAAAATAAAATTATGTTTGCGCTTAGCGCGGCGGCTTTATACCATATCCAGGACTATCAGACAACAAAAAACCTACTTTTTACCCCTATTTTTCGCTGTTAAGTCATCGATAAATAACACAATACAGGCACTAGATGAGCATACATATTAAGACCCCCGAGGAAATTGCAAAGATGCGTGTAGCCGGTCGACTGGCCGGAGAAGTACTGAATATGATCCGTCCCCATGTTCAGGCTGGCATTACCACCAACGAGCTGGACCGGATCTGTCATGACTATATTGTCAATGAGCAGCGGGCCATTCCGGCTCCGCTCAACTATCGCGGATTCCCCAAATCCATATGTACCTCCTTAAATCATCAGGTTTGTCATGGTATCCCCAGCGACAAGATTCTTAAAAAAGGTGACATTATCAATATAGACATCACCGTGATCAAAGACGGCTTCCATGGCGATACCAGCAAAATGTTCTATGTGGGCGAGCCTAGCATCAAGGCTAAACGCATCTGTGAAATTGCCCACGACTGCATGGTGAAAGGTATAGAACAGGTAAAACCAGGGGCATTCCTGGGTGACATTGGCCATGTCATTCAACAATACGCAGAATCCAACAGTTGTTCGGTAGTTCGAGAATACTGTGGCCATGGCATAGGACTGGAATTCCACGAAGACCCGCAGGTACTGCATTATGGCAAGCCCGGTACCGGAGTAAAACTTGAAACCGGCATGATCTTCACCATCGAGCCGATGATCAATCTCGGCAAACGTGACGTCAAGCTACTCAATGATGACTGGACCGTAGTTACCAAAGACCGTAGCCTGTCCGCCCAATGGGAACATACTATCCTGGTTACAGAAACCGGATACGAGGTCCTGACCCAGTGTTCCGGCGACGATGTTTAAAAAGGGTATATAGCAGTGATGAGCCTGGCAGTGCGCGATATTTCTATTTTTGACAATCATGTGTTTAGCAGCGCTATATCCAGTCAGCAGGATAATGTGCTCCCATTATTCAAGCAGACCATTATTGAAGGCAATCAGGCACTTAAACAGGCCTTTGATGCCGGCGCAGACACCATTGAACTGGTGCATGCCCGCGCCAGTTTTATCGATTTCATTCTCCGCCAGGCTTATGCCTCCTGCCTGAGCGATTGCACGCAGGCAGTGGCCCTGGTGGCTGTCGGCGGTTATGGCCGAGGTGAATTGCACCCAGCCTCTGATATCGATCTCATGGTATTACTTGACGAACCCGAATCCAGTAACACTCGATCCGCCATTGAGCGTTTTTTAATGTTGTTATGGGACAGCAAACTGGAAATCGGCCATAGCGTGCGCACCCTGGAAGAGTGTATCGATGAAGCCCGGGCAGATATCACTATAGCCACTAATATCATGGAGGCCCGTTTACTCAGTGGCGATTCTGCACTCTATGATTCCATGCGCAAAAGCACCGGACCGGACAAGATCTGGGACAGCCAGTCTTTTTTTCAGTCCAAACTGGATGAACAGGTTGCCCGACACCGTAAATTCAACGACACCGCCTACAACCTGGAGCCTAATATCAAGGAAAATCCCGGTGGCCTGCGCGACATACAGATGATTGGCTGGGTGGCCAAGCGCCACTTTGGTGCCGATACCCTGGAACAACTAATCGACCATAACTTCCTTACACAAAAAGAATACCAGACTCTGATCGACGGCCAGACCCTGCTGTGGAAAATCCGTCTGCATCTACATTACCTCACAGGTCGCCGGGAAGACCGACTGCTGTTCGACCTGCAGAAAGATCTGGCCAGCCAGTTTGGCTATGAAGATGGCAAATACAACCTGGCTATTGAACAGTTTATGCAGCGCTATTACCGTACTGTGATGGATCTGGAGCGACTCAACGAACTGCTGCTGCAATTATTCAGGGAAGCCATTATTTATGCCAATGAACCAGTAGAACCTGAAATACTCAACAATCGTTTCCAGCTCAGGAACGGCTATATCGAAGCACGATACCCGGATATGTTTAAGGAACATCCCACAGCCCTGCTGGAAATATTTCTACTAATGGAAATACGTACAGATATCTGCGGTGTGCGGGCCCAGACCATCCGACTGATCCGGGAAAACCGATACCTGATCGATGACAAATTCCGCCAGAATGAAACCGCACGCCAACTGTTCATGGATATCATCCGTCAGCCCCGCGGTGTAACCCATGAACTGAGACGTATGAACCGTTACGGCATACTCGCTGCCTATATTCCAGCCTTCGATAAAATCGTCGGCCGCATGCAGTACGACCTGTTTCATGCCTACACAGTGGATCAGCATACCCTGTTCGCAGTGCGCAATCTGCGTCGCTTATCAGTACCGGAATATGCTCATGAAAACCCGCTGGGCAGTGGTATCTTCCACCATTTACCAAAGCCTGAGCTACTCTACCTGGCCGGTATGTTCCATGACATTGCCAAAGGCCGGGGGGGCAACCATGCTGAGCTGGGGGCTGTGGATGCTGAACAGTTTTGCGTGCAACACGGCATGAATGAAAAAGACAGCGAGCTGGTTGCCTGGCTGGTAAAAAGCCACCTGCTGATGTCAATGGTAGCCCAACGTAAAGACATCAGCGACCCGGAAGTGATTTCAGGCTTCGCCAAACAAATGCAGACCCAGACTCGGCTCGACTACCTGTACCTGTTAACCATTTGCGACATACGCGCTACCAACCCGAAACACTGGAATTCCTGGAAAGACAACCTGCTGGCCGAGCTATACCACAAAACCTCAAACACCCTGCGGGCCGGTCTCAATAATCCCGTCAATCGTGAAATGGCCGTACAGGACACTCAAACATCGGCGCTCAGGCTGTTATCGAAACAGGGGTTAACGCCAGAGAAGGTCAACGCACTCTGGTCTACATTCACCCAGGAATATTTCTTACACCACACACCGCATGAAATCCGCTGGCACACAACAGAAATTCTCTCCACCAGTAAAAACAGTTATCCACTGGTCAAAGCACGCTTTAGCGACAAGGGCCAGATCGAATTACTAATTTTTACCCACGAGCAGAATACCCTGTTCGCCAAGGTAGCCTCCACCATTGATCAACTTGGTTTAACCATTGTTGATGCCCAGTTAATGGCCACCGAGACAGGCTTAAAACTGGAAACTTTCAAAGTCCTGGAAGAAAATGGCAACAGCCCTGAATCTGACTACAGAATTGAAGAAATCACCACTCGAATCAGGAAAATCCTGTCTTCGGAAAACACCGAAAAACTGACTATTACCCGTCCTGGCACTCGAATACAGAAGCATTTTCAGGTAGCTACCAGAATACGTTTTGAACAATTACCGGGAAAAGACATCACCCGGATGAATATTGTAACCGCGGACCGTCCCGGTTTGCTGGCCAGAATTGCACTCGCGTTTGTTGAATGTGATGTCCGTATTCACAATGCAAAAATTGCCACCGCCGGGGAAAAAGCCAACGACACATTTCATATCACCGACAGTAAAAACCAGCCTCTGCTCGATGAAGAACGCTTACAGCAATTACGGGATTCGCTGAACAGGCACCTTAGTAATTAACGACTTCTAAAGAAATACCTGAATTTGCTTTCCAGGGAGCATTAAGTTATTTCTGTACTACAATAAAACTAAGAATGTAGCTCCGAATGTAGCTCCAGTTATTAATTTATTACAATAGCTATAATAGCAAACACTGATTTGTGGCTTATCAGAATGTCAAAAACGATAACAAAACCAGCACTATTCTATTGCACACTATTGCTTGGGCTCCCATTCCTGGTTTTTGCTGACAAAGAACTTCCATTAGATGCAGTGATTATCATGGATAGTTCAGGCAGCATGAAAAAAACCGACCCAAGAGAACTGCGCAAACCGGCGGCCAAACTGTTCATCTCATTGCTTGGTGATGAAGATCAGCTAAGCGTAGTCAGTTTCAGTGACAACGCCTACCCCATCACCTTCCTCACTCAGCTTAATAATGAACATAACAAAAAACGATCCCTCGATGCGACTGACAGAATTTCATCGAAAGGCATTTACACAAATATTTATGCCGCCATCAACAAAGGTATCAGTTTTCTCAAACACAGCCAGTCTCTGGATCGCGACCCCATTATTGTACTGATGTCCGATGGCCAGATGGACGTTGGTGATGAAGCCCAGTCACAGGCTCTACGAGAACAGATCAAAACCGAATTAATTCCACTGTTAAAACAGCACAATATCAAAATATACAGCATTGCCTTCACAGAACAATCCGACCAGACCCTGTTACAGGAAATCGCTGATGCCACTGACGGCCGATATGCATTAGCAGCCAGCGATGAGGTGCTACATAAGGTTTTCGCAAAAATCTTTGAACAAAGCAAAGAACCTAACATGCTCCCGCTGACTGAAAACAGTTTCACTGTGGACTCAAGCATTCGTGAAATCACCATCCTGGCGAACAAAAAAGATGAAAACAGCCAGATTTTACTGCAATCTCCCAAAGGAGAAAAATACAGTTCCACATTCAAATCTGAAAATCTAAAATGGTTTGTGTCCAGCAGCTTCGACATGATTACCCTGAGCAAACCTGAGCCAGGCGAATGGAAAATATTACTCAGCGATAATGACAACAAGGCCTATATCGTAGCCGATGTTAAACTTCGTACAGCATTTGCCTATAACACAGCATCTTACTACCCGGAACTCAGCATCGATACCTGGCTAATTCGTGAAGAAGAAACCATCACCCACGATGAATTACTCAATAGTCTGGAATTAAATCTGGAAATAGAACATCCTGATGGGGAAATTGAAAATCTAACTTTTGAAAAAGCCAATAACGAAGGTCTGTTTAAAGTGACCTATAAACCAGGCATGGATGGCATTTACAGCGCTAGTGTAATCGCCCTGTCAAAAACCTTTCAACGTCAGCAGACCTTTTCCTTTAGATCAACAGTCCCAAAACAACCCAAACCTCTGCCGGTTACTGAACCAGAAGTTACACCAAAGCCAGAACTGGCAACATCTGAAATTATCAGGCCTGAAGCAGAACCCCAGCAGGACAGCATTGCTCAGGCGCTACTCATTTTTGCTATCATTAATCTCATTATCATATTTTTAGCCGCAAATACTTATTTTGTATACAGCATTCGCCAGAAGAAAAAACCAAAAAGTTGACCAGCATGTATATTTCAAAAATATATCTAATGTTTACTGCAGAATTGATACTCATTTTACTGGCAGCCTGCATCATTTTAATAATCTATATTATAAAGCGCAGCAGCACTAAAACAAACAGTAACGACGAAGCTGAAACCACTACTGAAACTGGAGCAAGCTATAGCGAATATCTTGAAAAAGAAATCCTCAGAAATGAATCTAAAGCCCAGCAGCAAAACAGCAATAAAAAGCCAGCTTCCACAAAAAAAACTGGATCACCGCTCCCAGCTGATGAGAAACAAAGCCAGCTATTAGAACTTCGTGAAATGTTCCTGAAAACAGAACGGAAATCGGCCGAACATACTGAAAATGAAAACAGCTTCTGGGATACGCTTTATTCTGGCCTTAATGATATATTCGCCAAGTTTCAAAACACAAATACAGAGATAAACACAGAGACCCAACAATCGTATATTAAAACTGAAAATAGTTCAGAAAAGGTTTTTTACATAGAAACTCAGGGTAAAAAAGTCGATGGCGAAATCAACCGGCTTAAAGATATTATTTTCGACCAGGACAACACTTTAAGCAGCCTTAAACATGCTCTAGATGGCGTTGATCAGCACTTCTCTGAAGATAATGTAGAATTCAATACCTTAAAAAAGGAACTTGCGAAATTCGAACAACAATTGAATGATTCAAAGATGTGCATGGAAGTACTGGAGATGGAAAATGATCGCCTGCAATCAGAAATAGTCAAACTGGAAACACAGTCCGCTATATCTCTGGGTGACACAGCAGGCCTGTCTAGCAACATGAACCAGCTGAAAGAAACACTTACTGGACAGGAAAAGCAGATTGATATACTAAATGAAACCATCGACTCTCTGAAACTGAATGCCAACGAATCAGAAACCCTCAAATCAACAATAAAATCATTCGCACGTAACAGTAAGGAAATGATGGGCTGCATCACCATACTGGAAGAGGAAAATGACAACCTGCATGAACTGATTGAAGACCTGAAAAAACAACAGCATTCAACTGTAACCGATAACGATACATCCAGCGATGAACTCAGTAAAAAAGTCAGCACACTGGAAAAAGAAATCATTAAAAAAGATGTGGCCTATGCAAAATTACAGGATGATTACTCCACAATGGAAAAAGAATACATGTCTATGTACAAGAAAATACACGATGATGATGACGTATAACCTGAGTTTAATGGACACATTGAAAAAAGGACGCAATACAAACTGACAGTTTCTTAGTTCCGTTATTAGCCATAAG
>CBDULX010000087.1:0-12638 GCA_965368175.1 uncultured Gammaproteobacteria bacterium | reverse complement strand
CGGTATTTAATGATCCAGGAAACCAGTCTACGGATGACCGGGATTATCTGGATTTAAAATACCAGACCCTGCTGGAAAATAATGCGGAGCTGCTTGTTCGATTTGCTTATGATCAATACACCTTTGTGGGGGATTATGTGTTTGATTATGCGGTATCACCGGATCCACCAGATATCGTCGTGAATACGGATGAAGCTTATGGTAATTCCTGGGGGACAGAAATCCAGTACAGTATACACATCGGTGATAAACACCATCTGATTACAGGTGTGGATTATCAGAAAAATATTCGCCAGGATCAGACAAATTTCGATATATACGGCATTTACCTGGATGATAAACGAGATACCAGCCAGTGGGGAGTCTACTTGCAGGATGAGTATCAGCTGAATGAGCAGTGGATTATAAATTTTGGACTGCGCCATGATAATTATGATACCACCGAAAGTTCCACCAACCCCCGTCTGGGTTTAATTTATCTGCTGGATAATGCCTCCACTCTAAAACTGTTATACGGAACCGCCTTTCGTGCTCCCAATGTCTATGAACTTTATTACAATGATGGAGGGGATACGCAAGTATCACCCAATAGCCTGTTACCCGAAGATATCGAAAGTATTGAACTGGTATATGAGAAAAATACCAGCAGTGGACTACATTGGGTGGCTTCACTATACAACAATACTATCGAAAACTTGATCGCATTGCAGCCTTTTGGCAACCCTGTAGATGGTGTGTTCTGGTTTCAGAATATATCCGAAGCAGAAACTACCGGCGCTGATTTCGAAATTTCAAAAAAGTTCGAGAATAAGCTGGATATGACTGTATCATTATCAACTCAGAAAACCGAAGATGCAAGCAGTGGTATTGAACTGGTCAATTCGCCTCGCAATATGGCCAAATTACTACTGAATATGCCCTTGTCCGGGGACAATGTTCTGGCAGGTTTCGAGCTGCAATATCAGGATGAGCGTCGTACGATTGCTGACGATAAGACCGATGCTTTTATGCTGGTTAATTTGAATGTTCTTGCCAGAGAAATTACAAAAGGGTTAACCGTCTCGGCAACAGTATATAATTTGTTTGATGAAGAATATTTCTATCCTGGTTCAGAAGAACATGAACAGGGCCAGATTAAGCAAGATGGTCGCTTGTTTAGAATTAAGTTTAACTATATGTTCTAGGCTCTAAATTCAACATGAAGCTATTGCTCTTATATTTATTAAATTCTGTAACCATTCTGGTTTTTCTCTGGTCTGGGTTAGTGACACAATCATGGGCTTTTGCTTCAGGCAATATTCATATTGTCAGTAGCAGAAACAATGAACAGTTCTCAGATACCATCAACGCATTTAAACAGGCCATATCAAGAAAACACAATGATATTAATTTTATAGAAAAGGACATTTCAGGTAATAATGTTCAGTCAAAAATCATTGATTTGAAAACTCCCCGGACAGATTTGATTTTTGCTGTGGGCAGTCAGGCAACAAAGCTGGCGCTATCTCAAATACAGTCTGTTCCTGTCGTATCGGCTCTGATAATGTCAGAAGATTTGATAGTACAGTCCAGCTACGCAACTGGGATTGTGTTGAAATACCCAATGTCAGTACAGCTTAAATGGTTGAAAATAATATTGCCCGATGTTAAACGAGTGGGCATACTCTATTCTCCAGATACTTATTCTGAACTGGTTAATGAAGCCAGGCAGGAGGCTGCCAGAATCGGTCTGGAGATTGTTGCAATATCGGTCGATAATCCGCGTAATCTTCCTGCTTCACTTAATGAAATGTATCGTCGTTCAGATGTTCTATTGGCGATACCAGACTCAGTTATTTATTCAGGTAAAACACTTAAGCAGGTAATGCTGTCATCATTTCGAAATCGTGTACCGTTAATAGGTTTATCCAGAAACTGGGTGAAGGCAGGTGCTATTTATGCCATTGAAGGAGATTTTAAATCAATAGGGATTCAGAGTGCAGCTCTGGCCGATTCAATTCTACAGAAAAATAAAATGCCTGCAAACAGTTTTTATTTTCCCAATGATGTCAATCTGATAATAAATGAAAGAACCATGCATCATATGCGACGTGATATTGATACGCGAATTATTGACTCTGCGGCTCATGTTTACAGGTAATTATTATGACCGGTAAACACAATCTGACAGTATCCACAAAAATTAATTTACTGACAACTTTGTTGATTCTGTTAACTGCAAGTATGGTGGGGTTTTTTGTTGCTCAATATCAACTGGAAACCAGCCGTGATAATCTGATCAAGCAAAGTACAAAATTGGCCAGTATCATTGCTCATTTGAGTGTATACGGGGTCTATATTGAAAATACTGAGGTTCTATCGGAGACTCTGGCTAATGTATTTGATGATGATACTGTTTATTTGTCGGTGCAGAATAAGGATGGAAAACTCCTTTACGAGTCTGTGAAAGAACCTGGTTTTAATTTACCTGAGTCAATTTCAGGTATGCAGACTGATCATGAGCTTATTCAAACTTATGTTGTAGGCGATGGATTCAATAAACAACGATATATATTGTTAATGCATCAAGTGGTAGCAGAGGTAATGGATGATGATGTATCGAATATGGCCTTTGATGTTGCAGATAGACATACTCATGAGCATGAAATGATCGGGCTGGTCAGATTTGTAGTATCAGAAAAAAACTTACAACATGAGGCGAAAAATTCGATAGCCATTATTACCCTTATTTCTGCCCTGGTGGCTCTGGTGGGTGTGATTATGAGCCTGCTTATCAGTCGTCGAATTACAGCACCATTGGCTACGCTGGTTACAGCAACTCAGGGAGTTGGACGAGGCAAGTTCGATCAAAAAATAGATCTGAAATCAGATGATGAAATGGGTGTCCTGGCTGATAGTTTTAATTCCATGCTGGAGAAATTACAGGTCTATCGAAAAGAGGTAAACCAGCATAGATTGAATCTGGAAGAAAAAGTTAAAGAGCGGACCTCTGAGCTTGAATACACTATGAAGCAGGCGGAGGCAGCCAATAAGGCTAAATCCCAGTTTCTGGCTACTATGAGTCATGAAATTCGCACACCTATGAATGGAATTCTGGGCATGGTCGAATTGCTGAAAAATACACAGTTAAATAAGAAGCAGGCATCCTTTGCTTCAAACATTCATCATTCAGCAGAAGTATTGCTTGAATTGATTAACGAAATTCTGGATTTATCTAAAATTGAAGCCAATAAACTCGAGCTGGAATTCATTGATTTCAATGTTGCTGACACTATAACCGAAGTTTGCGATCTGCTTTCTGACAAAATACGAGATAAAGGTCTTCAGTTTGTATGCACATTGCCATCCAGGGATGATGCGGATGTTATTGGCGATCCGACTCGATTGCGTCAGGTGATCATTAACCTTCTCGGTAATGCTATAAAATTTACTGAACAGGGAGAAATTCGAGTATCTCTGGATATCGAAAAAGCCGGTCTTGAATTTAGTAAAATGTTAATCACCATTAAAGATACGGGTATAGGTATAGATGCGGATGCACAAGGTAATATATTTGATGTGTTTGAGCAGGCTGATGGCAGTACTACCCGTGGCTATGGTGGCACTGGGCTGGGCCTGACAATTAGTCAGCGCATTGTTCATTTAATGGGTGGTGAAATTAAGGTAGAGAGTGAGCCGGGTCATGGCGCCAGCTTCAGTTTTTCGGTGACCTTTAATCGTTCACATCGCATGCGTAAGACTTCAGTATTCAGTGGTAACCAGTTTTCCGGCATGCGTGCGATTGTCGTTGGAAATTTAGACAATCAGGCCTCAATTCGACTGCCCTTTAATTTATGGGGTGTAACCGCGACATACACAGAGCATGCGCTACAGGCTCTGGATATGATTGCCAGCTCACTTGCGCTCGATAAACCCTATGATATGGTTTTTCTGAGTCCTCGGCTGGATGATATGCCCTGGGAAGATTTTGTTTCTATTTGTACAGAAACCATCACTCTTAATAAAATTCCATTAGTGTTGTTTGGTGAGGTTTTTAGCCAGAAACAACAGGATAATTTAACGCAATTGCAGTTGATGCAACTGCGTACTCCTATATTGCGTTCAGAGTTGTTTAATTTACTTCATGAAATATTAATCTTGCAACAGGAAATTGGCAAGGCGGCAGTTAATAGTCCAGAGGGTAGCCGTTTTCATCAATTCAATTCAGATATTCTGCTGGTAGAAGATAATCAGATTAATCAGGAAGTGTCATTGAATATGCTCGAACTGTTCGGCTGTCGGGTTGATGCGGCCAATAATGGTCAGCAGTGTCTGGATAAATTAAACAGTAAAAATTATGACCTGGTGTTAATGGATTGTCAGATGCCCGTTATGGATGGTTATGAAGCCACTAGAAGGATAAGACAAATGGAAGATGTCACCAGGCAGCATATACCGATCATTGCGGTTACTGCAAATGCCATGGAGAGTGATCGTAAAGTTTGTCTCAATGCAGGTATGGATGGATTTTTATCAAAGCCTTTCGACATGGAAGGACTTGATGAAGTGTTGATGAACTGGTTGAGCGACAAGTTATCAAAAACACCATCAACAGTTACAGACTTAGAACTGCATGAGTTGCCTGTTGCTGAATCCCGTATCCTGGTTGTGGAAGATAATATTCTGATGCAGTCCATGATCAGGGAGATGCTAGAGCAGCATAACTGCATTGCCGATCTTGCCGGTGATGGCAGGCAGGGACTGGAAATGGCAAAAATTACTGACTATTCCGTTATCCTGATGGACTGTGTAATGCCCGTTATGGATGGTATAGAAGCGGTAAAAAAAATACGAGATTTCGAAAAAACCACAGGCAGGCATACGCCTGTTGTGGCAATAACGGCTAATGAACAGGAGGGTGATCGTGAGTACTGTCTGAATGCCGGTATGGATGACTATATTAAAAAACCTTTTCAGCGTAATCAGATTATTCAGGCAGTAGCCAAATGGTCCGGCAGTAAGTTGACCGATGAATCGGTGGATAATGATATACCACCAAAACAACAGCGGGCTTCAGCTGTTATTCAGGATGTAATATCGATTGAAGAGCTGGATAAAATAAGGCAAATGCAGAGGCCAGGACGAGAGAATTTACTGCTAAAGGTGGTTGAGCTTTATAAAGAGAATGCGCCAGTATTGCTGGAACAGATACAGTCCTGCTATGCAGAAAACGATGTCGCAGGATTGAAGAGAGCATCTCATACCCTGAAATCAAGCAGTGCCCAGCTAGGAGCCAGGTTGTTTTCTCTGCAATGTAAAGCAATTGAGCTAAAGGCCGCCAGTAACGACCTGACCGGCGTTGATATGGACATCAAGAGTCTGCTAGAAGATTTTCATAAAGTGATCACTGCTCTGGATAATCTGGCTGAAATCCTTTGAAGTATGGAAAACCTGTAAATAATTGCCATACTGTAATCATAGATAACAAATTAAGGAGCCTCTGAATAATTTTTGATATGTCATCCTGACCGGGGTGAGAGGACTAAAATGGTTGATATTATGGTAATAATCAGGATTAATGTTTGTCGGCAGCAGCTCATCGGTTTTGTTTCCTGAGTCGCTCTCGGTCTCTGTTCCTGACTCGAGTCTGCCGATTCCTCACATTGGATCGTACCTTCTGCCTACATGCAGCCGTGTGTTGTTCTTAATTATTGCCTTATCCACGTCTTACTCCTTTGGTCGAAATGACAACACATTAGAGTTGCCTTAATCAGTAATTTTAACTTCATAAACACTAAGAACAGGATTTGTGAGTAATACTATCAATAAGCTAACAACAAATATCATGACAGATGAAGAGCTTCAGGCGATTGAACCTCTGGTGTTGATTATTGATGATGATCCTGCCATACGGTTATTATGCACTGAAGCACTGGAGTCGGCAGGTTTTAGAACGGCAGAATGTAATGATGCTGAATCGGCTCAGGATTTGATCGATGATTTAAAACCTGATGTACTGCTACTCGATGTCATCATGCCGGGTATGGATGGATTTGAGTTGTGTGCCATGCTCAGGCAACTGTCGGTTACAAAATTTATCCCGATTTTAATCATGACTGGCCTTGAAGACGTTGATTCAATCGACAGGGCTTTTGAAGTAGGGGCTACGGATTTTATTACCAAGCCCATCAACTGGGGCATATTGTCTCACCGGGTGAGATATATATACCGTTCCTGTCGCTCCATGAATAACTTGCGTATCAGTGAGTCTCGGCTCGCTGAGGCGCAAAGGCTGGCTCACCTGGGGTATTGGGAGTGGGACATGAAGACCAATGTCATGCACTGGTCAGATGAAGTCTTTAAAATATTTGGCATAGATCCGGACAACACTATTATTAATTTTGATCGCTTCATACAGTCTGTTCATCCTGATGATCGGGATTACTTTATTCAGGAGGTCGATGAATCGATTAATGCGCATCTCCCATTTAATATCGAGCACAGAATTCTGCAGTCCGATGACAACCAGAGAGTAGTGGTAGAAACGGGTAAGGTCTGGTATCAGGATGAAAATCCGGTGCGTATTCAGGGTACAGTGCAGGATGTTACTGAGCGTAAGGCGGCAGAAGAAAAAATTAAAAACCTGGCCTATTACGATGGATTGACAGAATTGCCGAACAGAGTTTTGTTCCGTGAGCATACACAGCTGGAACTGGAGCTGGCTCGGCGTCGAAATCAGAAACTGGCTATATTGCATATTGGGCTGGATCGATTCAAACGCATCAATGATACCCTGGGGCATGCCGCGGGTGACAAAGTGTTGAAGGAAATGGCCCATCGCATCACCAAATGTGTTCGCGGTTCGGATATGGTGGGGAGTTTCAGCGAGCCCAGGGCTCAGGATGACCTTATTTCCAGACTTGGTGGCGATGAGTTCATTGTTCTGCTGAGTCAAATCGAGGATATCAAACAGGCGGGTTTTGTTGTGAACCGGCTATTGAAAACAGTTGCAGAGCCTGTTTTAGTGGATGAGGAGGAAATATTCGTTACCGCCAGCATTGGCGTTGCCAGTTATCCATCGGATGGTGACAATGTCGATACTCTGTTGAAGAATGCGGATACTGCACTGTCTTATAGTCAGAAAGAAGGAATGAATAATTTCAAATGGTATGATCGCCAGATGCATGTGCGGGCCCTTGAATTTTTGTCAATGGAGGCACGCCTTAATAAGGCCATCGATTTTGAGGAACTGGTATTACACTATCAACCACAGATTGATACATTCTCCGGCCAGCTTGTGGGGGTGGAGGCTTTGCTACGATGGAATGATCCTGTAAGAGGTATGATTTCGCCGCTGCAGTTTATACCTCTGGCAGAAGAAACCGGACTCATCGTACCAATTGGAGAATGGGTATTTGAGACCGCCTGTAAACAGGGGATGGCCTGGCAGCAACAGGGCCTGGATCCGATTCGTGTAGCAGTGAATTTATCGGGGCGGCAGTTCAAACAGTTTAATTTACTCAGTAGTATCCAGTCCATAATCAGTCGCTCAGGTATTTCAGCCGAGTTTCTGGAATTTGAATTAACCGAAAGCATCATCATGCAGGATGCTAAAGAAAGTGCAGAAATACTTAATCGTTTAAAAGACCTTGGACTTAGTCTGGCGGTCGATGATTTTGGGACCGGCTATTCTTCACTCAGCTATCTCAAACGGTTTCCACTGGATTTCCTTAAAATCGATCGCAGTTTCGTCAAGGATGTAACGATAGATGAGAGTGATGCTGCCATTGCCCGGGCAATCATCTCCCTGGCCCAGAGTCTGAATCTGAAAGTGGTTGCTGAAGGTGTGGAAACCAAAGGCCAGCTTGATTTTTTGAAACAGTACCGCTGTGATTATATTCAGGGATTTTATTTCAGCAAGCCAGTTCCTGCCTTTGAGATCCCGATATTCATCAAAAACTTAAAATAAGC
The DNA here is from genome assembly GCA_965368175.1 of uncultured Gammaproteobacteria bacterium. GTDB lineage: Bacteria > Pseudomonadota > Gammaproteobacteria > SZUA-229 > SZUA-229 > CBDULX01. The sequence goes on along the minus strand of CBDULX010000087.1, from coordinate 4,688 downwards.
CAATAGTACTTACTTTGGCAAAAGCATGACGTCAAAAATCAAAAGATTAACGCTAAAAACGCAAATGTCCGCAAATCAACGCGAATATTTTTTATATATGCACTTATGCGATTAGATCTGCCCTGTGTAGTCAGCGTGTGCCTAAAAAAGCGAGCCATCTGGTCATCAATAACATTTGCGTTTTCTTTTTAATCTTAATTACTTCTATTTATTCAATCATTTAGTGCTCATTATTCGTTTTGCGTTACCTTAAACAAGTGTCATTAGCAATTGACCTCAGATTTTTTTGTCTGTCGTTTCTCTCATACTCTTTGATTCAACCCAATCCGTACAGTGCTTTTAACTTTAGTGCTTGATGGGGCAACAGCAGTCAGTCATAATAAGTAACTGACCAGTCAGTTATATATTATGGTATTTTACAATCACAAAAAAGATCAGCCCTGCCGCTGGCGCCGACGAAAAGAAGCCCGTCCTGAAGAAATTCTGGAGGCGGCACTGAGCCTGTTCACTGAAAAAGGCTTTGCCGCGACACGAATGAACGATGTGGCTAAACTGGCCGGAATTTCCAAGGGTACGCTGTACCTGTATTTTGAGAGTAAAGAGGCAATCTTTCATGAGCTGATTCAGGAGATGGTTACCCCAAAAATTGCCCAGGTTGAAAAATTTGTGGAGCAACATCAGGGTTCTAATGCCGAATTGCTTACCTTATTGATAATGAACTGGTGGAAAGAAGTGGCCAGTACCAGGCTATCGGCCATACCCAAGCTCATGGTATCTGAGAGTGGAAATTTTCCTGAACTCGGTGAGTTTTTTGTAAAGAGGGTAGTGAAAAGGGCCCGAGCAGTATTTGTTCGAGTTATTCGGCAGGGGATTGAACAAAATGAATTTATTCGAGAAGATCCGGAAACTCTGGTGCGACTGGTGATGGCACCTATAATGCAGAGTGCGATCTGGGCTCATTCATTAAAGCAGTACGATGATGATCAGGACATGGATGAATATATTGCCATGCATGTGCGACTCATCGAAAAATCACTGGTTAAACATAAAGGTTGTGACTATGAAGATGCTGATTAAAGGACTGACGACAGGGATTTTCAGTCTGTTGCTTGTGCTAAGTGCCCATGCTGAAAAGCTGACAATGGAGCAGGTGTTGCAACAGGTGATGGATCATTATCCCAGTCTTAAGGTGGCATCTATACAGCTGGAGCGGGCACGTCAGGAGACTAAAAAGGTTGAAAGTCAGCTGGGCTGGCAGCTGGGTTCGCAGGCGGCATTTGCCCGTGATATGTCTACGTTCGGAATTTTATCCGATAAACTCAGTCTGTCCGCTAACCTGAGCAAGCAGCTTTCATCAGGTGATAGCATTTCAGTAAACGCTGCCATCAGTGATGATGATGCAGAGTCTTCTTTTAGTCCTGCTTTTCCCAACCCCTCCACATCCACCAATGTGGACCTGAATTATCGTATGCCACTGGCTAAAGGTTCCGACAATCCGGCCTACAGCCAGGGGCTGGTGCAGGCTGAAGCTGGCGTCGTGCTGGCCGAGGCGCAGAAACAGGCCCAGTATGACCAGATGGCCAGCCAGATTATAGAGCTTCACCTGGCAGCTGCAGGCACCCAGGCCCGGCTGAACAATCTACAGCAGTCCATCCAGCGAAGCCGTCGGTTAGAGGATTATATTAAAGATCGCTACAACCTGGGGGTGGCAGAAGAGCAGGATCTGTTACAGGTGAAAGCCCAGTTACGCAGTTCTGAAGCGGAATATCATTCGCTGGAAATGGCCTGGCAACAACAGCTCATATCCATGAATCGTTTAATGGGGCGCACCTGGGATAAGCCATTTGAGCCAGTCATTTCGACACAGGCTGACGATATTGAAGTGAAGAATGAACAGATGCTGGAACAGGTCAAACAGCACAGCCCGGCATTAAAGAATTCGCTGGGGCAATTAAAACTGGCGGACAGCGCCATCGCCAGCAGTCGCGATGCTCGCGAGGACCAGATGGATCTGGTGATGTTCATCGGACAAAAAACACTCACTGGTGATGTGGTGGCGGGTGATTACGATGAATCGGGAACGGTGGGTGGCCTGCGGTTTGAATTCGGCCATGGCATGGATAAGAGCGGTTTTGATGCGGCTCTATACCAGGCCCAGCTGGATCGTAATGCCGCCTTACAGGAGCAGAAACAGGCACTTGAGGATTTGCAGTACGACCTTTTCAGTTTACTGGCTGAAATTCGTACGGGAAAAATTGCACTGGAGGCATTTAAAAAAAGTGTCAGTAGTGAGCAGGCCAAGCTAAAAGAAGCCGTTGAACGCTATCGAACCGGCCGTACCGATACCGATCAGTTAATTCAGTTTGAGTCACAACTGGCAGGGGCCGAACTTGCCCTGGAATTACAGCGCATTGAGCTGGCCCGACGTTATAACAAGCTGGGTTTGTTGAGGGGGTTGCTATGGAGCAACATACGACTAGCTGATTATCAGCCTGAAAACGGAGAACAACAATGAAGGCAATGATACGGTTTCTGGTTGAGCGTCCCCTGGTGATTAATCTGGTTTCGGTATTTTTACTGGCGCTGGGTGTTTACACAATGATCGAGATAAACCGGGAGGCCTTTCCTAATGTCAATCTGGATATTATCCGGATTGATACGGTTTATCCCGGAGCTTCACCCAAGGAAGTGGAACAGCTGATTATCACGCCGATTGAGCAGGAACTGCGTGCTCTTAATGGTATAGATAAGATGATTTCCATGTCATTCCCGGCATCCGGACGAATTACCCTGGAAGTTGATCCGGATTCAACCAATCGGGAGCGCCTGTCCAGCGAAATTTCACTGGCGATTGACCGCGCCACACTGCCTACTGATTTACCCGATGAACCCTTTGTTACTGAAGTGGATGGTGCAGTGTTCCCGGTGATCCGACTCGCGGTATCGGCACCTATGACTGAGCTGCAACTGAAACGTCTGGGTGATGATATTAAGGATGACCTGCTCAACATTGATGGTGTGGCGCGGGTGTTAATACAGGGTGATCGCAAGGCCGAGATCCGGATTATTGCCGATCAGGAGCGTATGCAGCAGCAACGGGTGTCGGTGGGGGAAATGGCCAATGCCCTGCGTAACTGGAATCTGAATGCGCCGGGTGGCGATATAGATACACCGGATGGCCAGAAAGCGGTGCGTATAGTGGGTGAATTCAGCAGCGCAAAGGATGCCGCTAATCTGGTGTTGCGCGCCAATGAACGGGGTAATGTTCTGAGGCTGGGTGATGTGGCTGAGGTGACGGAATCACTGGAAGAACCACAGATCGTATATGATGTGTCCGGTGAATCGGCCCTGTCGATTCTGGTGCTGAAAAAATCTGACGCCGATATTATCGACACCGTAGATAAACTCAAGAAATACATCGACACTGTTCCCGGGCTTTACGGTGAAGCGGTGGAAATACAGACTTTCCAGGATTTTTCGCGTTTCGCCCGTATGCGTCTGGGTGTGCTCACTAATAATGGCAAGGTGGGTCTGATTCTGGTGTTCGTGTCATTACTGTTGTTCCTGCGGTTTTCAGTGGCCATGACCACTACCTGGGGATTACCCATTATCTTTATGTCCGGGCTGTTCGTGCTCTATCTGTCCGGTACAACCTTGAACCTGGTCTCCATGATGGGCTTTATTATGGTGCTGGGTATGGTAGTGGATGATGCCATTATCATCGGAGAGAATATCACCTATCATATGGAACAGGGCATGAAGCCCAATGATGCCGCTGTGTTAGGTGCCCAGGAACTGATCGGTCCGGTGACCACCACCATCCTGACTACCATCGCGGCTTTTTTGCCGATGATGTTTATGACAGGGATTATTGGTAAATTTATTATTGCCATCCCTATAGTGGTCATAACTTTACTGATACTGTCCTGGCTGGAGTCTTTCCTTATACTGCCCAGCCATGTGGCCCATGTCACCAATCCCAACAAACATCCCAAGGAACGAGCCTGGTTGACAGGACTGGAAAATGGCTATGGCTGGTTACTGGAGAGAGCCGTGAATTTCCGCTGGTTGACCGTGGGTCTGTCTTTTGCCTTGCTGATTTCAGTAATCGTGCTGGCCAAAAATACCATGTCTTTTCAGCTGTTCCCGCCAGTAGGTGTGGATGAATATATCATCCGGGTGATTGCACCGGCAGGCACCAGCCTGGATAAAATGCGGCAGAATCTGCGCGATGTGGACAAGGCCATGCGTGAACATATCGAAACCCGGTATATGGATGCCACTCTGCTCACCAGCGGTGATATCTCGGTGGATGATGGCGACCCCTTAACCCAGAGGGGCAGTCGATATGGGCAGATTAGGGCGATATATCAGCCAGCGGTGAGTCGTCCCGAGCATAATGCCCTGGAAGATATGCACAAGCTAACTAAGGTATTGCCTGGTTTGTTTCCCACGATGGATATTGCCTTTACTGAAATTCGACCCGGACCACCTCTGGGACGGGCCATGGAAGCAGAAATTTCCGGTTCCAGTGATGCGGCTAACGAGCAGGCAGCCCGGCAGTTGATGGAATTCCTCAAATCCGTACCCGGTGTCACGACCATCGACAGTGGTCTTAAGAAGGGCGATGACGAACTGCATGTGGTACTGGATCGAGAACTGGCCACCTATGCCGGTGTCGATCTGGC
>CBDULX010000086.1:0-12742 GCA_965368175.1 uncultured Gammaproteobacteria bacterium | reverse complement strand
TAGTTAAGGTCACGGTGGTGATGTCGCTGGTGTCCGCTACCGCGGTCACAGCCGCGCTACCATCAATAGCCAGGTTTTCAAAACCTCCACCAACAGCATTGGTAATTGTCGCACTAACATTACTCGCATCCAGGTAAGCATCATCTATAGGAGCAGCAACACTTACACTTCCAGAAGTTTGACCTGAAGCAATAGTAATATTTGACCCGTTGGACAGATCAACCGTAACATCTGATTGAGCGACATTATCTACTGTGGCTGTGTAAAGAATAGTACTGCCTTCAACAATGTTTGCTGATGCGCTGAGTGAAACGGTTGTGGTATCAATGGATCCACTTTCATCAATACTGGTAGTAACACTTGCAGCCGCCACATCGGCAGCAATAGCTTCAAAACCACCGCCGTTCACACTATCAATACTAATCGTAAATTGTTCTGCACCTTCACCAAAAGCATCATTCAGTGTGGCGATATCAAAGTTAAAAGTATTGCTGCCTGCCGGTATTACAACAGTGGAAACGCCACTATAATCTGAACCCGTAGCTGTACCACTATAGGTAAAATTAACAGTGATATCAGATACCGGAACTTCTCCAACAGTCAGTGTATAACTGGCCGTACCACCTTCGGTAACCAGGGTATCGCCACTCAGGCTGACTAATACTGTGTCAATACCGACACCCGTTTCATCATTGATGGTTGTGGTAATGCTGGGAGACCCAGTATCCACCTGAATAGCATCGAAACCACCACCAGTTAAATTACTGATAGTTATCGTGAATTGCTCGGCACCTTCGCCGAACACATCATCCAGGGTGGTGACATTAAAATTAGCTGAACTGGATCCTGCGGGAATAGTAATGCTGGTTACACCACTGTAATCCGAACCGGATGCGATGCCGGTATAAGCCAGATTAACGACTACATCGCTGGTTGGAACCTGATCTATGCTAACGGTATATGTTGCAGCAGCACCTTCCACTACCGATGCATCACCGGTCAGACCCACGTATGCTGTGTTCAGGGGTGGAGTAACGGGAGGAGTAGTTGTGCCTGAGGTATCAGTTCCAGCCCCAAAGCTCAGTGCGTCCTCAGTATTTACAAAGCCATCCTGCTCAAAAGAATCGTTATCGACTACAAAGGGGGTAGGCTGGGTATCAACACTGCCCTCGCGGCCATCGCGTTCATACAACGAGGTTTGATGCAATGCATCTACGGCATCGCCACCACTATGCTGGCCAGATCTACCGGCGGCTGGGGCTTCTAGCTCCGCGAGATCAATGCCCTCTTCAATGGCTTGCTGCAGGGCCGCTACCTGGTCCAGTTGATCTACCTGTAGATCAGAATAAGCAAGTTGTTCAGAGGATACTGTTTCATCCAGCAAGGTCACTGAATTGGCACCAAACTGGACCTTGTGTCCACTATAAAAGGTGACTACAACCTGTGAATTAAGCCCGGTCATCAGAACATCGCCATTCTGGACCACGTCGCCAATATTCACGACTTTGATCACCCCTTCTTCTGTACGAACCTGGGCTGAACCGGAAATTTCAGAGATAAAACCAATGTTTTTAGTAGCCATAACCTTAACCTTTTACTCGTTACATCAAAGCTTAGGTCATGGTTTTCAGACTGTTATCGTACTAAGGTCGTAGACGGCTGGATTAAGGGATATGAGGAGTTAAAATACAGATAAATGGTATATTTCAGCCCATTAGGGAGTAATCATTCTTAGAAGAACCTGTCTGTTGTATATAAATCACCAGAGCAACGCGGTCTTTGATCTTGAGTTTTTTAAAAATATGAGTGAGATGGGTTTTCACAGTACGTTCAGAGATACCATACAGATTAGCCACCACCTTGTTACTCTTGCCATCGGCGACGGCCAGGGCAATTTCACGTTCCCTTTGTGTTAGCGGTTTAAGAGGATCACCATCCAGCTGCCGCTTAACGACATCTCTGGCTAGCGCTAATGCCTGGGACAGTAATTGTGGAGGGTACCAGCTCTGACCATTGCGTAACAGGCGCAGCATCTGTTCGTAGTTGGCAGCTGTCATATAGGCATTATTATATCCCCGTACCCCATAGTTTGAACAATCCAGCATCTGTTTCACTGCGGGCAGGTCAGCCGCAACTGCAATCACGGCATCGCTGTTAGCTGACTCCTGTAGCCAGGATATAAGCTCATCTGGAAAAGCCGAGGCATGTACCAGATAAATTACATTTGCATCGGGCGACACTGGCCTTAAGCGAAAATCAAAAGTAACCGATTCACTCAGCACATTGCTAATATGCTGCTTAAATGAACTGGAGTTTGTGTATACCACCAGAGCCATCAGTTCTCTCTCAGCGCCTTATCCAGACCCCTGTGGATTGGTTTCAGGAGATATTCCAGAATAGTTTTCTTGGCTGTAATTATGTCTGCCTCGCTTGCCATACCCACCTTAATCGGCAATGGTCTTGACTCATGCCCCAGATACGGTTTATCAGGGTGGACCCTGGCAACATAGTAACTATTGCCTTCATCATCGGTGATGGTATCCGCACTCACAAAAGACACCTCACCTTTCACACTGCCATGTATAGCAAAATCATAGGCGGTGAATTTTAGCCGTACTGTCTGTCCTATATTAATATAGGCTATATCTGCAGGTTTTATCTGGACTTCGATAAGCAAGGAGTCACCCAGGGGGACAATTTCAAGGATATCGCTACCTGGAGAGACCACACCACCGATGGTATTGGCATACAGTCTTTTAACCACTCCTTTCACGGGAGATCGTAAAGTGGTTCGGCTGACACGGTCCTGTAAAGCGGTTTGTGTCTCGGCAATTCGTGAAATTTCGGCCATCACTTCATTCAGCTCGTGCTTGGCCTTGTTCCTGAACTCCAGCCGGGTCTGGTCAATTTTACGTCGACCTTCTTCAACTGTTGATCGAATACGGGGAATAGAAATACCCACCCCTTCCAGATCCCCTTCCAGCTCGGCCTCACGCTGCTGTAACTGCAAATAATCCACTTCACTAATGATACGCCTGCGCACCAGCGGTTCTTTGATTTTCAATTCCTGTCGCATTAGATTCAGCGATTTCTGTAACTGACGCTCCTTAGATTGCGCTTCTTCCAGTGCACTCTCCTGCTGACTAACCTGCTCATCCAGAATACTGAGTGTTTCAGTTAATTGCTGTTGATTACTTCTGAACAGACTTTCCTCAGAATCCAGTAATCTAACTAATGCCTTATCCGCATTCGCATCACGTACAAATTCAGTTCCAAAAGCTTCCGCTTTCAGCCGTGCACTCCTGGCTTGCAATTCAAAATAAGTAAGCCGGTTTTCTTCATAGGAACTTGAAAAGGCCACATCACTAATCTTGATCAGGGATTGATTGGCATCGACCAGGTCACCTTCATGCACCAGGAGCTCTGAAATTATGCCGCCTTCCAGGCTTTGAATAAGCTGAACCTGACGAGCAGGTATGACCTTGCCATTGCCTCGCACCACTACATCAATTTCAGCCCAGCTCATCCAGATTAAGCCGGCAAAAAAGAATGCAGTGATCAAACCCACCACCATCACCAGGTACCTGGGCGAACGCTGCACCACCGCAGCAGACAAACTCTGCATATAGATCAGATCATTATCGCTATGAGAATTCTGATTTGAGCGTTGATTCTCAGAGTTCATTGTTACCACCTTTCTGCAATGCCGCCAACACCTGTTGCTTGGGACCATCCATAACAATTCGACCATCATCAACTACCACCAGCCGCTCGACCAGATCAAGCATGGGTGCCTTGTGGGTGACAAGAATCAGGGTTTTATCTCGACTGAAGTCATACAGACGTTTCCGAATAGTCGCTTCTGTGGTGTTGTCCATACTGTTGGTAGGCTCATCCAGGATTAATATAGGCTCATCCAGCAACAGGGCCCGCCCTAGTGCAATGGATTGTCTCTGACCACCGGATAAACAGACCCCCTGCTCACCGACTGGAGTATCAAAGCCCATGGGCAGTTTATTCACAAACTGATCAACACCGCACACAGCCGCTACTTCAATCAAGTCTTCATCGTTCACCTGTGGATCCTTGAATACAAGATTATCTCGTATGGTGCCCCGCATTAACTCAACATCCTGTGACAAATACCCGATATGGTGACGAAGGTCCGCTGGATCAATCTGATTAATATCAATACCATCGATCGACATCGAGCCTTCTGTCGGTGGATATAGTCCAACAATTAACTTGGTTAAACTGGTCTTACCAGAGCCTACCTTGCCAATAATTCCTACATGCTCTTTAGGTCGTATATTCAGGGAAACATCCATCAAGGCAGCACGTTGTGCTTCAGGGTAAGTAAAATTAACATTCTTGAATTCAATGGCACCTTCAAATGAAGTTCTTCGGACAAACTGTTTGTCTTCGGGACGTTCAACCGGCAGCTGCATCAGGTTTTCAAGCGTATTATAAGCGGTTCGTGTCTGTTGAAAATTAGTAATCAGAGTAGCAATCTGTCCCATTGGCGATACTGCTCGAGATGACAGCATGACGACCGCAATCAAACCGCCCAGAGTTAATTCCAGATCACTGATCTGGTAAATACCAAACACAATGAGGCCAACCGTATTTAACTGTACCAGCAAATTGGTGACCACCAGAATCGAGCCGGATAACATTCGGGCACGCATAGATTTTGATGCTATCTCACCCGATGATTCTTCCCACACCCACTGTGAATGATGGGATGCACCCAGCGTTTTTATTGTCTGAATAGAATGCAAACTTTCTATTAAATGAGAATGTTTATTGGCCGATGCCTCGAATGTTGCCTCGATACTTTCACGCAATGGTTTGATCAAAAAATAACTAAAAATCAATAACAGAGAAATGGTTATCAGGGGAATAATGACCATCGGACCACCAATATAGGCGATAAGAATCAGGAATATTATCGCAAACGGCAAATCCACCAGAGTGGCCATAGTTGATGCCGTAAAAAAATTCCGGATACTTTCGAAATCCCTCAGGTTATTAGCAAAAGCACCGACACTTTTCGGCCATTGATCCATGCGCAAATTAAGTGACTGTTCAAACAGTATTGACGACATAATAATGTCACTCTTCTTACCTGCCACTTCTAATAGATAAGTGCGTATATACCGCATCAGTGCATCGAAGGCAAACACCACCATAATACCCACTGCCAGCACCCACAGAGTTTCGATTGCATCATTGGGCACCACACGATCGTAAACATTCATGGTAAACAGGGGTGTTGCAATAACGAATAGATTAATTAATAGCGACGCCAGTATCACACTCATAAATATTTCTTTGGAACGTGCTAAAGTACCCCAGAACCAGTGGCTATCCTTAGCGTGAATTAATCTCAGAGGTTTACTGCGCTGCCTGAATTCACGTTTCAGAAGAAACGCAAATCCCATATATTCATTTTTAAGTTCTTCCAGTTCAATCCATTCCTCGCCTTCTCCCACTTCCGGAAAAATGACCCGTGCTCGTCCGTTAGCATGATCAATACTTTCAAGCACACAGGCATTTCTATTTTTCAGAATTAAAATACAGGGCAATAACAATTCAGATAAGTGATTAAGATCTCGTTTTATTAAGCGGGTAGCAAAGCCAGCTCGTTTGGCAACACGAGAAAACAGACCTTTGGAACTATGAATCGAGAACAGCTCAGGGCCATCAGCACCGGGCTCAATCGGCAAACCCGAAATCAGTGCATCCACGGTAACGGGCCGATTAAATAATCGCGCAAATATAACCAGGCATTCAAGCAAAGGATCAAAGTGACGGTGAATATCGCTCATGCAAACTCCCTGGTTTCACTCAATAGATTCCCTTGCATGGCATCCACACCCAACTGCTGCAATCGATCATATAATTCCTGTGAATCGACAGCCACAGCTATCAAACGTATATCCATAGTATCGGTAAGTGTGCGAAGAGCCTGGTAACCTGCTGGTACATCACCTGTGGTCATGTCATAGAGTGTTTTTGCATTAACTTTAACGTAATCGGGGCGAACCATTTGCAGAACCTGCAATGAACTCGCCAGATCCAGATTATCAATACCAAAACTGTAACCTGATTGCCTGACTCGCTCTGCAACCTGTGCACAGACAGTAGGATATTGATTTACCACATAATGACTGGCTTCAACACAAAGCCCCACAGAATGCTGCTGTAATAAACGCATTAGCTGATTGAATTCCTCATAAGCATCGGCATGACTGAAAAATGACGAAGTTAAATTAAGTGCTACGGGTACCTCAGTATGCTTCAGGCTAATTTCGCTCACCAGCTTGAATACTGCTTTATCAATTGCAAGACCAAAACCAAGACTCATAGCCATAGGCATAAACATACCAGCAGGTACTATCTGCCCATTATCATTTTTTAACCTTACAAAAACTTCCTGTTGTATTGCTGAGCCTTCAGTATCCAGTACCAGTTGACTAACAAGATAGAGCCTGTCACTTGACAGAACCTGCTCCAGCCAGCTTCGCCATTGCATTTTCCCCTGTGGCAAAGCCAGCTGAGTGGATACCATTTCATGAATTTTATATGGCCCAACAGCTGATGCCTGGGTCAGGGCAAAATCGACTTCAGCAAACACATCACCAGGATTTCTTCCTGCCTGGATATTAGAAATACCCGCATTAAGCGTTAATGACTCATCAAGATTCTGTATTTCGACTTGCGATTTATATTCATCAAATAACACTATAATTTGCTGGCGGGTCGAGTCTGTATCCGCTGGTACAAGTAACGCAAATTCATCATCCGTAGAGTGTGCAATTTGTTGCTGATCATTCTGATCGAAATGCTGTTTCAAGATATCTGCCAGCATCTTGACAGGCGCTTCAGCTTTTTCGTATCCATGCCTATCACGATACTGTGCCAAAGCCTGTATTTTGATCACCGCCAGACTACCATGATACGAAGCATCTTCAGCTTGCAGGCGATCTAATTGCGAGACGATAAATTTCTTATTACCCAAACCTGTGAGACTATCCACATACAGCAGTTCCTGATAACGCCCCAGGGTCCTTTCCTGATCATCAAACACCTGCTTAACTTTAGCCACCATGCTATTCATGGCCTCGACCACACTGCGTAACTCCAGCGTTTTTGGCAATATATCCTGCTGAATAAATTGATTGCTATGTATGGCATCAGCCTGATTCTTTACGCTGCTCAATGGCCTCAATAATATAAGCAATAGATACCACAACACTGCGAGACCTATACAGAACAACACACAAAACCAGAGAAGCGTTGCCTGTAGACTTTCATACATCATCCTGTAACTTAAGCCCGGATGCAGGGTCACTGACAATTGCCCCATGGGCATCCAGCCCTTCATAACCTGTGTAGTACCTGTTGCCGGCTCCAATGGAATCAGGGCAATAAACCAGTGCGGCACACCTTCACTCTGTAAATATTGCTGCTTTTTATGAATCGTTGCTCCATCAGATGCCACCAACTCTATTTGAGAATAATAACCGCTATCAAACACTGCATTAAACAGGGTTTCCAGAGTAGCTTTATCATCATCGTTGATTGAATTAGATATAGTTACACCCAGTGTTGTTGCCATATCCTGTGCCACTGATTGCAACTGGGTCTCGATAAACTCACCAGTACGACGATAATCGGCGATGGTTGTTACGACCACCAATAGCATAAATACTAACGAAACCAGCAGTGCAACTTGTTTAAAAAGCGTCATGGCTCGGCCCTTTTTATATTTGCCAGCAATTTTTCCCACTTACTATTTTTGATTTTGTTCGTGGGCAATGACTTACCCAAACCCGCTGAAGGCGTTGTAAGAAACAAAGACCTGGCATTAAAACTGTATACCGGCAGTAAATCATTTCTCTTATCTGCAGTAACAATTCGTGGATTATAATTATCAAGAATCAGTGGAACACTTTGAGGGGTTTCAAAATAACTTAGCACCATGTGAGCAATATTTTCTTTGACGGCTTTTACATAGGTAAGATAAAGGTGTTCATCCGCCACCCCGAGGGTACGTAGTGCAAAATATTTTGATATCACATAATCTTCACAATCACCTGCATATACACCAATAAATTCCTCAGGTGTAGCCCAGTAATCTTCAATTCCCCATTGAGATAGATCATCCCTGTAACTAAATTGATTAAAGAAATCATTCACTTCAGTTAGCTGTTGCCTGACATTTTTATTTTGTAATCGATTAAGCAAAACATTAAATGCAATCCCACGTTGTCTGGCCTCTTCACTATATTCACTGTTCAGCCGCTTCAGCATCTCGTCATCAGCGAAAGTTTGCGCCAGATGCAAGCCGGGCATCAGCATGAAAAAGAATCCGATTATGCTGCCAGGCAATGCTTTTTTGCCGCGATGTATTATTCGCATCAAAGCCCCTGAAACTGAGTAATACCACTGAACACATACCCAGTACTGTTAGCGACCCCACAAAATTCAGTTCATCCAGTCGACGATTGTGCTTTGAGTGGCATTTCAGGAGCTGTATTATTCAAAGACTCCTAAAGTTTAGCTGCTAATTTTCACTCGGCAACAAATCATTCTGCAGGTCTTTATTTCTGGTATTCAGGAGAAATCGAAACTCTCCCCGACGATTAATAGCCTGACCTTCGGATGTGGAATTATCAGCAATCGGGTCTCTTTCTCCCATGCCGTAAGCCTTGATATCAGCGCGCTTAATCCCTCGTACAATCAGCAGCTCTTTCATGGCTGTTGCACGACGCTTGGACAAAGACAAATTGTAGCTGTCTGAACCTATATTATCAGTGTAGGCAAAAATCCGAACTTTTACATTACCCAGCTGTTTCACTTTATCCACAATCTGCTGCACTTTTTCCCTGGATTCCGCCGTCAACTCTGCTTTATTGAACACGAAATTAACATACTGGGTATTTGACAGTTTGATTTCAGAAATTGGAGGTATCACTATTTTCACTTTGGCTCTGGCCACTGCGCCGCGTCCATCGGAAACTGTATAGGTGAAACTATCTATACCCGTAAACCCTTCTGTAGATCGATACACCAGGTTTTTACTGGCATCCCTCGCTAATTTACCATTCTTGGGTTGGGTAAAATCGACCAGTTTCAAAGTATCCCCATCGGCATCGGTATCATTTACCAGCAGCATGACTTGGGTGATCACCAGTACACTGTTTTTTTCCAGCTCAAACTGATCGTCACCCACTCTGGGGGTAGTATTCACCTGCTTGTAACCTAAATTGATCAAATCATGGCTCATACAGCCAAAAGTGTTCACCTGATCACTTTTCCATGTATTATCACAATGATCACTGACATCCTGTTCCTTATCGTCGTCACGGTCTGTTACCAGCGGCAGACGGTCTATGCCTTTTGCCTGGATACGAGAGATCTTAAGATCATCTTCGCCCATCGTGGCCTGTAAATTCAGCACATTAAACAGCGTTCCTACACCCTCGTGAATGCGATATCGCGCGGCCAGGGCATCAAAATAAGCCTGTGTGAACTGATTTTGCGCCGTATTCAGTTCATTCTCCGCATCCAGCAAATCAATCAGGTCTCGTTGTCCGATAAAAAACTCTTCTCTGTAGGACACAACAGTTTCACGGGATTTAACAATATGAGTTGATAGAAACTTGAGCTGACGATTTAACGACTGGTCTGCAACATAGGCCAGACGCAAGGTATTGATGACCTGTCTGCGCACTCGGGCTGCATATTGTTGCTGTTCGTGTACGGCACTGATTTTCTTCTTGCGCTCGGCCTGATCTGCACCACCACGATAAAAGTTGTAACTCATATTGAGCACCAGGCTCACATTATCGGTATCTCCTTCCAGACCGTTTATGTCATCGCCCACTTCTTTTGCCAGCCTCAGATCAAGCTTGGGATAATTGTTACTCTTGGATCGATGATAATCCGACTGTGCAGCCTGAATATTGTATGCAGCTACACGTATCGCCGGATGATTAGCCAGGGCCTGATCGATCAGGTCATCAATTTCCATACCTGGATGCGGTGGTACTTTAGGTTCCACCAAATTAGATGGCTTAATATAGCGCCCCAGGATCTGATGCATCTGGGTCATGGCATCCTGCAAGTTGTTCTGTTGCGCAATCAGGCTGGCATGGGCTCGTGCCACACGTCCTTCAGTCTGCTGTAGCTGTGAACGACGACCAACCCCGGAATTACTCCGTTCACGAATCTGCGAAAGAATATTCTCATGGGAAGTCACATTTTGTGATGCCAGCTCATAAAGTCTCTGCTGTTTAAGGACTTCCAGATAGGCCTGTATGGCTTCCAGCGCAATATTGTCTGCAGTGTCGTAAATCTCGTACAGTGACGAACGTATTCTGGCATGAGTCTGTTCTAATTGATTTTGCGTATCAAAACCATTGAACAGATTCTGGGTAATCGATAATTCGGTGCGCGTACTGCTGTAATCGACACGATCGGGGCCGGTAAAGGGTGATTCATTTTCATAATTACCGGTTGATGCCTGTAAATCAATACTGGGTTGCCAGCCACTGGCTGCAATGTCCTGATCACGAACCACCTGCCTGAAGATATGCACCTGTTCCTGCACTGAGGGGTGAGCACTCAAGGTATCCGTAACATAATTGGATAAACCCAGGCCGTGAGCAGACAGGTTGATCATAAAAAGACCAGCCATAGAGACTAGTTGAAGTTTTTTATGCCTGTGAAAAAATAAAAACCCCATCACAAAAACCGAATAACCTTTATTGTTAGTAGCTAATTTGAGAATAGCCTACTTGAGCAAAAAGTCCTGTTTTTTTACTCATAAGTAACTGAAAACATTATAAACAATCATAAATCCTTCCCTTAGAAACCCGAAATCCTGCTCAAGTGTGTAGTTATTATCAGCAAACTGCATACCAAGCTTAGTACATAAATCAGGATCAAACCATAATTCAGAACACATTTTTTACTGATTTATATAATAAATTCAACAATATCCAAACAACTCTTAAAAACATATTCAATATTAATTATGGGTGAGGAAACAGGGGAATAAAGACTTTAAAGCTGAGATAAACACGAATCTATTTCAGACTCAGGTTAAATTCAGTTCAGGCTGTTGAAATTACTCGAGTGAGCAAGTGTAACTATGAATAAAATAACTGCCACTGACCCATTGAAGTATCAGTGATTCCTTAGACGTTCAAAATCACTGGAAATACCTGGAATTACTAACTGCTAACTGTCTTCAACCAGGCGATTTACCCCACCGGGATAATAAGTTCCTGGCCTACCTTAAGCTGGTCATCATATATAGAATTCCGGCTTCGCAGATGACTGATCGGGGTATTAAACTTATCGGACAGTCCAGCCAGTGTATCGCCAGACTGAATGGTGTAAGTTTTACCAGACTGTGACAACCAGGTTCCTGGTGGTGCTTTACGGGAGAAATAATCATTTACACCCCGTAAAATCGCCTTGGCCAGTTTATTCTGGTGAGCCGAGCTACGTAAGTTACGCTCTTCACGAGGATTCGAGATAAATGCAGTTTCCAGCAATATGGCAGGAATATTCGGCGCCTTAAGTACTGCAAAAGCTGCCTGCTGTACTTTCTTTTTATGTACCCTGCCCACTTTGTTCAATTCTGTGAGCACTTCACTACCGATATCAAGACTGGACTGAATAGTGCCTGTGAGGGACAGATCCAGTAATACCTGCTGCACTATTTCATCTTTATCTTTCAGACTGACATTACCGAACAGTGCGTCCACAGAGTTTTCTTTTTCTGCCAGAATGCGGGCGCTCTCGGAAGTCGCTCCACCCACAGACAGAGCATACACAGATGCCCCACGCGCACGTTTGTCTGGAAAGGAGTCGGCATGCAGCGAAATCATCAGGTCCGCTTTCATATCATGGGCTTTGTCAATTCGATCCCGTAAACGCATGAAACGATCAGTGGAACGTATCATCGCAGGTTTCATACCCGGTTGCCTGGCAATCAGCTTTTCAAGTTTACGGGCAATCTGCAGGGTTATGTCTTTTTCCCGGGTACCATTTAAACCACTGGCACCTGGATCTTTTCCACCATGGCCAGCGTCTATGGCTACAACTACTTCACGAAGTGGACGATTACTACGGGTAACTTTTTCCTGAACTTTCTTACTCAGGTCGATTACCAGCCGATGTCCCTGATTACCTGAGGGCGTCAGTACGAAACTGCGAGGAACAGCTTTATCTTTGAGATCCAGCACCACACGCAAATCATTGCCATTACGAATACCCGTCCGAATTCCTTTTAGATTCTCGTTATGCAAATCTTCAATAGCCGATACATTGATCAAACGGGTTTGCTTAAGATCAATAACCACGCGTTCCGGCTTGTGCAGAGAAAACAGCTTATGGTCAACCGGCTGACTCAAATCAAATACTAGACGTGTGTATTCGCGATTGTTAGACAAGCGAATATCTTTGACCTCAACAGGGCTGGAATCGGCACGTCCAATAATCGGAGTAGCGGCCAAACCACCTAACCCTGCCAGCCGTGTAATAAATTTGCGACGTTGATTTTCCACAGTCACACCTCGAAACCACTATTCAGTACCTATAGTGTCGTCGATTTTCCAGAAAAAGCAAGTACTGATTATCAGTATTTTCAATGTTTTTATATAGATACGGTAACTTTCTAAATATTTATTTAAGATAATTGCTTAATTATGGCCTGTCCTTC
>CBDULX010000085.1:0-12777 GCA_965368175.1 uncultured Gammaproteobacteria bacterium | reverse complement strand
ATGAGATGGCTCAGGTGCCAGGTTTCATAGCTGATTTTTATTCTGTCTTTGAAAACAGCTGTCAGAACCCACAGGATCATGACAAACCAGGCAATAATACCGGTCAGCAACTGTGGAGAGGTTGCCGCTTGGAGAACGCTAGTGATGCCATCGTCAAACGAGACCAGAAAGCGTGGCGCGAGTATCAACAGGGGATGTAGTAAAAAGAAGATACCCAGCCATTTTCCCACTGTTTTATGTTTCGACATGCTCCAGTCGATATTTGAAAACATGGGAAGATGTTTAAGACGACCTGCCAGCGGAAACTGAATAAAAAATGCCATCATGGCAACCGTATTCAGCAACACAAGCGAGGCCGAATAAAGTCCCTTGTAATCGATAGCCAATGACCGGGTGGCCAGGTAAGGAATCAATAATATGGCCAGATAGGCGAAGACCAGGTTGCTTTTTCTGATCTGGAACAACCGGCGTACTGGCCGGTTGCGATTTATTGTTAAAGTATGTTCAATCATGTTTCATTCAGTCCCGGCAAACAAACACTCTAATCTTTCGGTAGATTCAGCAGATGCTGATATCGTTAACAGGCATTACTTCCTCCTGTTTCGCTATTAAAAAGTTTATAAAAACAAGGTGCAGAAAATGTGCAGAAACAACGGAGATGTTGAGGGAATCAGGGTTTCAAGTGCTATGGATGGAGAGGTTTGGGGCAAGCTTGATCACATGCAACAAAACGTGATCTGCTATTAATCAACGGGCAATTTGTGATTTAAGGGCGAGAGAAGTAAACGGTTACAGGAAAATTAACGGAATAGCACCATTGAAAATACTGTCTCGCAGTTGGGTATGCCATATAACTTAGTCATGGTTACTGTGTTCACTTCACAGTGGGATTAACGTTCGGGTCAATATACTTTAGCCAAGAACGCTGTCGTCTAAAATGCCTTTCTTAATCAATTGCTTCAGAATACCTCGGGTCTTTTCTTTGAAAGAGTCTCTGAGTAACCGGACAGCCGGGGTAATCGATTGTCGGCTCGGGCAGACAAGCCATAGTTCAGTCGATCTGGGTTTGAACTCGGGCATTACGCTAACTACTTTTCCCGATAATAGATCGTCGGCCATATCCAGGCAGGATTTAACCGCCAGGCCTTTACCTGCAACGCACCAGCGCCTTACCAGGTCGCCATCATTGGCGGCACGGTTACCGCTCATTTTGATTTTGTAGTCTGTTTCACCGTCAGAGAACGCCCAGACATCATGGGTGATGTCGTGGAGCTGATAAAAAAGTCCATTGTGTGAGGCCAGGTCATGGGGGTGTTTGGGGGTGCCATATTGATCAAGGTAGGCCTGTGATGCACACAGTAGTCCCGGGATATTGCAGATCTTAAAGCCATATAGATTGGCGTCATCGGGTGAATCATAGCGCAGGGCTATGTCTACTGAATCGCGATAAAAGTCGATGTTGCTGTCACTGATATTGGTTTTTAAACTCACATTCGGGTGGGTTTCCATGAATTCATCGAGCCAGGGAATCACCAGGTTCCGACCCAGGTCTGATGACAGGGCAAGGCGCAGCTCACCCTCCACAGTATCCAGGTCATGTTTCATGTTTTGTTTGGCCTGGTCCAGCATCAGCAGGGCCTGCTCGCACTGGGGAATGTAGCGTTCGCCAGCACTGGAGAGCCGAAGCTGCCGAGTGGTGCGGATAAACAGATCGGCGCCCAAAGTGCTCTCCACCCGCTTGAGTGCCGCACTGGCGGTCGCGGTGCGCATATCCAGGCTGGCGGCGGCCGCGGTAATGCTGCGAAATTCAGCCACTTTGAGTACCACCTGAAGGTCTTCTAATAACATATTGTCAAATATTATTTGATAATGATTCAATTATTATGCTGTTTTTTCGCAGGTAATCAAGGGCTAGTATTTACTTCAGTTCTTAACACGCCGGAGATACACCATGAAAGCAGTTGGCTATATGAAATCATTACCGATCAAAGATCCTGACTCTTTAACTGATATCGAGCTGCCTCAGCCTGTTGCAGAGGGACATGACTTACTGGTTAAGGTGAAGGCAATCGCTGTGAATCCGGTGGATTATAAAATTCGTCAGCGAATGGCGCCGGAGGATGGCAGCTACAAAGTGATTGGCTGGGATGCTGTGGGTGAGGTGGTTGCGACGGGCGAGGCGGCTTCGTTATTCAAGCCCGGTGATGTGGTTTATTATGCCGGCGACCTCAACCGCCAGGGCAGCAATGCCGAATACCAGCTGGTGGATGAACGACTGGTTGGCAGCAAACCCAAAAGCCTGTCGGATGCTGAAGCGGCTGCTTTACCACTGACAGGCATTACCGCCTGGGAACTATTGTTCGAGCATCTGTCTTTGAAACAACAATCGCCGGATTCAGATACGAAATCCAATGAGGTCATCCTGGTGATAGGTGCCGCCGGTGGCGTTGGCTCTATTTTAATTCAGATCGCCAAAGCCATTACCGGTGCGACCGTCATCGCCACTGCCTCACGAGAAAGTTCGAAGGACTGGGTGAAGAAGCTCGGAGCCGATCATGTGATTAATCATACTCAGCCACTGCTGCCACAGATCGAGGCTTTAGGTATTTCACAGGTGACACATATTGCCAGCCTCAACGCCACCGAATCTTACTTCGAAACCTATACCGAACTGCTGGCACCGTTTGGAAAGATTGCCATGATTGACGACCCAGCCAAGCCCCTGGATGTGATGAAGCTGAAGCTTAAGAGCCAGTCGTTACACATCGAGTTTATGTTTGCACGTTCCATGTTTCATACGCCCGATATGGATGAGCAGGGCCGCTTGCTAAACCGTGTCGCGGATTTGATTGACCAGGGTTATATCCAGACAACTGTCGGTAAGAACCTGGGTACGATCAATGCCGAACACTTAAGGGCTGCGCACGAATTACTGGAATCGGGCAAATCAATCGGAAAGATTGTTCTGGAAGGGTTTTAAACCTGCACTATTGTAATCAGAGGAAACAAACATGGCTGAATTTACTATCGTTGCCAATATCACGGCCAAAGATGAAAAGGTGAGAGTTATAAGGAATATGAGAAGCTTACTAATACTCGCACTTGCAGGCCTTGTAACCATTGCCTGTGCCAGTTCGCCGAGTCTGCCAGATAGCACCAGCACCGCTCCGCAACAGGCAGTCGAGCCAGCCTCTGAACTTGTCTTGCAGTCAGAAGTTAACTGGGAGCAGCTCAACCCGGCCCGTGGCGATAAAAGCCCGAAGGCTGGCACCCTGTGGGGCGATCGTAAGGGCTCAGTACCGACAGGCTTCCTGGTCAAGTTTGAGGACGGCTTCTCGTCACCACCTCATATTCACAATATCACCTACCGTGCAGTGGTTATTAGCGGCCTCATTCACAACGATGATCCTGATGCCGCGGACATGTGGATGCCGGCGGGTTCTTTCTGGACGCAACCAGAAGGAGAAGTGCACATAACCGCTGCCAGGGGGCGAACCAATGTGGTGCTCGTAGATATTGATGAAGGACCGTATCTCGTCGGTCCTCCAGGGGAGGCGTTTGATAGTGGAGAAAGGCCGATCAACGTGGATGCATCGAACATCGTCTGGGTCGATCAGCCCGGAATGCCAGCCTCTGACTATAGATCATCTACCAGGGGACCAAAGCTGGCCTTTCTTTGGGGTAATCCTCAGGACGATCAGCTGAACGGGACACTTGTCAGGCTACCGGCAGGATTTACTGGAAAGATTCGTAGCCACGGCTCAAGCTTCCGTGCTGTAGTAATCAAAGGTCGACCACAGTACCTGGGAGCCGACGTCAGGACTTTAGATCCGGGCAGCTATTTCGGTTCGAAGGGAGAGACGGTGCATCAAGTTTCGTCTAAAGCGGAAGAGGAAAGCATCATCTATGTACGCACAAATGGCAAGTTCGACGTCATTTCGGCGCAGCCCAGAAAATAGCCGCGCTCAATTTGCGCAATTACGTTGGAACAGGTGTGAAAATGATGCTCAAGCATGCAGATAATCCGGTCGATAGTGGGGAGTTCCAGTCTATCAATCAGGCATACAACAATACGTTCCGTCTGGGTCGCCTGAGCCTCGGGGTGGTGGTGCCGCTGGAGTCTTACACGACTGGCCCCGCACCCAGTATGGCTCGCCATGTTGAGCGTGCTCAACTGGCTGAAGCGCTGGGATTTTCTGCTATCTGGTTACGCGATGTGCCGTTCAACGTACCCTCATTTGGCGACGCAGGGCAGATGTTCGACCCCCTGGTCTACCTGGGCTTTTTGGCTGCTCAGACTGAGCGCATTGCACTGGGCGTCGCCAGCATTGTGTTACCACTGCGTCATCCTGCGCATGTTGCCAAAGCGGCAGCCAGTGCTGATGTGCTATCGGGTGGGCGACTTATTTTAGGCGTCGCTTCGGGTGATCGACCTGAAGAATATCCGGCACTCAATATGAGCTTTGATGATCGTGGTGAGCGTTTTCGGGCAAGCTTTGAATACATTAATCATATGTGGGAAGACGCGCCGTCGTTCGAGAATATCTATGGCAGCCCCAATTTTGATCATCCTGGGTGTGGTATGGATATGCTGCCCAAACCCACGTCTGGAAAAATTCCACTGTTGATTACCGGTGGTAGCCAGCAAGACCCGGACTGGATCGCGCGTAACGGAGAAGGCTGGATAACCTACCCTCGTAATGTCGAGGCGCAGGAAAAAATTATTAGCGACTGGCGGGCACGAGTTAAAGCGGTAGGCGGCCCTGCCAAGCCAGCCGTGCAGTCGCTTTATATCGACCTGGCTGACAAGCCTGATACACCAGCGCAACCGATCCATCTCGGATTCCGCTCGGGCACAAACCCTCTTCGGGCGTATCTGAAATCGCTGGAACAGATTGGTGTCAATCATGTTGCCCTGAACCTGCGTTTTAACCAGGCCGATATCGAAACCACATTGAAACATCTGGCGGATACCATACTGCCAGACTTCACTGACTGAGAGGGATAACATGCAGAAAACTATTTTAATTACCGGCTCAACCGACGGCATTGGTTTAGAAACAGCGAAGATGCTGGCTTCGCAAGGCCACCATGTTCTGCTGCACGGGCGCAATCCAGCAAAACTCGAGCAAGCGGAAAAAGCTGTTTCTGCGTTTACAGCTGAGCAGGTTGAGACTTACCTGGCGGATCTGTCACGTTTATCCGATGTAGAGGCATTGGCAAAAGCGGTGATCGAACGCCACGATACACTGGATGTGTTAATTAACAACGCGGGCGTTTTTAAAGCAGCTGAATCCATTACTCAGGATGGACTGGATGTACGATTTGCGGTGAATACCATTGCACCTTATCAGCTCACGCAAAAACTGATGCCACTGCTTGGAACATCCGGGCGAGTGATTAATCTTTCTTCTGCTGCTCAGTCGCCGGTTAACCCGGAAGCCCTGGCGGGACGTGTTCGATTATCGTATGACATGGATGCTTACGCACAAAGCAAACTCGCGATCACGATGTGGTCACGCACTATGGCGCAATCGCTTAACAAACACGGGCCGATCATCATCGCCGTTAACCCGGGTTCCCTGCTCGCTACCAAGATGGTGAAAGAGGGCCTGGGCATGGCCGGCAATGACATCCGCATTGGTGCAGATAGTTTAATCCGTGCTGCCCTGTCAGATGAATTCGCAACGGCTTCCGGCGAGTACTTCGACAACGATTCAGGCCAGTTTACCTCGCCCCATCTGGACGCACTTGATCCACGGAAATCCGAAGAAATTGTGCAGGCTATAGAAGCGGTGTTGGCTGATAAAACACTCCAGGACAAAAAACACCTTTAGTTAAAAAGTTTGTGTTTACTGATAAATGGGCGAAAATCAGAATGTATGTTATCTGGATAGTGTTGTTAGTTTGCTTAACCTGAAGTTGGCATCAAATTTATATGACTGCTTTGATCGAAGGTTAACCATGTGAAAACAATGTCTCGCAACTGGAATGCCGTAAAGAGTAATCATTGTTTAAACTATTAAATTAAAAAAACGGTGGCACTATTTTAACAAGGGCCACCGTTAGCAAAATATTTAACAATCAACAATCAACAATCAACAATCAACAATTAACCATAAACCATAAACTTCGATCCATCAATCAATCGAACGCAACAGCTGGTTTATGCCAACTTTACTTAGGGTTTTCTGATCTACCTGTTTCACAATGACTGCACAGTACAGGCTGTAAGTGCCGTCTTTTGAAGGCAGGTTATCGGAAACAACTACCGAGCCTTTAGGGATGTAGCATAGCTGAAGTTAAAAAAATACTTATTATTTCAATAGTTAAAACTGTATAAGTGTGATGCAGGCCATATTTATATTCATTTAATTAACCTTTAAACGTCACAAAATTATTATCTGTCTCTGGTTGCAAGGTGATGTGTTCTATACCATAGAATTGCGCAAGCCTGGTTCGAAGTGCACTCAAAACAACATCCCATTCGCGAAAATCACTCACTACGACATGAGCCGATAACGCAACTTTGTTTGATGTCAATGACCAGACGTGCAAATCATGTACAGATATAACACCTTCTATTGAAGCCATGTCTTTCCAAATGGTTTCCAATGATAGCCCTGGAGGAACACCAGCCAATAAACCATGAACAGCTTCACTCAGCAGGCGATAAGTTGAATATAAAATAAGAATGACAATGACCAGTGACAATACAGGGTCGACAATACTCCAGCCAGTAATATTATAATAATGCCTGATCCTAAAGCAGTAATGGACGCTAGCAGATCCGCCATTACATGTAATATTGCAGCACGTCGGTTTAGATCCGCTTCACCATGTTTTAGTAGATATAAAACTAAAATATTGAGCAATAATCCAATGACTGCAACCATCGTTACCGCTTCACCTTTTACATCCAGCGGTTGAGATATACGTTCAACAGCATGATAAGCTACTGCACTTACCACAACCAGCATGAGTAAGCCATTGGTAAACGCGGCAATAAATTCTGCCAGACCAAACCCGTAAGTGAATCGACGTGTAGGCAAACGATTTGCAAACCATACACCCAGTGAGGCAATCAACAATGCGGTAGTGTCCGTCAGCATATGACCGGCGTCACTCATCAGGGCCAATGAGTTTGACCACCAGCCAACGCTTGCTTCCACGAGTGCAAAAATAAGTGTTATGGCTGCAGCAAAATATAAGCTACGTTGACTGGTATTTTCGTGACTGTGATTGTGCATTATTTTGAGTGCTGAATTTTATATATAAATTTCAGTCCGCAACGGCTCGCTTTATTTTACCTTTCAAGTCCGTTCCCGGTGCAATCGTATTATAGATGGTGCCGAATTTTCTTATATTGTCGTGCAACAATGCCAGGCGCCTGTCGGTTTCATCTGTATCTATAAAAATTTCATATTCAATGGATTCAAATTTTGGCGGTGAATCCTGGCGTACACCGGTGATGCATACCTTGATGTCTCGTAATTCAAATTTTAATATGGGTGTTACGCGTTCAATGCCCTTGATGATGCAGGCGGATAAGGCAGCGAGCAGTAATTCGGCAGGGTTAAAGGCGTCGTCACGGTTATTGACATCGGTGTCGAGAGTAATTTCTGCATCTTTACAATAGGCAATGCTGCCATGGGCGTCCTGCCTTTCGGCAATGACCTGGTAAACACGTTTATTCTGAGTCATGGATACTTTGCTCCTCTCGACAGGTGGCATCTTTATTGGTTAGTACCAGAATATGTGTGCAGCCAATATCGGTATTTCCACCACTAACACTAATTTCGGATGAACCTGGCGCTTCAGCTTTGGCACGGGTGCGGTATTACTCTATTAACCAGGCTTCAACTTTCTTGCGGTCGGGGACGCCACCCGCGTGCACCACTTTACCATCAATAACCACGCCCGGGGTCGACATAACGCCGTAAGCCATAATGGCTGCGATATCTTCAATTTTTTCGAGTTCAATATTGACTTCATTTGCACTCGCGCATTCCTCAATTATTTTTTGTGTGGCTTTGCAGTTGGCACAGCCACTGCCTAATACTTTAATGGATTTCATGATCGCTTGCTCCTTATTCCGGACTAATTACATTGTTACTAATTCGAGGGCTTTAATATTCATCAATCACTGAACAGTTCATTATTAATTACTTTCAGCTCAAAGATAAATTCTTCCGCATTGTCACCACGAAGGTTTTCAGCCATACCAATTAAACCGTCAGTTAAATATTTTGCTTTAATACCCTGTGATCTAAGATAAACCATGGCAATGGTCGCACGATCTTTATGAGGGCATGCAGTTACAATAATTTTATCTGTATTTAACTCTTTCAATCGTTTAGGTAATTCATTGAGAGGAATATTAATAGCTGGCCCTACCTTCCAGGCTGCATATTCTTCCTTAAAACGAATATCAATCAGTTGGGCCTTGCCTTCTTTCAATAATTTGATCAGCCCCTTGCTATCTATCTTCATTTCTTTTCGGGCGGCGTAGTCAAAATCCGTGATATATTTTTCCAGATTTCGATCACTCGAGTAAGCAGGGGCGCAGATTGCTACTAACAAGAACGCAAATATCAAATTTTTCATTATTGACTCCTGTGGAATCTTCAAGATTCAGTTATTTTGTACATGCTCTATTGTGTTCATCTAATAACTTGTGAGATTAAATCCCCAGCCGACGAACATAAAAGCCACCGCCAGCACGCTTGCATAAAGTGCCAACGCTGGCCAGCGAATTACCTTTCGCAGAATAATCATTTCCGGTAGCGACAGGGCCGCAATGCTCATCATGAATGCCAGTGTGGTGCCAATGGCAACTCCCTTACCCAGCATCGCTTCAGCTACTGGAATCACACCGGTCGCATTGGAGTACAAAGGTACGCCCAATAAAACTGCTCCGGGCACTGCCAACCAGTTGTCCTGCCCACCCAGATGTTCTGTCACCCAGTGTTCTGGTACATAACCGTGAAATAGTGCACCGACAGCAATGCCGGCGATCACCCATTTCCACAGTCGGCCTACAATTTCTTTTACTTCACCCCATGCATAACGATGTCGGCCTGAAAAACTTTTATCTGGTTCAGGCAATGATGCTTCACCCATCTGTATTTTCCATACATAATCTTCGACCCAGCGCTCCGGTTTGAATCGCTCCATAATCATGCCGCCCACATAGGCTACAGCCAGACCGGCCACAACATACATCAATGTGAGCTTCCAACCCAGTATTCCGATCAGGATAACGACTGCTACTTCATTAATCATGGGACTGGCAATTAAAAATGAAAATGTTATTCCCAGTGGGATACCTGCCTCAATAAAGCCTATAAAAAGCGGTACTGATGAGCATGAACAAAAGGGTGTAACGGCACCTAAGGTAACTGCACTACTGCGTGCCAGCCATTTTGGTTTTCCACGAATATAGTCCCTTACTTTTTCTGGTGACAGCATCGCACGCAGCAATCCCATCATATAGATAATCACCACCAGCATGACAAAGATCTTGGCTGTATCCATGACAAAGAAATGCAGGGCAGCACCTCCATGTGTCACCGGGTCCAGCCCAAGCCAGTCATAGACAATCAAGTTGGCGAGTGCATCAAACATGTGTCAGTTACTCCACGGGCACTGTTTTAGGTGTTAGATTGGTCACCAGCGAGATAAGCCCACCGTTGACATAGACTACATCTTTAAAGCCGGCACTTTTTAACAGGGCTGTAGTGCCGGAGGCACGGTTGCCTGAATGACAGACAACAATGATTTTGTTGTCTTCAGGTAAACGGTCCAGGTTTTCTTTTTTAAATAATTCGTTCATGGGTATGGACAGGGCACTGGGATGATTCAACGCCACCACACCTCGTTCCTGCGGTGTCCGTATATCCAGTAAGGTGACTTTTTCCTTTTGTTCCAGCATTTTCAGCACTTCGACTGCCTCTATCTTGCAGGGTTTAGTGAGAAAAAACTGCTGATTCATCTGGCCGGTCACAGTATTCAATATATGTTCAGCCTGGTCGGCATCATAAGCATTAGCCGCAAATGGCAGGCTAACTAACAGTGCAATGACAAAGAATTTGTTGTGTTTTTTCATGGCTTTTCCTCTAATTGAATGTTCTATCAATAAAAAACTATTTCTTATAGAGAAGACGAACTAAGCCCGAAATAGATGCAGATTTTTTCGACTATGTCTCGCACTTGTTTTCATGGCCAGTTCAAAGCCGGGAGCTAAGGCGCAGTAAATATCAGATACACGCCAGATCCGATTACCAATACGCCGCAGCCCTGGCGAAACCATAGGACGCTCCGGCTGTGCCCACTCCAGGTAGTGTTGAACCAGCAAGGTGGAAGAACCTGCAGCAACGATGACAGTGCAGTGTCCCACTCCGTAAGCAAACAACAAGGAGGCAGCAAACACGGGTGAGTTGGTAGCAGCACTAAACGCCACACCCAGCACTGGCGCCATGTAAGCAAAAGTACAAGGACCGAGCGCTAAACCGAATATCAGCCAATGTACCAGCGTAACCAGTAATCACTTGCCACGTATCGGCACAATAGCCGGGACCGACCAGGGTGATGGCAACACATCAAGCAAATACAGGCCGACCACCAGGAATACAGTGGCCCCGAGGTAATATCCCCATGAGTCCAGGTTACCGACGATACGCCCCAATGAAGCGGTTATTGCGCCAATCAGGGCGATAGTCATTAGAACACCAACGCGAACAGGCTTGCGAGTGCAACAGCGCGAGTGCCGGTGGCTCGACCCTGTCCATGGATAAAGCCGACGATGAGTGTAATGCCTGCAAGTTGGCTGGGACTGAGGAGCATGCTCGCGACACCCCACAAGGCTGCGGCGACCAGCGCCCACGGAATCGCACTGGCAAGTCAGTTATTCAGCTGTTCGAACAGGGTTTCGATCACTGTGATTATTCCGGTTTAATGTCGAAGTCAAAACCTGGATCATGCCATTTATGCAGTATCTGTATGCGCGAATAAAATCCGCTATGGCGAAACAGTTCATAGCCGTCTGCACCGAAGAAGATCTGTGTAGGATTCACTTGCGGACGGTAGAATTCTCCTGCTTGCTGGTTTTTCCACACATCAATAAATATCACCTTAAACTGCCCTGCATAATCCTTTCGTAGTCGCTCCAGGATAGCTCTATCTTCTTGCACGGAATACATCGACCAGCCCCGAAATCCACAAGCCCTGGTTTAGTGCCAGGCTTGTCCAGTACGACCAAGGCCGTCTTTTCCGAGGCAATCGCGCAGGAAGTGCCGATACTCAGGATGACCAGTGTGAATAATACTTTGTATAAGCCGCACATAAAATTTGCCCATCACGTTTCCAAATTAGGACCTTATGTTTAGTTTTCAGGGCGATACAAAACAAATACAAGTATCAGATTTACGGTTTTACTAAAGAGGACGTACTAATAATTAAAAAGATGCAGACTATTTACTGGCCATTGCTATCTGTCATCTCGAGGCACAAAGCAACACATATTACCATTGTCATCAAAACGTACCTGACAATTTTTATGCAACCGTTTTTTAAGATGTTTACGTGCTCGTTGAATACGGGATTTTGCGCCTGCCAGGCTGATATTTTTCTGTTTTGCATAGTCCGCCTGATTCAGACCTTCAAGATCACAGAGTGTAATGACTTCACGTTCATCTTCAGAGAGGTCCTGTAAAGCACGTGGCAGGCAGGCAGACAGGGTTTCCACGGCTGCAATTTCCGGCTGTTCATCGCTAATATCATGATCCAGCTCGATAAATTTTTTCTGGCGACGATAATGATCCAGCAGGCGATTGTGCGCGACTTTAAACAACCAGGCTCGAGGGTTCTGAAGGATGCAAAAGCCAGCACCTTCTGCTATGGCTTTTACAAAAGTATCCTGTAACAGATCCTCAGCCAGGCGCGCATCGCTAGTCTGCCGGGTTAGGTAACCTCGCAATTCGGCTTCGTGACTGGCCCAGGCTTCAGTAATACAATTCATATTAATTTAGTTATATCACTATTAAAGCGATTATTCATAAAAAAATCAGAGTTGCTCAAATTCAAGATATGTCCGATTCATATTAGCACGATGTAAGCTGTCATAATTTTCCAAATGCCTGAATTCTGGCAAGTCATTATATTTTTTCATACCAGTTCTTGCCGGCATTCACAATTTTGACTACCGACGACCTTAGCGGAACTTCAACTGGAATGTCGGGAACCACTCTTTATGTGTATCCATGGCGAATAAGTGAAAGGATTAGTGTTTGGGTAACCGTGCAGCGAAAAAACCAAAAGAGTTGGGCATAGTAACTCATAGATAGGTATGTAAAGGACTTGCAAACAAAATTGATGGCCAGTTGGTTATTCAACGAAATAGTATGTAATACGCACGACCCATGACAGGTGCATCTATAGCAAGATCCTCACTGAACTGTTCACCAGGCTGGAACAAGTTTTCACGTATCTAAATCTAGTCAATTTATAATTTCGTGCACAGTCTACCTGATACTGGTAGCCTGTTTGAATTTCAGTTTTTTTGAAAAGAATTAGTCCGCTAATGTACGCAAATAAACACTAATAAAAACTGCATGTGTTGCAGCTAGGATAAAAAATTTGCGTTTATTTGCGTTGAAGTATATGGATGTACAAATGTCGCATAGCACACGGATGTGCTGGAGCGACCATTTGCGGAAAAAATTATTAATCGATATCACGCAACAGCTGGTTTATGCCAACCTTACTCAGGGTTTTCTG
>CBDULX010000084.1:0-12913 GCA_965368175.1 uncultured Gammaproteobacteria bacterium | reverse complement strand
TGAGTGCAAGTATTGAAGAAACACAATTGATGACTCGGGAAGAAGATATCGATCGTGCATCGAGATCCCTGAAAGCTATGTCTCACCCATTACGATTGAAAATCCTGTGTACATTAAGGGACCAGGAAGTTAGTGTTCAGGATATTGTTGACAGTGTGGGTACCTCTCAAAGTAATATATCCCAGCATTTGGCAATTTTACGTGATAAGGGCATACTTGCCTCTCGTAAGGATGCCAACCGGGTATTTTACCGAGTGGGTGATGCTCGAACACTGCGCCTCATCAGTATGATGCAGGAAGTGTTCTGTGCCCAGCCTGGCGAAGACCAGCGATAAGCAAAATCCATAACCAGCACTGACCAGTGCTGGTTGTTTGTATTATATTATATTGAACACAGGTTCAGTTTAAATGTCTCAAATGATTGAATTTGCAGGCAACCACTTATTGTTGTTTGGTGCTTTTGTGGTTGTGACTGCCTTAATTATTAAAATGGAGCTGGAAAACCGCTTCAGTGGTATCAGCCAGCTCAATCCAACCGATGCCGTACGCCTTATGAATAATGATGAAGTCGTGGTACTGGATGTCCGCGAAGCTAATGAATACAGCTCCGGGCACATTAATACGGCCAAACACATTCCCATGTCGGCCCTGAAAAAGCGGACCAGCGAACTTGAAAAATTTAAATCCAGGCATGTACTGGCGTATTGTCGTTCTGGCAGCCGGTCGAACTATGCCTGTAAAATACTAAAGAAAGAAGGTTTCGAGAATGTTCATAACCTCTCAGGTGGGATTATGAACTGGTCCAGCGCCAATCTGCCATTGACTAAAAAGTAAGCATGCCAGAGATCACTATTTATTATATGCCGTTTTGCCCCTATTGCTCCTGGGCTCAGCAACTACTTGATGGCAAGGGAGTGGAATACAGCATGATCAATGTTAGTGATGACGATGAGATGCGCCAGAAAATGGAAGACCTGAGTGGTCGGCAAACGGTGCCACAGATTTTTATCGGTGATATCCATGTCGGAGGTTTCGATGATCTGTCGGATCTGGATCGTCAGGGAGGACTTGATCCGCTGCTATCTGTGGAGGTTTCTTAGCCATGCAGCTTGTATGCCCTCATTGTGCGGCCATCAATCGTTTACCGGAACAGAAACCTGCTCTGGCAGCCAAATGCGGTAAATGTGCTAAGCACCTGTTCAGTCATTCAGCACTGAGTGTGACTCAATCTCAATTCGATCGGCATCTACAAAAGAGCGATATACCCCTGGTAGTGGATTTCTGGGCAGACTGGTGCGGCCCCTGTAAAATGATGGCACCCGCTTTTCAGAAGGCCGCCGCAGAACTTGAACCTCGAGCTCGCTTATTGAAAGTGAATACAGAACAGGAACAGGGCCTTTCGGCACGTTATGCGATTCGCAGCATCCCCACATTAATGGTATTCTCCGCTGGCCAGGAAGTGGCCCGTATGTCCGGGGCCCTGGATCTGGGCAACCTGTTGTCATGGATTAACAATCATATTTAGGTTTTATAATGTCTGAACAAGAAAACGAGCAACAGCAATTTAATATACAGAAAATTTTTGTTAAGGATGTGTCCTTCGAATCGCCCAATTCACCCGAGGTGTTTCAGGATGGTGAGTGGAAACCGGAAGTTAACGTGCAGCTGAATACCGAGGCCAAAACCCTGGCCGAAGGCGTGCATGAAGTGACCTTAACCGTAGAAGTTACAGCTAAACACGGGGATAAAACGGCGTTTCTGGTAGAAGTGAAACAGGGGGGTGTATTTCAGATGGCCAATATACCTAAAGAGCAAATGGGTGCCATGCTGGCGGCCTACTGCCCAGAAATTCTGTTTCCTTTCGTGCGCGAAGCCATATCTGACCTGGTGAGTAAAGGTGGATTTCCACAGTTGCTATTGAATCCAGTTAATTTCAATGCCCTGTATATGCAGCACCAGCAACAGCAACAGCAGCAGCAGAAGGCTGCTGAAACGGCTCACTAATGCCCAGCAGCACCAGGAATATAGCCGTACTGGGTGCGGGTTCCTGGGGCACGGCGCTGGCCATGCAGGTGGCTCGCGGTCAAAATCCTGTCTGTCTCTGGGGGATAGAGTCAGAACAACTGGATGTTATGGCTAAACAGCGCTGTAACCCGTTCTACCTTCCGGACATTCAATTCCCTGAATCTCTGTGTCTAAACCCGGACCTGGCTTCTGCACTGGCAGATGCTGATACGCTATTACTGGCAGTGCCCAGTCATGCCATGCGCAGTTTTATTCGTTCGGCAAGGCCACATATCCGATCAGATCATCTGGTGGTATGGGCCACTAAGGGCCTGGAAGAAGGTAGCGCCAAGCTGATGCATCAGATCATCGCGGAAGAGCTGGGAGATGTCACAGCTACTGCTGTAGTGTCCGGACCAACTTTTGCCCTGGAAGTGGCGAAGAATCTGCCAACTGCAGTAACGGTGGCCTCCAGTTCTCATGAAATTGCTCAGCAGGTGGTGGATTTTCTCCATCATGGAAATTTTCGTGCCTACACCTGTGAAGACATGGTGGGAGTGGAACTGGGTGGATCCCTGAAAAATGTACTGGCAATTGCTGCCGGAATTGCCGATGGCCTGGGTTTTGGCGCCAATACTCGAGCGGCTTTGATTACTCGGGGACTGACAGAAATCATGCGGCTGGGTCAGGCCATGGGTGCACAGCATGAAACCTTCATGGGACTGGCTGGCCTTGGGGATCTGGTACTAACCTGCACCGATAACCAGTCTCGCAATCGAAGAATGGGACTGAAACTGGCCGAGGGGCGCAGTGTGGAGCAGGCCAGGGAAGAAATTGGTCAGGCCGTAGAAGGAGTCAAAACCGCCAGAGAAGCCTGGCACCTCAGTCAGCAGCACGGTGTAGAGTTACCCATTATTGAGCAGGCTTATCAGGTGCTGTATGAGAGCAAATCCCCTAAAGCAGCAGTAGAGGACTTACTGTCTCGCGATGCCAAGCCTGAGTAAGCATTAGACAGCACCCTTAAAGCCCAGCTGTCGCCAGGCCTCATACACCATTACTGATACCGAGTTAGAAAGATTCATGCTGCGGCTGTTTTGCAGCATAGGTATTCTTAATACCTGCTGTTCTGGCAACTTATTCAGATAATCTATTGGCAGGCCACGGGTTTCTGGCCCAAAAATAAAACCATCTCCATCCCTGAATTTAGCATCACTATAATAACGCCGGCCTTTGGTTGAGCAGGCAAACAGGCGGCCCGTAGGCTGTTGCTTAGTAAAAGCCTGTAGATTTTCATAATTATTCACCTGTGCAAATTCCTTGTAATCCAGCCCGGCCCGGCGCAATTTTTTATCATCCAGTTCGAAACCCAGAGGGTGAATCAGATGTAACTGGCATCCGGTGTTTGCACACAGGCGGATGATATTACCGGTGTTGGGTGGGATTTCAGGTTGATACAGGATGATATGAAGCATATTGAGTTGATTATTTCATAATTTCAGCTACTTAGCATGACCTGTTGATGTAATTGTCGAAAAATCAACTATGCTTAATTGTTATCGGGGAGAGTTACGAAATGTAGATGGATGAAATTGCTACATATGAAGCAGTGTTAACGATTTTGACAGGGCGTTTATCATATCCGGGATTACAAAATGGAAAATCAGCTCAGGTATAAGGCAGATCTATCCTTAGAAAAAGTCGTATTACTATTGATTGATGATGATCCATTGATCAATGAAAGCCTTGGCTTTCTTCTGAAAAAAGATTACCAGGTGCATGTGGCTGAATCCCGTATCCAGGCACGAGAGATATTGGCTCAACTCTCTGTTGCACCACAGCTGGCCCTGGTTGATCTTGGTCTGCCCCCCTTTCCCCACCAGCCAGATGAAGGTTTTGCGCTGATTGAAGATTTACTGGCCCATGAACCACAGATGAAAATACTGGTGTTATCCGGGCAGAGCGATGAGTCTAATATCCAGCATGCCCTGACTCTGGGAGCGGCAGATTTTATTCCTAAACCTGCCGATCCCGCGTTACTGCAATCACGACTGCAACATCAGTTAATGTTGCAGCAAGTCGAAAAAAAACAGGAAAAAAATAACGCAGATACGGCACTTGTGGGTAACAGCAGCGCGATGCAGGCTGTGCGAGAGCAGATCAGCCAGTTCAGTGAGGCTTTATTTCCGGTGCTAATTGAAGGTGAGTCGGGTACAGGCAAAGAGCTGATTGCCAAGGCACTTCATCAGCAAAGCGCAAGAAAATTTAAGCCTTATCTAGTGATTAACTGTGCAGCAATTGCCCCGGAGTTACTGGAAGCTCAGTTGTTCGGTCATGTGAAGGGTGCTTTTACCGGGGCCAGTAAAGATCATCCTGGTTTCTTCCAGGAAGCCGGAGAGGGTACGCTATTCCTGGATGAAATCGGTGAACTACCCTATGAGCTGCAGGCAAAATTATTGCGGGTACTGGAAAGTGGTGAATTCTATCGAGTAGGTGATACCCGTTGCCATCAGTCCAAAGCCAGAATTATTGCGGCCACAAACAAACAGCTAAATGTTGAAGTCAGGCAGGGGCAGTTTCGATCCGATCTGTTTCATCGGTTAAGCATTCTACGAATCCAGCTACCGGCATTACGTGATCGAGATAGCGATGGTGAATTATTACTTGAGCATTTCCAGAAATTATACGTCGGTTCTATAGGTCAGTTTGATCTGGATCCAGCAGCAAAAGCCATCTGGCTGGCATATCGTTTTCCGGGTAATGTGCGTGAATTGCGGAATGTAGTAATACGCCTGGGAACCAAATACCCCGGGCAGGTGATCAATCAGCAGCAGCTCACAAAGGAACTGGAAATGGATGTTTCCCGCGACAGGACAAGCAGTAGCCAGCGGGCTCAATATTCCGAGGAATGGCTAAAATCAAGAATACTGGCTGGGGAATTGAATCTGGATGAACTGCTGAGTGAACTGGAAAACCAGTGCATCTCACTGGCAATAGATCTTTTCGATGGCAAATTAAGTCAGGTAGCCAGAGCCTTGCATGTTAATCGAACCACATTGTACAGCCGAATGAATAAAAACTCAGACAAGGGTAAATGACCATGTATCTCGAGCACTTTGGATTACAGCGTGCGCCCTTTAAGATCACGCCGGATACCAGCCTGTTTTACAAGGGCAATAAGCGAGGAGCAGCACTTGAGGCCGTTAAGTACGCGATCAGTTCCGGGGAAGGTATCATCAAGGTGGTGGGCGAAGTCGGCAGTGGTAAAACCATGTTGTGTCGAATGCTGGAAGTTGATCTGCCGGAGCACATCGAGGTGGTCTACATCGCTAATCCCAGCCTGTCGCCAGAGAACATCCTGCATGTGGTGGCATTTGAGCTGAAACTGCCGATTACCAATGATTCCAGTAAACTGGAAGTGATGCAGTCTTTGCATGATTACCTGCTTAAACGCCATGCAGAAGGTCGGCAGGTGGTAGTGTTTGTTGAAGAAGCTCAAAGTATGCCCCTGGAAACCCTGGAAGAAATTCGACTTCTGAGCAATCTGGAAACCAGCGATCACAAATTACTTCAAATGGTTTTGTTTGGACAACCAGAGCTGGATGAAAAACTCAGAGATCCCAGTATTCGCCAGTTAAAAGAACGCATTACCCATAGTTTTTATCTCGATCCTTTTCAGCCCAGAGATATATTCGAATACCTGAATTTCCGTATGCGTGCAGTGGGCTACCATGGGCCGGATATCTTTACTCAGAAAGTGGCCAGTAATATCGAACGTAAGTCTAAAGGCCTGACAAGACGCATCAATATACTGGCCGACAAAGCACTGCTGGCGGTGTATTCAGAGGGTGGTCATGGAGTGGCGAAGAAGCATATTCAGATTGCCGCAAAAGACAGTGAGTTTGGACGAGATTCGGCGGGTATACCTTTTATAAAAATATTTCAGGCCATGGCCATACTGGCGACGGCCATTTTTATTGGTAGTCAATTACCTCAGTTATTTAGTAAGGAATCCCAGGCAGTAGTAACGCCAGTGGACAAGCTGCAGGGCTTAAGTAAAAAATTGAATTTGCTGGATGAAATGGACAACCGTGAAAAAAACAGAGTTATTAATAAAAAGCCTCGGAATTTACTTGAAAAACAGATGTTTAGAACTGAACAATGGTTTCAGATTGCAGACGATAAAAATTTTACCATCCAGCTGGCCCTGCTCGACATGGAGCCCGAGACCAAGGCGAATGAATTCCTGCTGATGGCAGGCAAGAATTTGAATATGAAACATTTATTTGTGTTCAGGGCAATTATCAGAAATAAGCCTGTGTACAGTGTGCTATACAATGAATATGAGTCCTGGGATCTGGCTGTAAAGGAAGTCCAGTCACTCAGTACCGAGTTAAAGGCCAGTGGGCCCTATCTCAGAACGGTGAAGGCCATACGTTATGAGATTGAATAATAAAAACAGATCACACCGGGTAAGCAACTTTATTATGTATCGTTTTTGCACAACGTCGATAATTTTGGTGTTCACAAGCCTGTGGTTATCAGCTTGCGGACCAACCAGGCCTCCAGAGACATCTCAGGGCCATATCAAACAGTCGGATATAGTATCGGCCGATAATATACCTTCGGCAATTAACCAGACTACATTATTGCCTGAGCCTGCATATAGACCAAAACTGGAAACCTACACCGTCATTGTGAGTGATGTTCCAGCTAAGGAACTGCTGTTTTCTATTGCACGTGATGCCAAAATCAACCTTGATATACACCATGATATTACCGGCAATGTCACTCTGAATGCTATTGACCAGACACTGCCACAAATTCTGGGCCGAATCAGTAAACAGGTGAATATCCGATATGAAATTGAAGATTCAACACTGAGGGTACAGGCAGATTTTCCATTTTTACGAAGTTATACCATTGAATATGTCAACATGGCTCGAGAAACCGAGGGTGAAATTCACGTAGCGTCCACTCTGGGATCTACTGGCCAGTCGGACATAGGGAGTTCTTCGAGCGGTGGCAGTAGCAGGAGTGGTAGCAGTAGTAGTGGTGATAACAGCTCATCTACTGGAGTTAAGAACAAATCGGTGAATGCGTTCTGGGCGACTCTGGAGCAGAATATCAAACAGATTCTTGGGGATAGTGATAATAATTCAGTTGCCTCCTCTGATAATGTCATAGTAAATAAGGAAACGGGCATAGTCATAGTTCGTGCGACACAGAAAGAACACACCGTCATTCAACAGTTTATTGATGAGGTGCTGGGTAATGCTAAACGCCAGGTATTGATTGAGGCCACCATTGCTGAAATCAAGCTCAGTGATCGTTATCAATCTGGAGTTGACTGGTCACTGATTGCCAGCGACCCGACTGACGGAATAAGTTTTGCCTCAAATTTCAGAGAAGGAAACCTTGGCTCAAGTCCTGTATCAACCTTAACCATTAGCGATATTGTTAGTGGAGACCCTTTAAATTTAACATTATCGGCACTTGAAAAATTCGGTGACGTACAGGTATTGTCCAGCCCAAAAGTCATGGCCATCAATAATCAGCCTGCAGTTCTAAAAGTGGTGGATAACATTGTATATTTTGAAACCGATGTTCAAACCGCAGCGCTTAACGATACTCAATCCGCAGTCACTATAGAAACGACCATAAAAACGGTACCGGTTGGTTTTATAATGTCGGTAACCCCATATATCAGTGCCGATGAAGTGGTTACGTTAAATATACGACCAACGATCTCCAGGGTTATTGATAGTGTGAATGATCCTAATCCTGAGTTTGAGAAAGTCGGAGTAGTGAGTGAAATACCGATAATTCAGGTGCGTGAAATAGAATCAATATTGCAGGTTAATAGTGGTGATACAGCCATTATTGGTGGATTAATGCAGGATAGTGTGGATGATAATAAAAGTGGTGTCCCCTTCCTGAGTGCGATCCCGATTATCGGAGGACTATTTTCATACACCGATAATTCTAGAGTAAAGTCTGAGCTGGTTATATTTATCAAGCCAGTGGTGATTAATCATGCCAGTATTGCAACCGAATTAAGAGACTATAAAAAATACCTGCCTGATATTGAAAAAATAAGAAACAGGGAAGAAGAGGAGTAATCCATGAGCCTGCTTCTTGATGCCCTTAAAAAAGCAGCGGATGAAAAAAAGAAAGAATCATCTATAGCACCAGCTAATAAGGCAGAGAAAGATGATTCAGATAATGCTGAAGATATGGATCTTGATCTTGATTTAGTACAGGAAAAGAGTGAACCAGAATTCCCGGAAGTGAATCAGCAAGTAAACAGGCAACCAGAAAGAAAAACAGAAGGTATTGAAGAGCCAGTTAAAAAAGCACAGGATCTAGAGCTGGAATTAGAGCCTGATACTGAGCCAGTGCCTGATACTACATCAGTGCTTAAAGAAGAAATTGCTGCCCAGGAGATTGACGATTCTGGTCTGGGTAAAACTGACAGTAACAGTATCAGTAAGCAGTTCAAATCAGATCCGATTTCATCTAAAGAAGAGTCAGTCATAGCTGAGCCTGCTCTGGAGCATACAGGTGAAATAAAACAGACTGCAATAGATCCAGAATCCAGGCCTGTCCCTAAACGTGAGCAGGTCGTCGCGACTGAGCTTAAACACAGTCGAGATATGGAAGCATTGTCTGCAATGATCAATAAAAATCATCAAAGCAGTGCAAATAGTCGACGAATATTTAAGCTGTCAATTATTTCGATAATTATGTTGTTGTTATTTGGGTCTGGTTTATATGCATATTTCATGCTTGATAATGTAAAAACTAATCCTGTAAACCTGGATCTCACTGAGCGTAAGGCTCCAGCAGTCGCCGAAAAGCGGTTGAAAATAGTTGATAATACCAGCCAGAAAGCAGTCGATTCAACCAGCTTACTGATGCAGGAGCCTGCAGTTACACCCGCTAATTCATCTAATCAGGTAGCCAGTGTTAAACCTGAAGTAAGAAAACCTTTAGCTAAAAAACAGATTCAGATTAAAAGAAAAACAACCGAAGATCCAATCGGAGTGTTACTGGCACAGGCTTATGCAGAGTTTAAGAAATCAGAATATATATCTTCAGAAAAAATATATAAAAAAGTAATTTACCGGGATAAAAATAACCATGATGCCTTGCTGGGGCTGGCTGCGATTGCAGTAAAGCAGAACAGGAATAATGAGGCGAAAGATATATATATCAAACTGCTTACACTGGACCCAAAAGACAGTTATGCAAAAGCAGGTTTGAGTGCGTTGATCAACCAGAGGAATGCACAACTTAATGAAAGCCAGTTAAAAATTATGTTAAGGGAGCAGCCAAATGCCGGACATCTCTATTTTGCCCTGGGCAATCTCCTGCTTAATCAGAAACGCTATGCAGAAGCACAGACGGCATTCTTCAATGCCTGGTCAAGCAATAAGTCAAATACGGACTATGCATATAATCTGGCGGTAAGCCTCGATCATTTAGGTAAACCTGAACATGCTGCCGAGTTTTATCAGTTGACGGTGAAACTGTATGAAAAATCAGCCGGAAATGTGTCAGTTGACGATGTAAAACAGCGTATTAAAGAAATAGAAGGAAAGCATAATGGCTGAAGTAATCCAGGACATTGGATCAGCCTTAAGGGCCAAAAAAAAACGCCTCGGTGAGGAACTGATTTCAAAAGGTCTGGTTACTGATGATCAGGTCAATATTGCACTTATCGAACAAAAAAAATCGGGTAAACCCCTGGGTGCTGCTCTGGTTTCCCTGGGCTTTGTCACTGAAGGTATTTTGCGTGACGCCCTGGGAGAAATGCTGGGTAGAGAAAGTGTAGATCTGGTCAGTGCGATCCCTGATGAAAAAGCCATTGAGTTATTTCCTAAAGAAGTAGCAATACGATTTAATGTTATTCCATTAAATTATGATATTGAAGAAAATCGATTAACCATAGCCACAGCTGATATTTATGATTTAGGGGTTCTGGACCGCATCCGAGCAATGATAGGTAGCCGTACTGAAATAGTACCTTTACTGGCCGGTGAAAGCGAAATTAGTGACGCCATTGATCAGTTCTATGGCTATGAGTTATCCGTCGATGGCATTTTGCATGAAATCGAAACCGGTGAAGTAGATTATGCGAGCCTGAATGTTGAAGGCAATGAATATAGTCAGCCTCTGGTCAGGTTAGTGGATGCAATTCTTGCCGATGCAGTTAAACGTGGAGCATCGGATATCCACTTTGAACCAGAGGAAAGCTTTCTCCGATTAAGATACCGCATCGATGGTGTGTTGCGACAAATTCGAAGTCTGCATAAAGATTACTGGTCTGCTATAGCCGTTCGTTTGAAAGTTATTTCAAATATGAATATTGCAGAGACCAGGGCGCCACAGGACGGACGAATCAGCCTGGTAATTGGAGGCCATAATATTGATTTTCGTGTCTCGGCGCAGCCAACTACACACGGTGAGAATTTTGTATTGCGTGTTCTCGATCGGGCCAAGGGTATAGTGCCTCTGGAAAAACTTGAGCTACATGAAGATAATCTGAAAGCGATGAAGCTAATGATGGCGAGGCCAGAAGGTATTATTCTGGTTACCGGGCCTACCGGTAGTGGTAAAACAACCACGCTATACTCCATGCTGAATTATGTGAAGTCGGTGCAAGTCAATATCATGACATTGGAAGATCCAGTTGAATACCCAATGGACATGATTCGGCAGACATCTATTAATGAAGTCGTCAGAATGACATTTGCCAATGGCATCCGTTCCATAATGCGTCAGGACCCGGACATTATTCTGGTGGGTGAAATACGAGATGAAGATACTGCTGAAATGGCGTTTAGAGCCGCAATGACAGGTCATCAGGTATTCTCTACACTGCATACCAATTCTGCAATAGGTGCCATACCTCGATTGCTGGATGTCGGGGTCAAGTCTGAGATTATGACCGGTAATATCATCGGTGTGGTAGGGCAAAGGCTGGTCAGGAAGCTGTGTAAACATTGTAAGAGCTCTAAGCAGCCGCATGATATAGAAAAAGAGTTATTGGGTCTTGGCAAAGATGATACAAATCTGATTTATGAGCCGGTGGGCTGTGAGCATTGCGATGGAACCGGCTATAAGGGTCGCATAGCAATAATAGAGGTGCTCAGGTTCAGTGAAGAACTGGATGAAATGGTAGCTGAACAAATAACCATTGGTAAAATGAAGCAAAAATTGAAACAGCATGGCTACATGACCATGGCTGATGATGCCGTTAGGCGAATACTTGAGGGCATGACAACTCTGGATGAAGTGAGCCGTGTAATCAATTTAACAGACCGATTTGAGTCATGAGCAAAGTATACAGATATAAAGCGATTACAGTTGATGGAAAAATGCGCAATGATCGAATAGAAGCGGATAACCTGCTTGATCTTGAGCAGCGGCTTGCTGGTATGGGGCTTGAATTAATTAATTTTAGTGAGTTTAAAGGCAGTTCTTTTTCGTTTAAATCAAGGGTAATACCACGCAAAGAATTGATTAATTTTTCATTTCAGATGCAACAGTTAACCAAGTCTGGAGTAACCATTCTCGATGGTCTTAAAGATTTGAGTGAATCAGTGGGTGATGGACGTTTAAAAGAAGTTCTAACAGGACTGGTGGATGAAATCGAAGGTGGAAAAACGTTTTCCCAGGCGCTGTCTGAATTCCCGGATATATTTGATGAAGTGTATATTACATTGATTCGAGTTGGGGAGGAAAGCGGGCGTATTTCAGAGGTATTGGGCGACCTCTCTGAAAATTTAAAATGGCAGGATGAGATGATATCGCATACCAAAAAAATAATGATCTATCCCGCCATAGTTACGGTAGTTGTACTGGCAGTAGTCGCTTTTTTGATGGTTTATCTGGTGCCACAACTAATACCTTTCATCAAAGATATTGGCGGTGAAATTCCCTTACATACCCGTGCCTTAATTGCGACTTCAGACTTCCTGGCTAATTACTGGTATCTGGTGCTGGGGTTGCCGATTATTGGCGGTATTGTTATAGGAAAACTAAAAAAAATATATCCGGAATTAAATTTTAATATCGATCGCCTAAAATTAAAATTAGTATTATTTGGACCGCTTATATTAAAAACCAACCTCGCCAGGTTTTCAAATTATTTCGCTATGATGTATAGCTCGGGTCTTACCGTGTTAGATGCCTTAAAGATAAGTGATAAGCTGGTAAGTAATGCAGTAATCAGAAAAGCAGTTGTTGATGTACGTCTGCTGATAGAAGAAGGCGAGATGATAAGTAATAGTTTTAAAGCCGTTGGTATTTTT
Source organism: uncultured Gammaproteobacteria bacterium (assembly GCA_965368175.1). Classification (GTDB taxonomy): domain Bacteria; phylum Pseudomonadota; class Gammaproteobacteria; order SZUA-229; family SZUA-229; genus CBDULX01. The sequence continues at coordinate 593 of CBDULX010000084.1, read as the reverse complement.
CCTCCACTGGTTATCAGGATGATAAAGGTTGGTGAGAACACCGGTGCGCTTGACGAATCACTATTAAACATAAGCTACTTTTATAATAGAGAAGTTAAAGAAACGGTTGATAAAATAGAAGCATCTATTACGCCTATGTTAACAGTTGTATTGGGTGCTTTAATGATGTGGATTATGGTGTCTGTGTTAGGTCCTGTGTATGACTCATTAACTAAAATGAAGTTTTAATGTGAAACGCATATTTTATTTTAACAGTAATTATTTAACCGCATTTCATTGGCGAGGAAATCGCTTTGAGGGCTGTTATTCATTTGCATCCACAGGGCAGGGCCTTGACGATTTTTCGAAATACCTGGCAAGCATTGATACAGGTTCAGTAAAGTTGCTTGCTGATGTCCTGGAAGAAGATTTTGTCAAAGAAAGTATTCCACATGTTGGTTATCGAGATCGACGTGCTTTAACTCGCCGTTATATTAATCGACAGTATAGAAAAAGCAATGATTATTATACATGCAAAGTAATCGGTCGCGAAAAAAAAGGCCGCAAAGATGATCTGGTTTTATACAGCGTAATAACCAATCCAGATATACTTG
>CBDULX010000083.1:0-12992 GCA_965368175.1 uncultured Gammaproteobacteria bacterium | reverse complement strand
CCCTATCTAAACCTCGGCGGGTACCTGTTCCAGTACAGGATGAGGAGAAAACCGAAAAACATGCCACCCAGGTGGGCGAAATGCGCCACCCCCGCAGCAGACCCGGTAACGCCAGCCCAAAGCTCAATGGCTGCGTAAATGCTTACGAACCATTTTGCCTTTAATGCTACCGGCGGGAAAATCAGTATCAGTACTTCATTTGGAAACCTCATTCCAAACGCGAGCAACAAACCAAATACACCACCAGATGCGCCAATGGTCGGGTAGTAATCACCACTTAGTGCAGAAACCGACAGTTGTACCAGGCCGGCTCCGATTACACATACAAAATAATAAATGGCGAATGCTCTGGAACCCCACAGGTTTTCCATGCGCGAACCGAATAGCCACAGGGCATACATGTTCAAAAGCAGATGCATTACGCTGCCATGAAGAAAACCGTATGTCACTAACTGGAACAACTCGAAATGCGGTTGCATGAATTCAATGTTGGGAGTTGCCGACATATTCAACGGCCACAGTGCCAGACCGACAATTAGTTGAGTGCCATAGGAAAACTCCAGAGCAAACATTAAGCCGTTAGCAATCAGCAGGAATTTGACCACGGGAGGTAGCAGTGAATAGGACCTGGTTAAGCCAGCCATTTAAGACCCCTGAGACTGCTAGTTTGAATCTGCTGAGGCGGCAGGAATTCCTGGCCAGCTCATATCAGTATCATTGGCAAAAGCCCTGCCAGACCGAACAGAATAAGGTAAAAGGCTATAATGTAATTCAACAATTGCGGCCAGATAAGAATGGCGATGCCCGCCAGCAGTGATATCAGGGGTGGGCCGACCATAAAAAAGTCCATACTCATTTAAATGCTCCAGTGCTATTAGTAGTTGTACGATACCTGGATGATCGCATATTTTTACCGGCACTGACATACGGATCGTATGTCAGGTGGTAAGGGGGCAGAGTGAACCTCCCCAGGTTGAGCGGACTCTTTTAACCGGAGATATGACTATCTGGTTAATTCATCGTCACGATAATGTGGATCAGTCCAGCAATGAGGAAGGGTTTCACCAGATAAAAAAATTAAATCTGACTTTTTAAATTTTAGAGGATCCTGAACGTCCTCACCTTCCTGGTACTGACCAATGACTTCATCACAATTAAGGTTAATGAGATCAACCAGATTTAAAACTTCTACCATATGTCCACTAGATGATTGTCGTAATAACATAGCAGCCTCCAGGTAAATATAATCAATTCACATAAGGATTAATCTAGCATTTATTGAGTGAATAAATCACATATATTTAATCAGTAAATTTTGATTGAAGATAATGCTTAAAGTTGATTTATTAAAAGTTAATACGACTCGAATGTTATCAAGATTCAATTTATGCTGGATGATGAATATTCGAATTTTATAGATAAATAATATTCATCTATAATTAAAAGGGCCGGTAAATTTGAGATGTTTTATCAAATATCACCGGCCCTTTTTTATGGGAAGTTTAAAATCAGAGTTCCCTGATTTTAAATGATGACACTAGCCTGACATGCTTCGAGCTTCTTCTACAAAAGTTTCACTTGCATCAGTTGTAAAACTTGTATTCTGTATATGATTCATTAATGTACGTGTGTCGGTGTCGATCATAGATTTCATGTAACCACTAGTGCAGGAAAATTCACGTAAATAGCAGGCTATTTCCCCGTACTCGTCCAGAAACCTTTCTTTGGCCAGGCTTATGCATTCATGTGCCAGTTCCAGTGAATTAATCGCGACACTTCCGCTATAGTTTGTGGGTTTACACCTGGTGCCCAGGTAAATAGCGTCTCTATCCAGTTCGTTCTGAAATTCAGTTCTGAAGTCCTGGCTCAATTTATCGGGCTCAAGAAATTTGATGTTTATTCGATAAAAACGACCATTATTCATTGTTATCGCCTCAGAAGGTTCGTTATTCCAGTACTGGATTACCCCTAACTATAGGCTACTCTGTAATGGGAAAGTTCCCCGAAGATTTAAACGGTACACAGCAATGGCACATCGGTCAGAAGAACGATGGCTGAACAGAATGGAGGCAGGGTTAAATCTGGCTGCTAAGGCATAAATTTAACTGGAAGACGGGCTCCCTGTCTCAACCGGCTTGCTAACCAGGTAGAGCCAGATGTACCCCGCTATTCCAGCCAGCAGGGAGGCGGCAAGAATTCCGGTTTTGGCCATCAGCAGTAAATCCTGGCGATCTTCGAAACCGAGCTGGGCGACAAAAATTGACATGGTAAATCCGATTCCGGCCAGTAACGACACACCAGCGATCTGGGTGAAGCGGGTATCTTTTGGTAACACTGCCAGGTCCAGCTTCAGCAACAGCCAGCAGACTCCGGTAATACCGAGAAACTTGCCCAGTATCAGACCCAGCGATACACCGAGCATGACGGGATGGCCCAGTGTTTCGCCCATTGTGGAAAATTCCAGGGGTATAGCGGCGTTGACCAGGGCAAAGACAGGGATTACCAGGTAAGCCACCGGCATGTGCCAGACATGTTCCATCCGCTGAAGGGGGGCTTCGACGCTGTGCACGCCATTTTCCAGGGTCTGTACCACTGCGCGCAATTTATCATTGGTCATGATGCTGGTGCCGGGCTGGTGACTGGCATCAAAACGTTGCATTAGCTCCCTGATATGTTCACTGAACCGTTCCGGCTTGTACCTGGGAACGGCCGGCACGGACAATGCACCCAGTATGCCGGCCAGGGTGGCATGTACGCCAGACTGCAGCAGGGCATACCATAGAAGCACTGCAACTATAAAATAGGGCATGGTTTTGCGGATGCCAACCAGATTGAATGCCAGCAGCAATCCGAACAGGCCGCCGGCTATTGCCAGTGGGCCCAGCGAAATGGTATCCGTGTAGAACAACGCAATCACCAGTACTGCGCCCAGATCATCCACAATAGCCAGCGCGACCAGAAAGGTGATCAGGGCCTTGGGGACCCGACTTGCCAGTAATGCCAGGGCACCGATCGCGAAAGCGATGTCGGTGGCCATGGGGATACCCCAGCCGCTGGCTGCATCGCCTTCCGGGTTGATGGCAAAATAGATCAGCGCCGGCACGACCATGCCGCCAATGGCTGCCCCGATTGGTAGCACGGCATTGCGTAGTTTCGCAAGCTCACCTACCAGCATTTCTCGTTTTAACTCAAGGCCGACGACGAAAAAAAACACAGTCATCAGACCATCGTTGATCCAGTGGTGCAGGCTCATTCCCAGTGTCCAGCTACCGATGTCCAGGCTGATGAGGGTGTGCGTTAAATGTTCGTAGGCGGAAGCCAGCGGCCCGTTAGCCAGTACCAGTGCAATGACTGCTGTAGCCATTAGCAACAGGCCACTGGTGGTCTGTCGATGAATAAATTCTTCAAAGGGAGTGAGTATTTTGCCGAAAGATTTTTCCCACGGGGCATGAAAAACGCCTTTTTCCGGAGAGTCCTCTGAAGTATTGCCCTGGTTGTTCACACGCGCTTCCTGTTTATATTCGCAGATGCCACGTTGTGGCATAGCGGTAAATTGTTACTGCCAGATAAGCAGCAGTGAATAATATTTGATTTTTTCCTGGTTTGGAACCAGTTTATTCTATTCTTGTCTGGTGATGGATCATAACAAACTGTTACGACGGAGGCGATGATGCAGATCTAAATTTAGATATTATACACTGCAGTCCCGTTAACGGGTCATTAGAGCATCCTTAAAAATGAGCCAGGGATCTGCAATTATTTTTTTAGATGTATAGAGTATACTGTTTATAAATACAGTTTCAGTTACTGGCTGGGGTCCTGATTGAATAGATTCATCTGGATGAAAACTATGAGCGAAGAGTTTGCCACATTTGACCGACAGCACCTGGCTATATTGCATCAGGCCATAGGGGATGACTTCGAACCACTTATTCCTGTTTATTTTGAACAATCCGATAATATTATTCATAACCTGAATCAAAGCTATGAAGTAAAAGATATGGAATTATTGATACGTTCAGCTCATAGTCTGAGATCCAGCAGCTATAGTTTAGGTGCTTTTAAATTGTCTGAGTATTCACGGCAGCTAGAAGAAAAAGCTCTGGCGAATGTTTCTTATCAATCACTCGGACAATTAATAAAAATGATTAATGATGAGTATCCGAATGTTAAACGCGCTTTGCAGGATTACCAGGACAGATATCAATAATATATAATTAAAATCTTGAACTGCTGCCCCATTAATTATTTTGATTTTAGCCAGATACTAACTCGCATAAGGTTACAACGAGTTATATCATTTTATAGGACATAAAAATATACAAGCCCGTAATTTTGTCATCCCATTTTGCTATCACTACAGTCGAGATGACAGAATCAAGTTAACGGGCAGCAGTGATAACTTTGCATTAATAACAGAAAATTTTAAAGCTACCACTTATGAAAATATTGCTAGTTGACGATATAAAAACGGATCGTATGATAATGACCGCATACCTTAATCAACTGGGGCATGAGGTGATTACGGGTGTAAACGGTGTAGAAGCCGTCGAGCTTTATAAAACGGCAGAGCCGGATCTGGTGCTTATGGATGTCATTATGCCCGAGATTGATGGTTATGAAGCAGCCAGAATCATTCGTAAGGAAAATACAGACTGGGTTCCAATCATTTACCTGAGTGCACGAGTTGGTGCTGATGACATTGCGGCGGGTATCGAGGCCGGTGGCGACGATTATTTAACCAAGCCGGTGGATAATAAAGTGCTGGAAGCCAAGGTGAAAGCTATGCAACGAATTGCCCTGATGCGGCAAAAGTTGCTGGAAGTGACTGCCAAGCTGGAATCGGCAAATAGTGAACTAAAAATAATAGCTGATATGGATGGTTTGACAGGTCTGGCAAATCGACGATATCTGGACAACTTTATAATGACTGAAATTTCTCGTAGCAGTCGAGATAACAGTCCCTTATGCATGATTCTGGCCGATGTGGATCATTTTAAACTTTATAATGACAGCTACGGCCATCTGGCAGGTGACGATGCGCTCAAGCGTATTGCCGAAGCGCTCAAGGATACCTGTAAACGCAGCACTGATCTGGTAGCGCGTTATGGGGGTGAGGAGTTTGCCATCGTGTTGTCCCACACCAGCCTTGAGAATGGCATGCTGGTGGCAGAAAGAATTCGTGAGGTGGTGGAGGCTTTAAATATTTCCCATGAACATTCTTCCAGTAGTGGTGCCTGTACCATGAGCCTGGGTGTTTACTCAATAGTGGCTGAGAGGGGGCAAAAGGTGGAAGATATCATCAAAAATGCCGATAAAGCACTGTATAAAGCCAAATCATCGGGCAGAAATCAGGTCCAGTCCTAGTCTGTATTACTTTCTTTTTGTTAATGGTAGACGCTGATCTACACACTACGACATCCCTCTGACAAGTATAAAACGAAATACTGGCCTGATTCAGCTTGTAAGGCGGGGCTAAAGTCAGGATAATCCCCAGCTTCGTTATGGTGACCTGTTTCGGTTCCCTCGCGACGATTAGCTGTGAACTCCGCCAGGCCCGGAAGGGAGCAACGGTAGCGGTGACATCGGGCGCCGAGGTGTGGCTGGGGCAGGTTGCCACCCACGAATCCTTTTCCCGGTTTATATCTTGATGTGTTTTTGATGTTATTATTATATTGATCAGCACTATAAAGTTTCCTGAAACATTGCAGTGATATCAAGCGTTTAAGATCCCTCGGCTATGCTCGGGACGACAACGTTCAAACTCTATATGCCAGGTCTGAAAGGTTTCAAAATGTGTAGCAGTACAAAGCATCTGCGGTATCCTCTATCAGCCTGTTGTTACTCCATGTTAAACTCGGTTTTTTCCTTAATAATCACAGTTCTATGAGCTATCAAGTTCTTGCGCGAAAGTGGCGTCCCGGCAACTTCACCGAAATGGTGGGGCAGAATCATGTGTTGCAGGCCCTGGTTAATGCACTGGATGAAGATCGCCTTCATCATGCCTATTTGTTCACCGGCACTCGCGGTGTGGGTAAAACCACGATAGCCCGTATCTTCGCTAAATCATTAAACTGTGAAACCGGAATTACCTCCAAACCCTGTGGTGAATGTGGCGCCTGTCGTGAGATCGCCGAAGGTCGTTTTATTGATCTGGTGGAAGTGGATGCGGCTTCCCGTACCAAAGTGGAAGACACCCGTGAACTTCTGGACAATGTGCAGTACGCCCCCAGCCACGGTCGTTTCAAGGTTTACCTGATCGATGAGGTGCACATGCTGTCCGGGCATAGCTTTAATGCCCTGTTGAAAACCCTGGAAGAGCCGCCACCCCATGTGAAGTTCCTGCTGGCGACCACCGATCCGCAGAAACTGCCGGTAACGGTACTGTCCCGCTGTTTGCAATTTAATTTAAAGCGTATGTCGATGCCGATGATCGAAACACATCTGGCTCATATTCTGCAGCAGGAAAACATTGAATTTGAACATCAGGCCCTGCGCCTGCTGGCCTATGGCGCAGACGGTTCCATGCGTGACGCCCTGAGCCTGCTCGACCAGGCTATTGCCTACGGTGGCGGTAAGCTTAATACCGCTGAAGTGCAGGCCATGCTGGGTACCGTGTCTCGTGACCGTATCCTGAATATTTTAAAAGCATTGATTAACAATGACGCCACTGCGGTGATGGCCGAAGTGGCGGCGCTGTCGGATATGACCCCGGACTACCAGAATGCACTGGCCGAACTGCTGGCTCTGTTACACCAGATTGCACTGGCCCAGCATGTACCGGATGCGGTGGATGACAATCTGGTGGAGCGGGAAACCCTGCAACAGCTGGCCAGCAGTATTTCTGCAGAAGATGTGCAGCTGTTCTATCAGATTGGTCTGATAGGCCGTAAAGACCTGCCGCTGGCGCCGGATGCAAAAACAGGCTTTGAAATGGCTCTGTTGCGCATGCTGGCTTTCAGGCCCGCCGGTGCCAGGACTCAGGCGGCCCCGCCGAATTCCACCGCTGGTCGTCAGCAGTTAAAGGCGGCTTTGAACGATAATAATTCGACTGCCGGAAACCCTGAATCACCCGCACCAACACAGGCAGCGAGAGCCCTGGCTGAATCTGCTCCTGCAGCGAAAGCAAAGCCGGCGAAATCGTTTAATGGTGACTGGACAGGTCTTATCGATGCTCTGAGACTGAAAGGCATGGTAAAACAGCTGGCAGTCAACTGTGTGCTGGAATCCCATCAGGGAAATGACATGAAACTGACCCTGAACAGGGAATTCGGGCAGCTGTTGAATCCATCGCTACAGGGCAAGTTACAGGATGCCCTGAGCAGTTTTCTGGGTGATAAGGTCAAACTCGATATTAGCCAGGGACAGGCTGAGGAGGAAACCCCGGCCCAGACATCGGCCCGTAATGTGGCTGAAAAACAGCAGCAGGCCGAGCAGGCCATCAATACCGACCCTGTGGTGCAGGCATTGAAAGAAAATTTTGACGCCAGCGTGGTACCTAATTCGGTACAGCCGCTGGAAAATACCGATTAATTAAAGACATTTTACAGGAGAGCCTTATGAAAGGTGGCATTGGTAACATGATGAAGCAGGCGCAGAAGATGCAGGCAGATATGCAGAAGGCGCAGGAAGAAATTGCCAATATGGAAGTAGAAGGCCAGGCCGGTGGTGGCATGGTTAAGGTGATGATGAACGGTCGTCACGAAGTGCGTCGAGTGGAACTGGACGACAGCCTGATGAACGATGACAAGGAAATGATCGAAGATTTGCTGGCAGCCGCCGTGAATGATGCGGTACGTCGTATCGAGGAGCAATCTTCGGAAAAAATGTCTGGCATTACCGCAGGCATGAATCTGCCTGGTGGACTCAAGCTGCCTTTTTAAATGAGTCAGTCTCCTTTATTACTGCAACTGATCGAGGCCTTGCGCTGTTTACCCGGCGTGGGGCCCAAATCAGCTCAACGCATGGCTTTCCATCTGCTTGAAAAAGATCGAGACGGTGCTCTGAAACTGTCTCGTGTACTGGAAGAGGCTGTGGAGAAGATTGGCCAGTGCAGTCAGTGTCGGACACTTACCGAGTCTGAAATCTGTGGCCTGTGTACTAACCCTGCCCGGGATTCGTCAATTATCTGTGTTGTGGAAACCCCCGCCGATGTACTGGCCCTGGAACAGGCGACAGATTTCAGGGGACGCTATTTTGTACTTATGGGGCACTTATCGCCGCTGGATGGCATAGGGCCTAATGAGCTGGGGCTGAACAGGCTGGAGCAGAAATTAAAAGAAGGAGGTATCCAGGAGCTGATCCTGGCTACCAATCCGACGGTAGAAGGTGAAACCACAGCCCATTATATCTCCCAGATGGCTGAAGAATACGGTGTTTCAGCAACTCGGCTGGCTCATGGTATTCCATTGGGTGGAGAACTTGAATATATTGACGGTGGCACTCTGGCCCACGCTTTTTCCGGTCGTCAGAAAATGATGCTGTAGTAATAATCAGGGCTATAATTAAAAAATTAGTCAATCAAATCAATACCAAAATGGTCTGCAGATAAATGGCAATCGCAATCTCTGGATTAAACGCGCCTTCATTCTTTGGCTTCGACCGAGCCCAGAATAATGATGCACGCCAGCAAGCTCAGCAGACCCGTTCCGATGTTAACCAGGACAATAACCGAGCCCGGCAGGCAGATACCAGAGAACGCGTTATTGACGGCGAAGTGCTGTCACGCGAAACCGATAGACGTTCGGTAGACAGTGCCCAGCGTACCCTGGAACAGCGACAGACTCAGTTGTCTCAGCAGCAGTCTGATAACCGCCAGATCAGTCAGCAGGCCGCAGTTCGAACCTATCAGCAAAACCAGACTCTGGTTACCGAGCGTGGCGAGCAAAGACAGGTCTCTGGAATTATTGATGAGTATGTGTAGACTTAGAGAAACACTAATTACATCGGTGAATATTCCATAAAGCTGGTCCCTAATAACTAGAGAATCCAAAAATGACCGACTGTATCTTTTGCAAAATTATATCTGGCGATATCCCCGGGGATATTGTGTATCAGGACGACGATGTTCTGGCTTTCCGTGATCTCAACCCAAAGGCCCCAACTCATATCCTGGTAATCCCCAAAAAACACATATCCACTCTCAACGATGTGCAAACCGACGATGCTGAACTGGTAGGTAAAATGTACCTGGCGGCAAAAAAAATCGCCGCCGACGAAGGCATAGCCGAACCCGGATATCGCACCGTCATGAACTGTAACGCACTGGCCGGGCAAACCGTATTTCATATCCATCTACATCTTCTCGGCGGACGACCGATGAGCTGGCCTCCGGGTTAAACCTGAAGGCACGACTGTTAGCCAGGATATGCGGAATTAAGCGAGAAACTGCTTGAAACTTAAGCTTCGGGCCAGTAATATTGCCCGCTGTCGAATGAGCACACATATTTATATGTGTTAACTCAAACTCGAAATGAGTATATTAAAGTAGTGTAGTGACCCTATAGGCGCGTAGCTCAGTTGGTTAGAGCATCACCTTGACATGGTGGGGGTCGGTGGTTCGAATCCACTCGCGCCTACCAATTTCTCGTAGTACGAGTGGATGAGAACATGGTTCGATTAATTCGCCTGGAGCGAATTAAAACATGCGAAGCATGGCCCGCAGGGTGGAGCACAGGATGTGCGACATAATCCACTCGCGCCTACCAACAAATAAAAAAGCCGCATATATAGCGGCTTTTTTATTTCTAAAAATACAATATACAGAACAGGCCTGAATCTGTTCATCGCCTTAAACTTCTCAATCATTTGGTTAATGGATAAAGTAATATCAATAAAATGATTGGTTAAGCCAAATAATTCTTAAATCTGTATTTAAATATTTCCACGTAAATAGATAACAATTGCCAGAATCACAAGTCCGGTGAGCCAAACCAGTATGTAAATGATCATCGCCCGTCTGGCTTTTTCTTTCTGCCACCAGGTTCTGGGGCTAATGCCTTTCACCATAAATACAACTTTGGTTGCCAGGTTTACACACACTACATTGGCGATTAATAGCAGGGCTGCTCCCATAGCCATCTGGTATTGACCGTGGCCCAGCATCAGGCCAAAGGTTGCTGCAGGTGGTAGCAAGGCAACTGCCACCATCACACCCACCAGCACACTGGACAAACCGGTGGTGAGGGATAATGCGGCGGCGGCCCCGGAGGCTAATGCCAGGGCCAGTGAATCCAGGCCTACATCGGTTCGTGCCAACAGCTCCTGACTATTGATATCAAATGGCCAGGTGAGTCCTAATAATATTGATAAGCCAATGGCGAGGCTCATACCAGCCAGGTTGGTTTTCAGTGATTTGCGCATCAGATCAATATCACCGAGGGCAGTGCCCAGGCCGAGTGCGAGGTTGGGGCCCAGTAAAGGTGCAATCACCATGGCACCTATAACAACAGCAACGTTATTTTTGATCAGACCTATGGCTGCGACCAGAGTGGATAAGATGACCAGTACGATGAAATTTGAATCCAGTACGGCATTCTTCGATACCATATCATAAAGTGCTTCTCGAGATGTGGCGGTGGATTTTTTGACCTTTATGTTTTGTTTGGGTAATGGCAGAGTGGCATCGACTGGTATGACGATAATGCGCGCAGTTGGGTGCGAACTCACTACTGTTTGTAAGGCATCCAGTGTCGACTGGACCATTTCATCTTGCAGGAGAATACGAATAGCCTGGCGACCTTCTTCTCCTTTCTGGCCCAGTCGAAAATCCAGCGCATTATTTTTTTTCGCGATGTCAGAAACAGTATCAGTAATGTTTTCGTCAGCTATTACTTCAATCAGTTTCATCGTTACACCTGAATATTCAGAAAACTATTAGGTTATGTGTTTTTATAGCCAGGGGAGGAACCTTTCGGCATTATTCGACAAGATGCGACATGTATAAAAAGCACAGATACAGCGCTCTGACTATGAACTGATAACAGGTCTATAGCCAGAGCATTGTTAGCATAAAGTGTTTTACTGCATCGGAGTTTCGGATGGCTTTACGGTGTCTTTCAAAGCCTTGCCACCTTTTTCTATAGCTTCTCCGCTCTTTTCGATGAATTTTTCACCGGATTTTTTGATTTTTTGCTGTATTGAGTCTTCAGCAAACGGGTTGCTTAAGATGAATTTGTCTTTGCCGATATTGACACCGAACCAAAGTCCAATAAGCAGACCTATGACCAGGCCTGTAAGGATTGCTTTTAGCTGTTTCATTATTGATGTTCCTTAGGAGTATCCAGGTTAATCGTTAAGGGTTGATGGTGAATCGTCTCATAGTTATTTGGCGCATTCGGGTTAATCAAGTGCTTGTTGAATAACTATTCATGACTGACCTATTTATATTTTTATATATTTTAGCGAGTTTAAAGGGCTTATTGGTGGGTAGCAAGATCGAATATCAATGGCAGCAGGCCAATTACAAAAAATGTGATGAGTATAGCGCCGATGAGGTTTAGCCATATACCCGCTTTTGCCATTTGCGGAACGGTAATCTGGCGACTACTGAAGACAATAGCGTTGGGTGGTGTGGCCACCGGCAACATGAATGCATATGAGGCCGCAATCGCGACGGCTACCATCAAATTAAGGGGGTGAACTTGAATGGCCAGTGCAAAGGCGCCCATGATTGGCAGCATCAATGACGCGGTGGCCGTATTAGAGGTGACTTCGGTGAGGAATATGACCAGTAAAGTGACCATGGCGACGATAACAATTAGATGCATGCCCTCCAGTATTAATAACTGGTTGGCAATCCATTCAGTCAGGCCAGAATCGCTGAATCCATTGGCCAGAGCAAAACCGCCGCCAAATAGAAGAATAATATCCCAGGGGATGTTTTTAGCTGTATTCCAGTCGAGTAGAAACTCACCTTTCTTGAAATCGGACGGAATTATGAACAATAACAGAGCGCCGATAATGGCAATGCTGGAATCTTTAACCGGTTTTAAGAATTCGATATCAACCAGGCCTTTAATTATCCAGGCAGCAGCCACCAGTGAAAATATAGTTAATACTTTTTTTTCCGGGCCAGACATGGCGCCAAGGTCTGTTAATTGCTGCCTTATGGCCCGTTTGCCACCGGGGAGCTCATCGAATTCGCAGTGAAAACCGACATTGGTCAGGTACAGCCAGCTGATGATGAGCATGGTGATCGATATGGGTATGCCGAACATCATCCAATCGACAAAGCTAATGCTATAACCGAAGTTGCTTTCAAGTACGCCAGCCAGGATAGCATTGGGTGGGGTGCCAATGAGTGTGGCAACGCCGCCAATGGAAGCGGAATAGGCGATACTCAGCATCAAGGTAGTGGCAAAAGTTGAGCTATGGCCCTGTGCTGAATCTGCTGGACGACCCAGGGCAGTATTGGTCTGTCGAATCACCGCTAAACCGATAGTTAGCATCATCATGGCTGTTGCCGTGTTACTAATCCAGGCAGAGAGGAAAGCGGTAGCCAGCATAAACCCCAGAATGATTCGGTTAGGTGAGACACCTACTATAAGGATGGTGTGTAATGCGATTCTTTTATGCAGGTGCCACTTTTCAACGGCCATAGCAATTAGAAAGCCGCCCATGAACAAAAAAATTAGATGATTCGAATAGGGTTCTGTAACCTGTGGGGTAGACATTACATTGAGTGATGGAAACAGGGCAATGGGTAGCAGTGCAGTGGCCGCCAGTGGTATGGCTTCAGAAATCCAGTAGGTAGCCATTAATACGGCCACTGCCGCCACCGCCATGGCATTCGGTGGCATATCCTGGGGCTGGGGTAAGGCCAGGATAATAAAGAACAGCATGGGCCCGAGAAAAAGGCCGATTTTTTGTCGTAGGTTCATGGTTTGCCTGTTGTTTTGCAGCGTTTCTTTTTATGACGTATGGGTAGCATTAATTTAGGGAACCTCTGATCAAGTCATGATTGTTTTATGCTGGCTAAAAGCGTCCAGATT
>CBDULX010000082.1:0-13077 GCA_965368175.1 uncultured Gammaproteobacteria bacterium | reverse complement strand
GTTCCTCCAGGGTTATAAAACTGGTCGTCATATCATCCATTAAGGCACTCTCAGTTATTTCCAGTGTCAGTTGTTCATGGGCGGCATCCCAGATATTTAAAGAGCTTCTTACGGACTCGACAAATTCTGTATCTTTGAGTACTTTGGTGGAAATATTTATCGCGACTTTAAGCGGGGTCCAGGTTTTTGGCCATTCTTTAATTAATCTAATAGCTGTATTAATGGTCCACCAGGTAATGGCATGTATCTGGTCAGTTCTTTCAGCGACCGGTATGAATATATCTGGACGGATATAACCTCTTTCTTTATGCTTCCATCTAATCAGGGCTTCAGCACCAAACACCAGGCCAGTCTGCATGTTAACCTGAGGCTGGAAATATAATTCGAACTCATCATTATCAAGTGCGACGTCTAGATAGGTTTGTATATCCCAGAGATTTAACTCATTTTCCGTAGTCTCTTCGCTGTATATTGAATAGAATTTATTGGTGGATCGAGCGGCTATTAGAGCCGTTTCAGCTTTTGTTATTAGTGAATTGATATCTTCAGCCTGATCTGGATAAATTGATATACCAACATGCGCATTTATTTTTAATTTTTTGTCTTCGATAATAATGGGCTCTTCTATGCTGCTTAAAAGTTTATTAGCGGCTAAAATTGAATGCCCTTCGTTCATGATTTCAGGTAATACCATGATAAATTCTGCATTACCCATACGAGCCAGGAAATCTTTTTCTCTGGAGGCACTTTGTAAACGTGTACTGAACTCTTCCAGCAGACTATCACCAACAGAATAGCCATGGATCATATTTATTCGTCGAAAATAATCAATTTTAATGAGTAATACCGCGAGTTTTTTGCCACTCACCTGGTGATTGTCAATGAATTTATCAAGCTCATGGAAAAGAGTGTCCCTGTCAGCAACATATGCTCTTATGTCATTCATTTAGGGGGCCTCTGAGTAAATCTGGTTGAAGGTATTACTGTTTAAAGACTTCAGAATTAAGACGAGGATTGCAACTAATAGTGAGCTATTGGTAAGATGACGTACAGGAGGTACTAATGCCACTGGTGCAAGGATGCACAGGAGTGGTGACTCAACGAGGAAGCTGGAGTTTTTAAACCGTAAGTTAGCAATCATGATTTATTCAGAGGCTCCCTGGTGTCCTTATAGGTAAAACTCTTCAGGGTCAATGCCATATAATCCAGGTTCAACGCTGCGCAGGATATCCAGAGCGTTTCCTGAAGCATCTTCAGTTTCTGTGAACAGGTTAGTGGTTACGAATTCCATTAATGGTTCTTTGTTTTCATCAAGTAACATCATAATCTGAGGTCTTAATCGCCACACTCGATTTTGAGAAATGATTACACCCACCCTGCCATCACTAAGTTCAACAATAGTGCCTACAGGGTATATTCCAACAACCTGTATAAACTGTTCTACCAGCTCGGATTGAAAGTCAAGATTCCGCCATTCATAAAGTTTTTTTACGGCGTCATGAGGGGATATGGGAGATGCAAACGGGCGGTCAGAAATAATTGCATCATAACAATCCACTATACCGGCTATTTTACCAAACAGAGGTATCTGGTTGCCAGCTAGTCCATGTGGGTAACCACTACCATTGTAGCGTTCGTGATGGGTGCTCACCATATCGACAATATCGTCATTGATACCTTTGATACCTTTGACGATTTCTATGCTGTATTCTACATGCTTTTTGACCAGTTTGAATTCGTATTGGTTGAATCGGTTTTTATTGTTGATTAGTTTTTCCGGTAACTTTACTTTACCAACATCGAACAGCATTGCACCGATAGCCAGTGATTGCAGGTCTTTCTTGGGTAAACCTAAATGGCGACCAAATGCTACAGCCCATACAGCTGAGCTTACCGAGTGATTATAAGTGTAATTATCTTTTGTTTTTATTCGAGTTAACCAGGCAAAAGCATCCGGGTTGCGTATTATACTGTCAACCATTGGATTAATAGCGTTCTTTAATGATGGTAATTCAAGTTTTTTATTATTGGCTATATCGACCATGAGATTTTCAATGGTGTGAGACAGCATAATATGATTATCTTTAGCAGAATTGAGTTCTTGGTTTCGGCTGGTTTTGTCCTGGTACCTGATTGGTTTGATATTTGTAAGGAACTGCTTATCCTGTTCACTAGCATTGGACTTGATTTTAGTTTTGGTCCTGGTTTTAGTGTTTGATGGAAATGGAATTATTTTTTCGTAAATTTTACTTAGCTCAACGTCAACATAAACATATTCACAATAATCGTTTAATCGGTCGATATCATCCTGTGATTTGATATGGAATCCCTGTAACAGATACGAAGTTTCGCTCCAGGGTCGATCGAGTCGACAGACATACATTCCTGGCTCGAGATCAGAAATGCTTACTTTTATTTCCTTTAAAGGCATGAAATAGTTACCGAACTTAGTATGTGATTGCAAATGGTGACTAATTATTGTTTCTAACTATAAACTATAGCAGAGAATATTATTTATATAAGTTATTGATTATTAAATGGTAAATAAATAGTCAGCTACTGGATGTCCAGCATAAGTGCAGCATAAGGGACTTTATACAGCCAAGTGTGAGTAGCTATTTTGTATATAAGCAGGGTATTTTATATAATTGCAGTTAATGGGGAAATTTCCCGAATATGGAGATTTATGTATAAACAGGGATGTATATTTATAATATGTATATATTTCAATGGCTTATGATATTTTTTTGTTTTTTAAAGAAAAAAGATCAACTCTGGAATAGCGGAATGCTGATGTTATACTTTAAATGTACATACTTATGTATTTGCTGATTGAAGCCGTAGTTTTACTCATAATCAGGATAATAATCGCATGACTCATCTCAAGACAATTTATTCAGACTACCATACATGCAGCCGTGATTTTATGGATGGTCTGGAGTACCTCAAAGAACGTTCTACTCCCGCTGCAGAACGTTATTTTGAGCAAGCCTGTTCAGCTGCAGACAATAATGATCCTAACCGATATAAATATCAGTCTTTTTATGGGTTCAGCCGTGTCCTTAATGGTTATACTGATGGCATTGAACTTTGCAGTGATGCTCTGAAAGGTGATCCTGAAGATGGCGACCTTTATCTCAATCTGGCGCGTGCTGAATTGTTCAATGGCAATAGAAAAATAGCGGTTGAGATAATGGATCAGGGATTACTGGTTGATAAATTTCATCAGGGTTTGCTGGAGCTGAAAGACAAAATAGGTTACAGAAGCCGTTCTCCGATTCCTGTCCTGAAACGTAGAAACCCTCTTAATGAAATGATTGGCAAATTCATTCGTAAGCCGAACATCCATTAATAAATAATCAAAAATAAAAAGCAGATCAAATGTGAATATTAACTATCAATACGCTAATCGATGCATTGTATTTCAGGCTTAGACAGACATTAGCTGAAGTACTGGTAAATATATTACCAGCCCAACACGACACCTTCGAGAAATGAAAAATACCCGTTGTATTCTGATGGGCTTACTTTTACGAAGCTTGTAACATCCTCGCCTCCAAAGCGTTTTGCAATTGGTGTCATGATTTTCATTCCGTCACCCGTTAATAATGAGGCAATTATTTTCTTTTGATCTTCTTCAGATACACGATCAGAAACGGTAAGTACCTGGTTGGGTAACTCGGGGCTTGTATAAATGATTTTGACTTTAGCCCGCTCTTCATCGGTGAGTTTTTTGTCGTAAAGTACATTACGTATTACTGCGCCTTCACATTCGCCACCAAGCAGCGCCTTATAAATCTTGTCCATTCCTCCCTTTATACTATTAATAATAGGCTCCTTCACCGGATCATTCAGGCGCTGTAGTAATATTACAGAAGTAAGATTGGGAGGCGGTATGGCGCATACTCTTTTATATACAAGGTCTTCCGGTGTGTTGACCTTCTTATTGTCAGCCAGGGTTATTATATAAAAGCCCAGTGTACCTGGCAGTTTGACAAGAGGCTTGTGCTTCAGGTGTTTTATTCTCCATGATGCGAGATGGGGGCCATCGAATACAAAATCGTATTTGCGTTTTTTTATATCGCTCTGATATCTGAGCCAGTGTTTGGCATGAGTGTATTCAACTTCAACGCCTAGAAGTTCCCCAAGGTGATCTGCCAGCGGTCCATATAATTTATGGCCTTCTGTCACCGATTCGCGGGGGGCGGCGCTTAGAATCAGAGATTGTGCTAATACATTGTTACTGATTAATAATATCAACATTAACCAGATGATACGTGTACCCAGAAATCTACATGCCATTTATTCAGAATCCCCACAAACCTAAGCTTATTTTTTAGTAACATGGCTTGAATGCTATTGAAATCGTCTTATATCAGACTATACATATTATACAGTATCATTAATATAGCAGGTTGCTATTAAGATGCTATGAATTGGTGTAAATAGTTACATTTTTATAAAGTAGCGCATCGGTTATAGACTACTCTGCACATTCTGTATTCAGGGCTATCAAATTCGACTTGCTCCCAAAAGAGTATGTAAAGGTATGTGGTTTCCACTAAGCTATTTATTGTCAGGTCTAACGTTTTTGCTGAGAAATGTGATGCTATCTGTGGGATAAACTGCGAAATCTGATTAAAAAAATTCACTAAAAAACCCGGAACCTGTCCGGGTTTTTTAATGTTTAAATTTTAGAAATGATAGGGCAGGTGTGCCTGAATGTCTTTGGTGTTATGCCTGACCAGATTCTTATCTATTTCAGATACTATGTGCTTATTGGTTTCTGTACTCAGTTGTTTCCTTAAATGACCCAGGAAACTGGGTGGAGACATGATAATCAGTTTTTTACATTTGCCCTTATTCACTGCATTGTTCAGATGTCCACCAATGGTACGGGCAAACTCCATGCTCTCGTGATCTTTAACAGATGTGTGGGATCCCATCTTATGACTGCTGTGGCCCTGGCGATCATGGGTTCTACCTGGTAAGTCGGAGGTTAATTCCTGTTCATGGACCCTGGAGGGTGTATGTGCAAAACCTTGGAGTTCTTTAAGTGGAGTGTTTTTATTGTCGAGTTCGAATATTTTGGCGCGACTGCTTTCAGCAACTACAACCCATGTTTTTGGCATAACTTGATGCTCCTGTAGGTATATTGGTTTGATGGGATGTTAAATAAGATATGTACTCCTGTGTATTAGTTATTACTTCTATTTACTATCTAAATACTTTTTTCATTTCATGCATAATCGAAAAAATTTATAACCAGCAGGGAAATTGCTCTGGGTATATATTTTGTTTATAACTATGGACAGAATAATCAGCCATAGATTAGAAAACCATCCCAAATCTTTATATTTTACATTTACTATCCTGCTTTAAGGCTCATTGACTAACCTTGATCTAAATCATCGATCAGGAAATTTTTTGTTTATGGTTCTGAGTGAAGTGAAAAAAGGGAAATAGGCATCTGGCATATATATTGCTATATTAGCGGCTATTAATTTTGATAATTTCAGCTGGAGTATCTGATATATGTCAGATGTCACTCAAACAACCTGCCCTTATTGTGGGGTAGGCTGTGGTGTACTGGTACAAAAGACAAAGGACGGGTTTGATGTAAAAGGCGATCCTGATCATCCGTCCAATATGGGGCGTTTGTGCTCAAAGGGTGCAGCCCTGGCAGAAACTCTATCTCATGAGGGACGTTTACTGTCCCCATCAGTCAATGGTGCGCCGGCAGACTGGGACTTTGCAATAGACATTGTGGCGGATAGTTTCCGACGGGTAGTGGATAAACATGGCCCAGATGCGGTGGCTTTTTATGTGTCTGGTCAGTTATTGACGGAAGACTACTATGTGGCGAACAAGCTGATGAAAGGCTTCATCGGTAGCGCAAACATTGATACCAATTCTCGACTCTGTATGTCGTCGGCGGTGGCGGGCTATAAACGGGCATTTGGTACAGATACCGTGCCCTGTAGTTATGAAGATCTTGAACGCACTAATCTGATCGTAATTACCGGTTCCAATACCGCCTGGTGCCATCCGGTGATCTATCAGCGCATCAAGCAGGCCAAACTGGCCAATCCCGGCCTGGACATCGTAGTGATCGATCCCCGTCGTACGTCTAGTTGCGAAATTGCCGATTTACACCTGCCCATCAAATCCGGAATGGATGGAGTGTTATTTAATGGCTTACTGGTGTATCTCAATGACAGGGGAGAAATCAATAAACTGTTTGTCGATAATTGTACCGAAGGGCTGGAATCGGCTCTGGAGGCAGCCTACGAGTCTTCGGCTTCTGTCGAACAGGTTGCGGATGTCTGTGGGCTGGATATAAAGCAGGTTGAGCATTTTTATGCCCTGTTTGCCCGCAAGGAAAAGGTCGTTACATTATTTTCCCAGGGCATCAACCAGTCCAGTTCCGGCACTGATAAGGTCAACAGCATCATCAATTGCCATCTGTTAAGTGGTCGTATCGGAAGACCGGGTATGGGGCCATTTTCCATTACCGGGCAACCCAATGCCATGGGTGGCCGGGAAGTGGGTGGGCTGGCTAACCAGTTGACAGCTCATATGGAGCTGGATAATCCACAGCACCGGAAACTGGTGCAGCAACACTGGCAATCACCGACCATCGCCGATAAGGAAGGCTATAAGGCGGTCGAGTTATTTGACGCAATACTGGATGATAAAATCAAGGCATTGTGGGTGATTGGCACCAACCCGGCGGTGAGTATGCCGAACAACAATCGAGTGCGCCAGGCACTGGAAAAATGCAAGTTTCTGGTGGTGTCTGATTGCATGGAACATACCGATACTACAGCCTATGCCCATGTTGTGCTGCCTGCGTCCACCTGGGGTGAAAAAGATGGTATGGTCACCAGTTCAGAACGGCGATTATCTCGCCAGCGTGCATTTGTGGATGCGCCCGGTGAAGCTAAACCGGACTGGTGGATTATTTCTCGGGTGGCACAGAAAATGGGTTTTAAGAATGAATTCAGCTATCAATCACCAGGAGAAATTTTTCAGGAATATGCCGCCCTTACCGGTAAGGATAATAACGGCAGTCGTGATTTAGATATTTCTGCTTTGGCGGAAATGGATGCCAGGGCCTACGATCAGTTTTTGCCCTTACAATGGCCGATAACCTTTAACAGGCCTGCAGGCACCGAGCGCATGTTTGAAGATGGTCACTTTTTCACTCCAAACGGTAAGGCTCGAATTGTTTCTGTTTCACCACGGACTCCAGCTAATGCACCGGATAACAAATATCCGCTGGTGTTGAATACCGGTCGTTTGAGAGACCAGTGGCACACCATGACACGTACTGGAAAATCTCCCCGTTTGTCGTTCCATGAGCCCGAAGCATTTGTTGAAATTCACCCTGCAGATGCAATAAGGTTTTCGATTGAGAATGGCCAGCTGGTTAAACTCAGTAGCCGTTGGGGAGAAGCCGTAGTCCGAGGCCGGGTGACTGAAGATGTGCTGCAAGGAATGGTGTTCATGCCCATGCACTGGAATGATCGTTATGCGGGTAATGCCCGTTCCAGTGCACTGGTTAATCCTGATCGGGATCCTGTTTCCGGTCAGCCTGAGTTCAAACATACACCGGTGAATATAGTGCCTTATCAGGCAGCCTGGTATGGTTTTTTATTATCGCGCAGACGATTTGAGATGGCCTCACAGGATTACTGGAATCTGAGTAAAGGATATGGTCTCTGGCGCTATGAAATCGCAGGCAATGATATACCAGGCAGCTGGGCGGAACATGCTCGGCAAATGCTTTGTGCACATGATAAAGATGTGGCCTGGATGGAATATTTCGACTCCGCCAGAAAACAGTACCGAGCCGCCAGACTGGTTGGTGATCATCTGGAAAGTTGTGTATTTATTGGTCCCGACCATGTGTTACCTAATCGCGACTGGCTCATGGCCTTGTTCGATAAGGAAATACTTAGTCAGCAGGATAAAGCGTTTCTGTTATCCGGACGTCCCGGTGATACCACTGAAGATGCCGGCGCTGCAATCTGCGCCTGTTTTGGCGTTGGTCGCAATACCCTGATCAAAACTATTCAGGAGAAGGGAGTGAATACGGTGGAAGGTTTGGGTGAGCTGTTACAGGCTGGAACCAACTGTGGATCCTGTATTCCAGAACTTCAGGCATTGTTGGTAGAGTGCAAGTCCTGATATAGTCTGTCTTCCAGGAACATCAGAGGTCAGATATGAGTCGTAAGAAACATTGGGAACAGGTTTATACCGACAAAGTCCCGCTTGAGGTCAGCTGGTTCCAGAATGAACCATCGCTGTCGCTGCAACTGATCAATGACTCGGGCATTAATAAAGATGCTGCCATAATTGACATTGGAGGGGGCGCTTCCAGGCTGGTGGACCATTTACTGGATCAGGGTTACCGTAATCTGGCTGTACTGGATCTGTCGTCTTCGGCGATTCAGCATGCTCAGGCTCGTCTGGGTGATCAGCAGTCACAGGTTGAATGGTTTATCGAGGATATCACTGAGTTCAAGCCCAGTCGCAAGTTTGAATGCTGGCATGATCGTGCGGTATTTCACTTCTTAACCGATTCGGCAGATCGTGAAAAGTATAAACAATGTTTGCAGCAGGGGTTACTGACAGGTGGACATATTATCATAGCCACCTTTGCCATTGGTGGGCCGGAAAAATGCAGCGGCCTGGATATAGTTCAGTATGATGCAAATAAAATATCCAGCGAACTGGGGGATGCATATGAACTACTGGATGTGCATTATGAATTACACATCACTCCGGCAGAAAAAGAACAGAAGTTCAATTATTTCCACTTTAAAAAAATCCATTAAATCATATGAAAAAATTGCTGGGTGTACAGATTGATGTTACACCGCATAAGGAAAAAATAATCTCGGCCGTTGGCGGTTTTATTGGTATTTATGCCATCTTGTTCATTACCCAGTTGTATGTACCCGTCCCATCAGCGTCATTGATTGTGGCATCCATGGGGGCTTCAGCGGTGTTGTTATTCGCAGTGCCTCATGGTCCTTTGTCTCAGCCCTGGCCTGTATTTGGCGGGCATGTTATTTCGGCTGTAATTGGTGTTACAGTCCGTTTGCTGGTTCCGGATATGTTGCTGGCTGCAGCTCTGGCTGTGGGTATCAGCATAGCTGTTATGTATTATCTGCGCTGTATCCACCCACCAGGAGGTGCTACTGCATTGGCGGCGGTGGTGGGTGGGCCTGATATTCAAGCCCTCGGCTTCGGATTTGTTCTGACACCGGTAATGATCAATGCCAGCATTATCCTGTTGATGGCCTGGCTGGTGAACTATCCTTTCAGCTGGCGTCGCTATCCTTCGGCACTGTCAACCTCTGAAACGACTACAGCGGCCCTGAGGCAATCCAGTGATGCCGGTATTGGCCGGATTCCTCGTCGTGATCTGGAATTTGCTCTGAAATCGATGCAGTCTTTTGCCGATATATCTGAAGAAGAACTGGAAAATATTTATTTACGTGCCAGCCAGCACGCTATGGATATGCGCCTGAAGTCAGATGACATTAAGCTGGGGCATTATTATATTCATGGTCCTTACGCCGGAGCTGGTGAAGTGCGTCGAGTGATCGATGAATCTGTCGCCGAAATCGGCAAGAAAGATATGGTGATATATAAAATAATTACCGGCCCAGACCGTCAGGTAACCGCAAGCTGTACCCGGGAAGCATTTGCCAACTGGGCCAGGCATGAGGTTGAATACATTAATGAACAGTGGAAAATAATTGAAAAAAAGGAAGATACAGATGGAAATCATCTGGGTAACCACTGATGAACAACATCGGTCACAGGGTGCAGGTGAAAAAATACTCAATGCTTTAATCGATTTTGCTAAAAGCAACCAGTGCATGCAACTGCATCTGGACTCAGGTGTACAGCGATTTGATGCACATCGGTTTTACCTTAAGCATGGGATGCGCATTGCCAGTTATCATCTGTTGTTGGATGTTTGATTAATTTAGTCTATTGATATTTCATTTGTCATATAAAAATACTATTAATTCTGCTGCTATATACAAATTCAGATAGCTGTCTTACATAAAAATCAGATATTTCTTACATGCATTTTTAGAATTTCGTTCTAAAATATAGTTATAACGACCAGAGTTTCCTGGATGTTTCCAGGCGAATGGTCGTTTGTCAGTACACATGCTGACTGAGGAAATACTGGTTATTGATGCCTGTGTCCCAGGTATTCACTAAATAGCCTAACCGTTAAAACAGTGTTTCCCTGTAAATGATGAAAGATCTGGAGTTTGCAATGACAGATAATGCTAAATGGCTGACCAGGGACCTTAAAGCCGTGGTTTCAAAAGTGCACGAGGATTTCAGGCATAAATGGCCAGGCCACGAGAGAAGAGCTATATGGGGGAATAGTTGGTCAAACGAGTTAAGTGTGGCCAATATTAAACCGGATATAGTCATTCAGGCGTCAGAATATTGTATCAACCACCTCAATGATGATCCGAGTCTTTATGAATTTAGAGAGTTCTGTAAATTTTTGCAAAGTGGATCTGATTGAATATTTCGAGGCGCAGGTCGCTCACGCTAACTTCATCTCTAAACTAGTCTTAGCTGTTTATACAATCAATGATGTAATACGGCCTGTTGATAGGCCTTCAGTAATTCAGCCCTGTCTATCGATCCATGATGATGCAATTGTCTCCATAAATCATCTTTGAGTGTATATGTTCGGGACGTACGTATTGCCAGTTCAATTTCTGTATCACCCAGTTTGAAAAAGCCGCGTTCTCTACCTACCGCACAGAACATATTGTCAGTTTGGTGAATACTGTAATCGTAAAATTCCACATAGACCTGTGCAGGACCGTTAAATATTCGTTTATAGACGTCGCTGATCTCATTCCATCCTCGCTTTATACCTCCCAGTGGGTTTGACATTGATGCTTGTTCGTCAGGTAACCAGTTCTGTGACATTAGTGTCATATCGGCCTGATTGAAGGCATGGTAGAACTGTACCAGAGCGGCGTAGGGAGAACCTTTATCCGCATTGATTTCATGGCCGTTAATCGGAGTGGAATTAATCATTTTTGGTCTCCTATAAGGTTGTATATGCAACTATGTATATAAAAAATATTACAGTTTTTTTGTGGCTGATTTTAACTGTTTGACAAGCTGTATCAGCTCATCATCACCCAGTTTTTGTTGCATCTGCTGGTATAATGCATTGCCTGTATCTTCCAGGCTTTTTTGTATTTTTTCAGCTTTTTTACTGGCAATGATGATCTGTTCTCTGGCATCTTCAGTCATGGCTCTTTTACGTTTAACCAGTTTTTTCTGTTCCAGAACATCAATAAAACGGGTGATGGTGGATTTATTCAACTTAAGCTGTTCTGCCAGTTGTTTCTGGTTGAGCCCCGATTCGGCAAGTACCAGTCGTAGTAAATAGCCATGGGCCGGGGACAGGTCATATTCTGCAAAAGCCTGATCCCATATCCGATTTACTTTGCGGGTCAGGGCGTTTAAATTGAAATAGAGGCAGCGTTCAAACATAAGAGTAATATAGGTGTAAAAAGTTGTATATGCAACTAATAATTTATCTAAATGATAGAGGTTCGTTTTTATTCAAGCCACGTAATCAGTTCATCGGTACCAGCACGGTCGGTCCGGAGCTGGTTGATAGGCGCTTCTCTGTCAGGATAGCCCAGCGACATACCAACAATCAGTCGTTTGTCCTCGGGAATGGACAAAAACGTTTTTACCTGTGGTGCATAATCAACGGCAAATGCCTGTGGTACAGTGCCTAAGCCCAGAGCATTGGCAGCCAGCATGACACTCTGGATAAACATGCCAATGTCCAGCAACGACCAGCTGGATAATGATGCATCCTGATAAAAATACAGGGCATTGGGTGCATTATAAAACCTGAAATTTGCCATTTTAGACTTTTTAATAATGGCAGGGTCTGTCAGGTCAAGCCCGGTGGCTTTGCCGCGTTTTTCATACAACTGATTAATGCGGTTTTGTTGGGTCTGCGGCCAGTTGGCAGGTTCGATTAAGTCCGGTCTGGGTTTGGTGTTTTGTTCCAGCAATTCTAGCAGCATACTGCTTAGTCCCCGTTTCTTTTCACCCGATACAATCATTACTTCCCAGGGCTGGGTGTTTTTATAGGACGGACTGTAACTGGCTGTTTCAATGATTTTTAGCAATAATTCACGGGGTACAGGATCGGGTTTAAAACCACGGATGGACTGACGCCTTTTTATGCATTCAAGAGTATCCACTGATTGACACCATTATTTTGTAAAAAATACTGGCTGGAGGGGAGTGTGGTATTTTGCTTGTGGGGGTTGTGTTTGGCAAGTTTCGATTTAATAAAATATCAAATAATATTGATTGGTTTAAAGGGGAGGGAGTATTAGGGTATCTTTATTGCCATGTCATTGAATTATTATTTCATTTATGTTGTGTTCCAGAACATTGGTTTCGCCTCGCTGGCGACCTACTTATTTTTCTGCAGCAAAAAATAAGTAGGCAACAAAATGCCGCCCCAATTCACAAGCCCTTCATAAAAGTCATGAAGGGTTCCCTTGTCGCTGCATGATAAATGTGCCTGCTGCGCAACTCCTCGCAAACACCGCTCGTCAGACATGCTCGCAGAAAGCCTGCACATTTCTCATTTTCTCCTCGGCTTGATCAATGGGGAATTAATAGCGTAAAAGCACAATATAACTTGTGCGCTTTGCGCTGCTTATTTACGTGTCATCTTCACACGCAAGAACCCCTTTGGAGTAAGCTGAGGAGGGAGTGATTTATGAGGAGGCTTTATTTCGGGCCTCCTGCCCTTCACCCTGTGGGCCATAATCTTAAAAGCATGATTATGTTTTAAATTGCTCCAGGCAATTTAATCTGCGAGGATGTTTGAACGAATTACGTTTTTTGTAATTCGTGGCCGATAATTGCTCCTCGACTTTGTCTCCTGAGTCGTTCTACCTCCTGCATCCTTGCAGTCGTGCATTATCGGCATTCACCACATCCCTGTGGCTTAGTTCCGCATTAGGGCAGGAC
>CBDULX010000081.1:0-13285 GCA_965368175.1 uncultured Gammaproteobacteria bacterium | reverse complement strand
AATATCGATACGGTATTTGTGGTGTGTTCAATGAATCAGGATTTCAACCTCAATCGAATCGAACGATATTTAGCCCTGGCCAATGAGGCCGATGTTGAGCCTGTAGTGGTGCTATCCAAAGCCGATGCCTGTGATAATCCGCAGGTGTATGCGGAACAGGTGCAGGGTCTTGATCCAATGCTCAATGTTGTTATGGTTAACAGTCTTGATCCCGACAGTGTTGGCCAACTTGAGGCCTGGTGTCGTGCGGGTAATACGGTAGCCCTGTTGGGTTCATCGGGGGTGGGTAAATCGACTATTATTAATACCTTATCTGGCAAGGCCATACAGCAAACCCATTCTATCCGGGAAGATGATGATAAAGGTCGTCACACCACTACCGGGCGTTCCCTGCACCTGCTTCCAGCCGGGGGTTTATTACTGGACACCCCGGGTATGAGGGAATTACAGCTGGCCGATTGTGAGCATGGGATTGAAGAGACATTTTCGGAGATCAGTGAATTAGCCAGCCAATGTAAATTCTCGGATTGCCAGCATCAGGCTGAGCCAGGTTGTGCCGTGCGCGCAGCGATTGATGCGGGAAGCCTGGACGAGCGGAGGTTGACCAGTTATCTTAAACTGATGAAGGAACAGGCGTTTAATAAAGCCACTCTGGCTGAAAAAAGAGCCCGAGACCGTGATTTGGGTCGATATTATCGCTCTGTGCAGGCGGGGAAACGCCAACTGAACAAGGATTAATCGGGTTTTATGGTTTTTATCATAAAGGGATGGGGCAGAGACAGTGGTCTTTGACACAATGCTGTATCAAAACTATCGATTATAAAACTATCTAAGATAACCTATCAGGAGAAGAGCCTGTGAAAGATTTAATCTGGGATAACACCCTGAGTGTCGAGGTCAAGGAAATCGACGACGATCACCGCAAACTTGTAGAGCTGTTTAATATGCTCAATCATTCTGTAACAGAAGGCGATACGCCAGACTATATCGATGCGGTGCTGGAAGAGCTGATCAGCTGTACAATCTGGCATTTCAGGCATGAAGAGCGGTTGATGCTGAAGTATGATTATCAGGGTATGGCTGAGCACAAGGCTGATCACCAGCAGCTAATCGAAAGCGCCAGGGCGCTCCAGCATAAGTTTCTTGAGCAGGGCAAATCGGTTTCAAGTGAAGAAATTGAGTTTCTGGAGCACTGGTTAACTGGCCATATCCTTGGTGTGGATATGGAACTGGGCTCATTTCTGGGTGAGGTGATGTGAGAAGTAGTCTGTAATCAGAGCATTTTTACTGTTAAATTTAGAAACTCTATTTTTACCTCACTGGTTTTTTAAGTAGCGTTCTCTCCACTAATTAGATAACCCGGAAGGTCATCCTGACTGTGCTGATGGTCGTCAAATAGCAGGTCGTTTTGTAGTGTTTGTTCATCAACCGTTGCACCAAGGTATTTAACGATTGTCCGCATATCGATCTCGGCATTTTCCAGGCAGGAAGTGCCGCCAGGAGATGGTGTCATATTAAAGATAGCGCCTATGCCCGTATCTATTTTGGCTTCGCCCATCAGTAACTTACAATGATCCTTATCGATCAACTGGGGGCGAATGCCGCCCACTTTTCTTGCAAATTTCAGATCACCGAATTTGAGTGAAGGAATTATTTTTCGGGCGTCTTTTAGAAATAAAAATTTACGTATCAGAGGAATTTCAAACAACATGTTTTTAAACATGTAATTACGAATATCTTTCACGCTGAATAAGTCAATAAGAACTTTGGCCACTTTACGATCAAAACGAAATACCTGAAGAAAATCGGGTAGTGTTTTAAGGTTATATCTTTCCAGAATGGGTAAAGCGAGCGCAGTAGGGCCGAAGCGTGTGGAGCCGGGAACCAGGACATCGGGATCACCATGAATTGCAGCAAAGGGTAGCGCATCATTCTGAACAGTATATACTTTTCCGTTTAAAACATGGGGCGTGAAATAGTAGCTGCCGGCAATGGGCATCACCGAATAATGATGACCATAACCCATATCGTGGGCAAGCTTCAGACTATGTCCTCCCGCGCATACGACCAGTGATTTTGAACGATAGCAGGTGCCCTGTGTTTCAACAATAAATCCGTGTTCATCCGTTTTTATATGGTTAACATTTTCATTGTAATTAATATCGATAGATTGTTCAGGGTGTTTTCTGGCTTCAAGTTCCGCCTGTCTTACGAAGGATCGTGATAGTGCCTCAAAGTTAACCGCGGTATATTCATTGGTAGAACCAAGCGCAATAATTTCTTCATCACGAAATTTCTCACCATTCATTGCCACATTGGGTTCTATTTTTGCTATTTCCTTTTTATTGAGCTGTTTGAGTTTAGGGTAGTGTGGACTGAATATCTCAAATCGGGCTTTTAGCAACTGGCATTCTTTTTTTCCAACCCCTAGAACCATCTTTGAATATTTGAAGATTATATGATGAGCATCTGGCTGAGAAACGGCGTAATTGCGTAGCATATTAGCTGCACGCTTCACCTTAAGGGCTTTATCCAGAGTGTAATTGGTTTCAATATCACCACAATGCAAGGTCTGGCTGTTATTGCTGGAAAGAGAGTTCACCCTGGCAGGTGCTGCATATTTTTCAATCATACCAATATGCTTAATATCAGTATATTTGGTGCTTAAATAGAGTAAGGCGCTGCCAGATACACCGGCACCCACTATTAACAGGTCGTACTGCTTGATCGACATGGAGCCTCAATAGTATGAAGTTGAAAATATGCATTATTGTAATCTAGATTGGTGTCAATTTGAGAAAAAAGGAGGGCGACGAGGAAAAAAGCTAACAAAAAGCTTCCGTTATACTGGGGAAATCTACTTCTGGTCTATTCTAATGCTTTTAGTATTCAGGTCTGCAGGCCAATCATCTCATTTGAGTACTACCGGTACTATATGTAGGTTATTTTGTTCATCCCCAAACCATGCTTCATTGTCCTGGATGCTGCATTGTAAAGTCATTGTCCGTTGTACCATCTGGGCGAGTGCGGGCCCTGTATTTTCGGGTAATGAGATAACATGAAGGTTATCAAACCGCTCTAACTTGTTATTTATCTGTTTCCACCACACATCGGCACTACGTTCTGTATAGGTGTAAATAAATACCTCACGTGAGCGACCACAGGCTTTTCGAATTCGTTTCTCATCCGGTTGCCCCAGATCAATCCATATATCAATGTCTCCCGTCGGAAGCTTTAACCATATATCGGGTTCGTCATCTGAGCTCAGGCCCCGTGTAAACGCCAAATCTTCATGTGCATGCAATGTAAACACCAGTAACCGTATCATCATGCGTTCAGTGGTTTCAGAAGGGTGTTGTGCCAATGTTAGAGAGTGATTCTGATAGTAGTGTCTATCCATATCTGATATTTGAAGATCAGCTTTGTATACGGTTGCTTTAAGTGCCATGAAGTTTTACTCGGCTGATTTTTACCAGGCGCTCACTGACAGGGGGAATTAGCCATTGTTTGCCGCTGCGCAGAAATAAGTTTTTCCCAGGTTGCTGTTCCAGCGTGCAATGCGTCGTGATACCGTGGTTTGATTCACGCCAAAACTATTCACGGCCGGGATAATATAATAAATACGAGGCAACTGCCAGGTGACAGGTTAAGATTAGATCCTGTCCCCGATTGCGAAAGTTACTGGTTAAATTTAAATCACTCCAGCACCTTGAATTGAACTGCCTTCAAGACATGTTCAGGAAACTCTCCAGCTGATCTTCGCTCATTGCATTTACAAGTTTTTTTAACTGATGCAGTTTTTTGATCATTTGCTGCGATTGACGTTCTAGTATATGGTATTTGTCACTAGCTAATAGCTTGTCATCCTCTGTCTTATTATGAGCGTGGCCAAATAATTTTCCGAGTATCGTACTATTCATCGCAAATGCTTGTTGATTTTCGCTAAATAAAATGGCGAATATATCCATATAGGTTTTATGTACCTCATTATGTAGCTTTTCAATTTCCTTGAAATAGGTAATACGTTTTAATGTCTGGCCTTGTGCGTAATACCACTGACCAAACTTACATTCGGTAGCAACCACAGGAACTAAGGTTTTGTCGAGTATTATGCCTTCTATAAGCGAATGTGCATTGTCGACCCATTTTTTATGAGCATCTATAGCGTTATTAAGTTCTGAAAGTAATTCTATTTTGTTCATGACAAATCTCATATTAAGCAAAAAGTTTTGATATTGCCCTACTCCAGTTTATTTGAATGCGTAGGTATTTGAACTGGATTGCAGTAATACATACCAATGGATTGGCTTAAGATAAATGTAGTTCAAGTCATGGCAGATGGTAATTAAGAAAGGCTTCATATGATGGCCTCGTGACAGGACTGAAGGCTTCTATTGTTTTGTGAGGAGTAGAAAAATACTATATGGAACAATCACATAGGAAATAAGTGATATTAAGTCACATGTTTCCATGTGACTAAAAACGGGAAAGATTCCCACGTTATTCTTTTCCAGTCAACAGAACTCAATTAATTATGTGCATGTTGGTTATGAAACTGAAAACCAGCGCTCTTGGGGGAAACTCAGGCTACAGTTTTAAACTTATTCACAATCGCTCCTTGTGTTATTCATAACATCGACTCGTGCAAGACGAATGCTTACATGTGGTTTGTTGTGTAAATATATTTCTATGTTTTGTGTGTTATCTATAATCGTAACTTCAACTTTTAATTTACGTACTTTGTTTGATCGAAACGTGACCATCGGCCCGTCGATTGAGACTGCCGATAACCAGGTTGGAACCTGATTGTCGCGAAAGGTAGAAAGAAATTTTATCCAGAGTACACCACCATTCATTTGATATGACCAATGGTGATCAGAAACAGGTCCTGGGCGTGCCGTACCATTTAAATGACCTTGTTTGTTGAATTGGAAATGTATGTCATAGGGTCGTGGCCCTACAGGTGTTTCATCCGCGCATCCTTTCCAGTTACCCTGTAGAGATTGAAAAAACTCAGTATATTGATTCTGTGTTTCTGAAATGTGTTTACAGCCAGTACCTGACAGTAAGAAAAGTATTAATATAGAATAGTAAAGACTATGCGATTTCTTCATATCGGCTAACAGATTGGTGTGTGCTGTTTAATAAATGATCCTGATAAGTTGGCAGTTTAATAATGGCTTTATATCGATCTCAGCCATGCTTTCTCAACTGCATGAGTTAAACAACGAATAGCTCTGAGTAAGAATATGGAGAAATTCTTACTCGCTAAACTGAATCATTGGAACTACTGGGCAGGGTCAGGGGAGCCTAAGGCCCTTAGTAGCCTTAATGCTGACCACTTACTGAACTTACCTTTGGGAGCCTCTGAACAATTATAGAATTAATCAGAGGCTCCATAGATATTGTGATTACTTAAAGTTGGACTCTATGGCTTTTTGTTTTCTGGATGCTTCCAGAAATTCGGCTATGGCTCTATCAGAAAAAACAGAAAGCAGTTTTTGGGCCTCGTTATAGCTAAAGTATAATGATTCTGGATTATGTGTGACAGATGGGTCTTTTACCGACCTGGTTTGAGAAAACACCAGAACATATTGATGTCCCTGATCTTTCAGAGAAAGGAATACTGACTTGATGTTAGTGTTATCTCCGTAGGTCCAGTTTGCATTACCTGTCTTCCAGTAAGTTAACTGGCTTGTAATAATTGAGATTTGTTTTTCTAGCTTAATTTTTTCGGTAGTGGCTCTTTTATTCCATGTTATATATTTTTCAATGCTGTTGACCAGTTCCCTGGTTTGCTCGCTGGTTAGCATAAAACCAAACATACCTTTTTCTTCGGATGAGTAGAAGTACATCGAATTATCTTTATCATCGATATTTATTTTAAGTTCTGATTGAATTTGCTTTTTAAGAGTTGTATCGTACCTTGCTGGGTTAAGATCAGTTCTATAAGTTATCTGGTCGGAATATGACTGTATTGAGAAAGACAACAGCATAATAAACAGGGAGAAACGCATAAATAATTCCTTCTATGTGGTTGTTGATTAATAAAATTTTGTATTGCAGTTTGGAGGGGGTGATAATCAAATGGATTATCCCGTGACTCCGCCCTGTCGTCTTTTCTTGCTTAACTGTAAAATCTTTAAATGGTTTAATATTTCCGGAGCCAGAGATTTACACTCCTGATGAGTTCATCGTTTTTGTTGATGAAAAAATGATTGGCTTCGGCGATCACCTGCTGTGAGTAGTATTTATTGTGTGAGCCAGCCTGCTTGCGTTGGCTGGAGGATTCAAGGATATAGTCCAGGTCGTTTTCACCATACAAATCCAGCACTGGAATGTTAATTTTTTGTAGCGCCAGTACAGTATCCATGCGCTTGTCTTCACGAGGGCCAGGCATGCCGACAGCAACGAAAGATTTTATACTCGAGTTTTTATTGTTAGCCAGATAGTAAGCAGTCATGGCCGAACCCAGGCTATGGGCAACAATGCTGATTTTAGTGATACCTTTAGCCTGCAGGTTTTTAATGGCAGCATTAATCCGCGGGGCCACTTCGTCGAACAGGGGTGCGTACTCAGTGTATTCTGCATCATTTGGAAGTACCGGCATCTGTATGGACAGGGTGGACCAGCCGTGTTCCGGTAGTATTGTGCGTAGGGGGAGTACCACATCCTGCCAGTTCGGGTGAGCGCCAGAGCCGTGAATAACAATTACGCCGCCCCTGGTGTTATCGGCGGTAGATTCAGTGTAAATGGCCAGCGCTTTGTGCTCACCCAGATCCAGCCATTCAGCCTCGCCATCGATCAAATCATCCACTATTTGATCAGCCCAGCGTTGTTCCTTAGCTACGTCTGATGCCTGTGCTGGCTGGAGCAGGGTTAGCATCAAAAGCGACATTGTCATCATTAGTGTTTTCATGGCGTGGCCTCGGCGTGAATAATTAGCATTTTCAGATTTCATTGGACTGAATAATACCGATTTAATTCATCGGAAGTCTATAGTAAAAGTGAATGTATGAATTAAGTTGTAACTGAGTATTTTGCTACGTTTTTTCAATGGGTTAAGTGAATATCCAGGTGATTCTGACATGCCTTCTAGATCAGATGTTCCCTGGAGACAATAACAGCCTGGTTTTTGTAATGTTAACTACGGAGATCGGTCTGGTAATGGTGGGGGCTTAAGACTAAAATTAGATCAATCCGACAGCTTTAAATCATGAGAAGATAGCTTTGTTCATATGATCAGATCAAAACATAGCCTCCTGTTTATTGCACTACTATTTGTAGCCGGTGTCCTTTTGGCTGCCGCTCCGGATCCGGCAACAGATAATCGCATCGTTATTGAACTGACTGTTGAGGGAGTTATTGGGCCTGCCACCGATGACTATGTGCAGCGCGCACTGGATGCGGCAAACAAACAGCCGGCAGAACTCATTGTTATTCGCATGGATACCCCCGGCGGTCTCGATACGTCCATGCGTCGTATTATTAAAAATATCATCGGCTCACACGTGCCGGTAGCGGTTTATGTAGCACCTTCCGGAGCCCGTGCTGCCAGTGCCGGCACCTATATTCTCTATGCCAGCCATGTTGCAGTGATGGCGCCAGGCACCAATCTGGGGGCCGCCACCCCGGTACAGCTTGGAGGTATTTCACCGCCAGAACCAAAAGAAAAACCAAAAAACGCTGAAGAAAAGCCACCAGTTGATTCAGGCAGCAATACTATGAAACGCAAGGTCATCAACGATGCAGCAGCTTATATTCGCGGTCTGGCGCAGATGCGTGGCCGCAATCAGGAATGGGCAGAGAAGGCTGTGCGTGAAGCGGCGAGTTTGCCTGCAAGTGAAGCTTTAACGCTTGAGGTCATTGATATTGTTGCCGAAAATATGACTGAGCTGTTGAAGCAGGTTAATGGGCGTGAAGTCGAGGTGCAGGGACATAAGCGCACCATCAACACTACCGGCTTAACGGTGACACAGCTTGAACCAGACTGGCGTACTCAGTTGCTGGCTGTGATTACCAATCCCAATGTGGCTTATATTTTGATGCTGATCGGTATTTACGGTCTGATTCTGGAGTTCTCGAATCCCGGTGCAATCTTGCCTGGCACTATTGGTGCTATTTCACTGCTACTGGCAATGTATTCGTTCCAGTTATTGCCCATTAACTATGCCGGCATGGCGCTCATTCTACTTGGTATAAGTCTGATGGTAGCGGAGGCCTTTCAACCAAGTTTTGGTATTCTGGGTATAGGTGGTGTTGTTTCATTCGTCATAGGCTCAATTATCCTGATGGATACCGAAGCGCCCAGTTTTGGCATAGATATCTCAATCATTATCACCTTTGCTCTAATCAATGTACTGATATTTATAGTCATAATTGGCCTGGCGATCAAGGCGAGGCACAGGCCCATTGTGAGTGGTATTGAAGAACTGGTTGGTGGTTATGCCACGGTAATAAATGATTTTGACAACAAAGGCAGTGTATCCATACACAGTGAGACCTGGAATGCACAGTCGGACATGCCTTTATATAAAGGTCAGCAGGTCAGGGTGACTGCTGTTAATGGACTGGTTCTGCAGGTGGAACCGATGCCATCTTCAACAGAGGAGGGTGAGTGATGACAGCTTATTCCTTGTATGTGGTTTTGACCGTCGTATTGCTGATATTTTTTAGTGCTATACGTATCTTGCGTGAATATGAACGCGGTGTCATTTTTATGCTGGGCCGGTTCTGGAAAGTAAAAGGTCCTGGCTTCATTCTTGTCATTCCACTGATTCAGCAAATGGTGAGAGTCGATTTGCGCACTATCGTCATGGATGTACCTAGCCAGGATGTCATCTCGCGGGATAATGTATCGGTTCATGTGAATGCCGTGGTTTACTTTCGCGTTATTGAACCTGATAAAGCGATCATTCAGGTGGAACACTTTTATGAGGCCACCAGTCAGCTGGCTCAAACTACATTGCGTTCGGTTCTCGGGCAGCACGAACTGGATGAAATGCTGGCTGAACGTGAACGATTGAACGCAGATATTCAGGAAGTACTGGATCAACAGACTGATGCCTGGGGCATTAAGGTAATTAACGTAGAAATTAAACATGTGGACCTGGATGAAAGTATGATTCGTGCCATTGCCAAACAGGCCGAAGCCGAGCGTACTCGTCGTGCCAAGGTGATCCATGCGGAAGGTGAAATGCAGGCAGCCGAGAAATTACTGGAAGCGGCTAAAATACTATCGCTAAACTCCCAGGCCCTGCAGTTGCGTTATCTGCAAACACTGACGGAAATCGCCAGTGAAAGAACGAACACCATTGTGTTTCCGTTGCCAATGGACCTGATAGATACATTGCTCAACAAAACCAGGCAAAGCTGATCTATATGGGATTCGGTGCAGACTGTGATTTGTATGATGTTGAACTGTATATGAACATGAAATCGAATACATGAATAGCGTGATACCGTTTTTGCGTGTAAACGCCTACAGGGATGTAGGTAGTTAGAGCAACGCAGGAGCGGTTGCCGAGATGACACGTAAATCAAGCATGCGAAGCATTCAAATTACATTAGGTATCCATTAAGTTATTGATTGGTATACTAGTCACGATTACTGGATTCCCGCCTACGCGGGAATGACGCGTAAATAGACAGCAGTTACTCCCTCACCTTTAATAGTCTTTATCCTGGCCATCAGCCTGGTCGTTTTCTTCGATGGCTTCGATGAACTGCAAGCGGGGCATCCCATTGCTTAATTCCACCTGATAACCCTCAGACCATGAAAGTAATTTCTGGATTTCTTCACGGCGCACTTCGGCGTCGTCACCCAGTAATAAAATGACTAGATAGAGTTTGTGACAGCCGGTGAAATGCTGGATGCGGACACGTGCATTCGTGAGTTCCCTGACTCGGGAAGGCAGGCCACCAATAGCGTTGACTTCCACCTGTGGGCAGGCGATCAACACAAATTGTGAGGGCAGGCTCCCATGGTTTCTCTGCCAGCGGTTGATAACCCCATGGGCAAAGCCGGGAAGGCTGACCACGCTCCAGCTGCCGATATAGGGTGGCAGTCCCACGATTTCCAGCTGCTGTGACATTGAGTTCATTGATATCTCCTGCTCAGATCCTGTCTGTTAATTGACAAGATTAGTCTACAACAATATTTTATAAATTTGGCAATTTGTAGAAAATAATTATTATATTATCGCGAAAAATAGGTTATAAGGTAAAATAAACTATTTATATTGTATATATGAGGAAAATAATTTATGGATGCCACAGATAAGAAAATTCTGAATCTCCTTCAAACCGATGCCAGTCTCACGGTTAAGCAAATCGCTGAGCAGATACCTCTGTCCGTAACCCCCTGCTGGAAACGTATTCAAAAACTTGAAGAAAATGGCGTCATTAGAGCCAGGGTCGTGCTGCTGGATTCTAATAAGGTAAACGCCAACGTCACAGTGTTCGTGGCGATCAAAACTGACCAGCACACCCGGGAGTGGATAGAGCGCTTTAACAAGGAGGTGAAACAACTGCCAGAGGTCATGGAGATCTATCGAATGAGCGGAGAAATAGACTATCTGTTACGGGTTGCTGTCAGCAGCATTGAAGCCTATGACCGGTTTTATAAAAAGCTTATCGATCGGATCGAGTTATCAAGCGTCGTATCCAGTTTTGCCATGGAGCAGATAAAATATACTACGGCTCTGCCTATAGCTGTGGATGTTTGAAAAGAATCGCTGGTAAGTGGCAAGGTACTGTCTGAACACAGAGATTAGAATCTACGCTTAGCCATTAATTTTTACGCCATTTGATTTGCACCATTCGTAGATTGCTTTTTTTTGTGCATTATTTTCATATTCGTACCATTTTTCAATCATGTCTTTAGCTTCAAGAATGCTTTTGAATTTATGATAGGCACCTTTGTGGCGGAATATTGATTCAATCTTATCTTCTTCATCCGGTAAATATTCATATGTAAACCTAAGGACAAGTTTTTTACCTAAATCCAGTTCATTTTTATGCGGTATCATTATGTATTTATTTTCATCGTCAATGTCATCTGGTAGTTCCTCTTCATTATCGCCATACTCAGAGTACCAATATGTCTGGCCCGTCTGAATATTTAAATATGCCTCGTGTTCTCCAGTCTGGCCGGAGCTTACAAAATCAAATGCAAATTCAAGATCTGTATAGTTAACTGGCATTTCGTTCTTCCTTTCTGACCAGGGCAGAATCCCTGTAGGTATATATGGAGTTCCTGATAATAGTGCTTTTCAGGAATGATCAAAAACTGATACTAATACAACTCCATCCGAGGATAAATAGTTTTTACTGGGTAACACTGCATGAATAATTATTTAATAAAATTAGCAGGTAATCAAATTAAAAGTTATTGGTGATAAATGGTGATGAATCTAATTGTCAACGCACTCTTTAATTTTTTCTATATATAGAACTATTCCGATCTTGGTTATCTGGATGGTTATCTGGACCCCAGAATAACAAAAGCTTATTTTCTACCTAAGGAACCTCTGATGAATTTGTCATTTCGACCATAGGGAGAAATCTTAATTTTAATAGTTGCATAAATATCAAGCATTTAAGATCCCTCGGCAACTGCGTCTTGCGTTTCCTGCATGGGCGTAGGTAAGGCGCGTGAGCACGATCAGTCCTACTAAGTTCCATAACCAGATTTTGTCATCGACCTATCTTCTTACCAGAATTAGCCCCAAACCCAAATATCCAGGGGCGAAGCAGATATTTGACTCCGAAAATTGATATAAATCATCCAAACTCACCATGTTATTCTTGTCACATTTTAAAGTTAATGGTAATTTAATAATACACTAATATATTACTAATTCTCGTAGTAATTATTCTTTAAATAAATGATGAAAGCATAATGACAAGACTCTGTGCCTCATCATTATGCTTTCATTGCTAAGGAAAAAGAGCATGTCATTAGAAAGCTATATTAAAGAATTGAGTTCTGTCAAAGGTTTCAGGGCGGCAGGATTAATGAACTTTACCGGTGAAATGCTGGTTTCGAGTATCACGGACACCAGTATAGATTTGAATACTGTTAGTGCCACATTCAACGATATATTTCGTTCAGCACATGAAGCTTCCGGTAAAGTCGGCATGCGGGCGACCAATGAAGTGGTTATATCAACACCAGATGGAATCATAATTATGCAGTGCACTGGTGTCGAGTCTGCTGCACATGTTCATTTAATCTGCATACTCGATCATGAGGGTAATCAGGCTCTGGCCAAAATGACCATGCAAAAAATGGGGCCCAAAATAGTTGGGGAACTTGCCTGAGTATGTATGCCTTGTTGCAGCAAAGTATGCACAACTAAACTTATTTCCTACCAATGAACCTTCAAGGCGAATTAAAGTGGTTTCTTGGTGAAGATAAAGCTTACGCAAAACTCGGTTTCACCGAGAGTCACAAGGCGTTTTCTATCGATATTGTTCTCGTGCCAAAGGCTCACAGAGGAAAAGGTATAGGTTCGGCGCTTATTAAACATATCCTGGCCATGGCAGATACCTTGCAGAAAGATATCTATCTTTCTGCAAGGCCAATTGCAGGTACTACGACGTCTGAAAAGCAGAAACAACTGGTTAAATACTATAAGAATTTTGGGTTTAAGATAATTGATGAAGGAGTAACTGCGACCTATATGGTTAGAAAGCTATCTAATAACGATAGTGATCAAACACCGAAACACACAAACATACTCAATCAGTGCTGAAGTGCATCAAATAATTATCAAATATGATTGAAATCCAATTAGGTGTCAAAGAGAAGTTTCAGATGGTACAAAAATTAAAAATTACCCAGGATGATTTTCAAAAAGTAGTCGACTTTATTGTCCCCTTGAAAAAAAACGGTGATTTACAGAATGGGTATTGCCCATTCTGTTCTAATACTGATGAACCCCGTTTTATCTATAAGGCAAATAAAACGGAATGGAGATGCTATGAGTGTAAATCATATGGAAATGTGATTGACCTGGTCCAACAATACTACAAAGCTTCCGAACAGGAAGCAAAGGACATTATTAAGACCACACTTGCCAGTTTATACAGGAACAGGGAAGAAAAGACATCGAATTCAGCTGACGTTTCTATACTTCAAAAGGATAATGGGACGCAAGTTTATTCTGAGCTAAAGACAACTGATATTTCTGAAGAAGATGGCTTTTCATCGGTGCTCATTGATGAAATGACCGGTTTAGTAATGACACTGCGTAGTATAAATGGCTATCTTGGCATGGTC
>CBDULX010000080.1:0-13401 GCA_965368175.1 uncultured Gammaproteobacteria bacterium | reverse complement strand
TTTAACTGAAATCGTTATTTCATTAGTCTGGTATAAAAGTGTATTAATGTTTGTTAATAAATAATGTGGTTTGTGTTCTATCTGGGTAACCAGAGAATCATAACGCTAACAAACAATGATAATAATATAAAAAATATTATGAATCTTTTTGTTTTAGCCAGTGATGATCCCCGTTGTTGATAATGAGAAGGTGCATTACACTTCGGACAGAATTCGAGCTTATCATTAATTTGCGCACCACAGTACATACAATGAACGTTAGGCATGATTAATATTGTGTCCTGACTATTTCACGGCTATTTACTTTACAGATTTTCTGAAATAACGTAAATGAAAATTCCACTTTAGACAGATTTATTAACGATAATTAAACTGCATTATCAGATGGAGATATTTCTATATGTGTAAGATTTGCTGGACATCGCTCGCCCTGTCCCTGCTTGTTGTTGTAGCCATGGCATACAAATTTATTATCAGTGGTGAAACTGTAGTTGCCTCTGATGGTCGGCAGGCTCTAGTATTGACTGAGCCGGAGCGAGATATTGTGTTAACTGAAATGCGTACATTTTTGCAGTCAGTACAACAAATTACGCTGGGAGTAAGTGATCAGGATATGGCAACGATTGCAAATGCCGCGAAAGCAGTGGGAGCAGCTGCACAAAACAGCGTTCCTGGATCATTGGTTAAAAAATTACCGCTGGAATTCAAAAAGCTGGGTTTTGATACTCACCAGAAATTTGACCAGCTGGCCATAGATGCTGAAGAGTTTGGCGATCCTGCTCATAGCTTACGACAGTTGACTGAGTTAATGTCGAACTGCGTAGGCTGTCATGAAATATACCGCATTGATCAGCAGGGAATGGCTTTGAATTAAATATTTCAGGGGCATGGCTCCTGAATTATTCAGCGCTTCTCCAGATTTCCCCCGAAGTTCGTTGTAATAGAATAACTATTCCGCCTCTCCTCGTGAAAAATCTGAACACTTTTATCGCAGCCTAAATTCAACCAGACTTAATCAGAGGCTCCCTAGTAAACACCTACATCAATATATGTGCGAGCAATTTTTCGAATGGAGGTAACATAGGCTGCTGTTCGCAGGTCACTGACCTTTTCTTCATTATCCAGTGTACTGCGAATTTCCTGATACGCCAGACGCATGGTGTCATCCAGGCCTGAACGAACCAGATCCAGTTCGTTGGCGCCACGAGGCATCCTGTTGCGCATCTCAGATGTGAATTTACCGCCGGTAGCTTCTTCCAGTATAGCCGCCATCTGCAGGCCACGAAGTTCGTCGTGGCGTTTTTGCATACGCCCCATGCGAATGTGTGAAATATTACGTATCCATTCAAAGTAGGATACGGTTACTCCGCCGGCATTGGCATAGGCATCTGGAATAATGATGCTGCCTTTTCTGTTAAGAACCTCATCAGCGCCATAGGTAATGGGGCCGTTGGCAGCTTCAACAATTAGTTTGGCATTGATACGATCTGCATTTTCCAGAGTGATTTGACTCTCCAGTGCTGCCGGTATCAATATATCGCATACCTTTTCCAGTACTGAAATGCCATTTTCTTCAAAACTTGCACCAGGAAAATTTTTGATGGTGTGATGTTCAGTGATGTGCAGGTAAAGATCCTCTATGTTAATTCCATCGTCGTTAATTAATGCACCATCACGTTCGATGACAGCAGTAATCTTGACGCCATCTTCTTCCGATAAAAATTTGGCCGCGTGGTAGCCGACGTTACCCAGTCCCTGAATAACACAGGTTTTACCATCAAGTGAGCCAGTCATATTAGCTTTTTTTACATCTTCGGGATGTCTGAAAAATTCCTGTGTTGCATATTGAACACCACGGCCAGTGGCCTCGATACGGCCCTGAATTCCGCCATGGTGAATGGGTTTTCCGGTGACACAGGCCACGCCGTTAATGTCATCAGGGTGTAAATGTTTATAGGTGTCAGCAATCCAGGCCATTTCTCTCTGCCCGGTACCCACATCTGGTGCCGGCACATTAGTGGATGGGCTGAGAAAGCCTTTACGCACCAGTTCCAGGGTAAAACGTCGGGTGATTAGTTCCAGTTCATCACGATCATACAGGGTGGGATCAATCAGTAAGGCGCCTTTTGATCCACCGAAGGGTACATCGACAATGGCACATTTGTAGGTCATCAATGCCGCCAGGGCTTCCACTTCATCCTGATCGACATAAGGGGCATATCTTATACCACCTTTGGAAGGCGACCGATGACTGCTGTGTACAGCTCGCCAGCCAGTAAAAACTTCGATTTTTCCACGAATTTTAACCGGGAACTTAACTTGCAGCACTGCATTACAGGATTTGATGGCGTTGGCAGTGCCTTCATCCAGGTTAATGGCGGATATAGCTCGATCAACCATCAGATCGACGCTTTCTCTGAAACTGGGTTCCTGGATTTCTGTGGTCATTGTTTTATCCTGAATACTTTTTATAGTTACTTATACAAAAGCACATATTACAGATTTTTCAAGATAGAATACGTTGATTCCTAATTTAGAAGTGTTTTATGGCTCTTGTCTGGCAAAAGAAAAAAAACGATCGCTTATATGAAGTCAGGTCTGCGGGAAACAGTTTACGTCTTTACACCAATGGTGTGTTTCATACCCAGTATAATTCTCGACAGCCATTAACCGGGCATGTCTGGGATTTATTAATGTTGCCGGCTCTGTTTTATCCAGCCAATACAGTACACCGTGTGCTGGTACTGGGTGTGGGAGGTGGTGCTGTGCTGCAGATGTTAAGGCATTTTATTCAGCCAGAAAAAATATTAGGTGTTGAAC
Source organism: uncultured Gammaproteobacteria bacterium (assembly GCA_965368175.1). GTDB lineage: Bacteria > Pseudomonadota > Gammaproteobacteria > SZUA-229 > SZUA-229 > CBDULX01. Next base: position 10,581 of record CBDULX010000080.1, on the reverse strand, counting down.
TGGATGCCGAGCATCTTTATGTGGCCAGACGGTTTTTTAAGCTGAAAGGGCAGGATGTGGAGCTGATACATGCCGATGCTGTAGACTGGATCACACACTATCAGGGGCCAGCCTTCGATATGATTATCGAAGACCTGTTCAGCGAACAGGATGGGGAGCCTGTAAGGGTAATGAAGGCCAATGGTCAGTGGTTCAGGTTGATGTTAGGTCAGCTGTCGGATGATGGGGTGTTGGTGAGTAACTTTATTGATAAGACTGAAATCAGTCATGCAGCAGTGTTTAGTAATCAGTCAATCAATAACCGGTTTGCATCCATTTATCAGTTTATCAGTACGTATAATGAGAATTTTGTGGCGGCTTTTTTTAAAAAAACCGTTAATACTCGATTATTCCATAAAAACCTGTCTGAAACGCCAGCTTTAAATCCGAAATTGAAAACCAGTCGTTTGCGGTTCAGGTTAAGGAAATTAAAATAGGCTGAGGCGATAATTCCACTTAACTTGAGTAAAAATGATGTCTAAAAAGTTATTAACGCTAACAGCGCAAATTTCCGCGAATGAACGCAATAAATTTTAAGTGATATTCGGTTTAGAGTAGATTGTCATTTACTAAGACTAATATTCTTGTAATGCGTCATTCCGGTATGCTTTGAGCCGGAGTCCACAGCAGTTTAAATGCTGGATTCCCGCTAACAGCATACAAGAATGAGAAAAATCAATGCTCACAATCGACTGATTAAGTGGCTTTAGGGTCAAGGTATGTATTTCCAGTTATACCAGCCACAGTGGTGGAATCTTTTAAATGGAACTAGCGTGTAGATTTCACCACTGCGGAAGAATTAAACAGGCGTTTTCTGGATCTTAATGGTCGTGGCTATGGCCAGGCATATGGACATGACCGTGACTGATTTCTTCTTCGGTGGCATCGCGAACATCGATTACTGTGATGTCATAGTGTAATGTTTCGCCGGCCAGTGGATGATTGCCATCGATGGTAATATTTTCACCGTCTACCTTGGTGACCGTAATCATAATTGTTTGACCATTTTCAGACTGGGCCTGAAACTGCATACCAGCTTCTATGGTGTCATTTACATCGAACATGGAGCGGTCGACTACCTGGGTCAGGGCTTCAACGTATTCGCCATAACCTTCTTCAGGTTTTAGCGACAGTTGTAGCTGGTCGTCCTTGGACTTGCCATGCAGGGCCTGTTCCATACCGGGGATAATATTGTCGGCGCCGTGTAAATAGCAGAAACTGCCATCACTGGATTCATCAATTAATTTGCCGTCGTCGTTTTTCAGTGTGTAATTAATGGTAATGACTTTGTTGTTGTCTATGAGCATGAGAAAGATTCTTCAGATATTAAAAAAATATTATTGTACTAGAAACTAATGCAGAAATCCGGGCTAGAGCCAGAATATTGCTAGCGGTTGATGATTAGTGGATGCTGATATCGTGTTTAACAGTGGTAAATGTGTTGTGAATTGCTGTGAAATATATAAAAACAGTCTTGATGAAGCAGGGCAGAAAATATTTTACATGAAGGGAATATTGGAAAAAGGAGGAAATGTGTTGAAATTCGCCTTTTCATCTGATTGTTATTAGATTCCGTGCAAATAATGCCATACCATGGTGGTTTATACTGCATGTAAAATTCTATAAAGAAAAACCCCGGCAAGAGCCGGGGTAATCACTACATAGCAGAAGTTATAAAACATCTGTCGGTTATTTTAGAACGCCATAAAGATTTGCGCCGAAATTCTGTCGTCCATGGCTTCGGCAATCAGGTTGGCGTTGGCGGTTGATAATTGACCGGGTGCTTCCAGGGAGCGAAGCTCATAGTTGAAGGTAAAGCGGGTTTTCTTATTAAAGAAATACTGCATACCCAGGGTTGTGGTTTCATAGGTTCGTTCATCAGCCGCAGCCTGGTTAGTGACCCGGTTGTAGATATCGTAACGTATATCGAGTTCGATCTTTGGCGTCACCTTGTAACCGTAATCCACATAATAGCCATCGGCTTCACCTGAGGTGGCTAGCTGAAACTGTGAGACCTGGGTGCCGGCGTTATTCACTGCACCCGGTACTGCACCGCCGGTCGAGCCATTGTAAATCATACCGTCGAATTTGATGATTTCTGCCCAAAAACGGTGTTTGTTTCTAAGATAGGTGATGCCGGCACCGGTGAGCTTACGATCGTATTCCCGTTCAGCGGCTTCCAGTGAGCCACCGGCATTAAGTGTGGTCGAGTCATAAACGGTACGTTTGCCCCTGGTGTTCCAGGCATAGAGCTTAAGGCCTTGACGGCGAGGTCCCTTGCCTCCGTATACTTTTTCAGAGGCCCAGTACAGAGTCAGGTCCTTATTGTCATCACGGTCATGTTTGGAAATGCCGCCATTGCCGATCAGGGCGGCATAGCTGTGTTCCCAGTCATTGATTATGAAGGTATCGAAAACCTGTACGCCGATATCACGAACCGCGGTCGTTGACGTCCTGAACTGGATGCTGGCATCGCCGTTACAGAAATTCTGATATTGGGGACTACTTGGAGTAGCAGTGGGATCAATAAGGCAGGGGGCAATACCATCAGTCTGGAAGGGGCGTTCAATCAGCTGCTGATTTGCCATATTGGTGAAGTTAATATAGTTAAAAGTGAATATACCCTGATATACCTCTTCACTCATGGGGATTTTCATCTGCCCAACGCGGAAACGTGCACCCTTGATATGGTTCAGGGTGACTGTGGCATCGGTCAAACGGGCACTGCCGGAGCCGCCACCGGGATTAGTGATGCCATTGTTGCCCCATTCAGTCAGTAAAAAGTAATTGATGTTGCTGTCTAGCGGGAAGCCCTGGCCACGCACACCAATACGGGCACGTTGTAGCTGGAAGGTCGATTCACTGGAGAGGTCCGGTTGATGAACGTTGAACTGGGCATCCTGACCAGACCAGCCGGCGACGGGCAGTTTGGTGCCATCGGTTTGCATGTAAGTGGGCTGTATAAAGCCCCATACTTTGGCGCGGGGGGCAGCAGCTTCTGGTTCGGTCCCCTGCAGCATCAGCCAGTTGGCGGCATTTAACTGTGTGCTCATCAGGCAAGGTGCCAGTGCAGCAAACATAAATTTTATAAGTGTTTTTGTTTTCATAAAAAGTCTCCTCCGATGATCTTGATTCAAGGTTTGATTAATTTAAAGCCTTGATTTTCAAGCTCAATAATACGAACAACACCGGCAGAAACCGATTTTGCATGTCTGTTTAATTCGGGTTTATGGCCCAGAGTGGCTGTCATTTTAGTAAGCGTGTTTTCACAGGCAGCGAAAGTTACATCGCTCTGGCTCAGGTTATTGATTCTTGAGCTATTGGCGTTTTCTTTAAATAGCAGGCGTAAACCAGGACCAAAAGCGACTATTTCTATGTCTACCTTGTCGGGTCCATAATGCTTAAGCAGGTTGCTGGCCACATTGAGTACCAGGGTCTGCTTGAAAGGATCGCCATCACTAATCTGAAGAATGATGCGTTCTTCAGCAAAGGGTTTACTTTCTGGTGATGCCATAAGTAGCTGCGGCGTGAGCAAAAGCAGCAATAAGTAACAGTATTTCTTCATATAGGCTCCTGAGAATGATTTCTAATCAAGGACAAATGGTATGTCTCGTTAAGCTTGATGGGTGTAAACTAGAAAATATTCCAGAAAAATTTAAAAAACACAAAAATAGAATATAAATGGAATAAATGATTGTCTGCGTGCATCGTCCTTTAACTGATAACCCAAGAGATACTCATGAGTGTGTTTTTGTTTGCCTGTAAAGATAAGCTGGCGGCTCGTCAGGTAAGGGCCTGTCGGGATCGTCTCTATCGAATCGCATATTCATGGTGTCACGACGCCATGCTGGCGGATGATCTGGCCCAGGAAACTCTGTCAAAAGCGATTCAGAAAATTGATCAGTTGCGTAACCGGGATTCTCTGGATGCCTGGTTATTTACCATCCTTAATAACCAGTGGCGTGAGTTCCTGAGGCGCACAAGGCCCTGTGAAGACATTGATAACCTGGTGTATATGCACGAGGAAACTCCAGAAGTAGTGCAGATACGTCAACAGAAAATCGACACGGTTCAAATGGCCATTAGTGAATTGTCCCAGTCACAAAGACAGGTATTAACTCTGGTGGATATTGAAGGCTTGTCCTATATGAATGTTGCAGAGGTGCTCGAAGTCCCAGTTGGTACAGTGATGAGCCGACTGAGTCGGGCGCGTTCGAGTCTGGAGAAGAAATTACGTGTGCGGAAAAATACATCATCAGTGACTAATCTGAGGAGTGTGAAATGAAGCTGCATATATCCGATGAAATGATTAATGCCTTTATCGATGATGAGCTGGATCAGCAGGATAAACTGGCTATCAAACAGGCGATGGATGCTGATTCGGAGTTACGCAATCGAATTGAGAACCTGTGTGCTCTGAAAAAAACAGTGAAGCAAAGTTATCAGCAACTGCCAGTTGTTAATGGCCGGTCTTCAGAAGATCGTAGGATTGCTGGAAACTGGATGCGGAATACAGCCGTGGTATCAATTATGACGCTTGGCCTGCTGTTTGGCTGGCTGGCACGGGGAGAATACGATTCAAATGAGCATGGTGTTGATTACGCCAGTGCCATTCAGCTTGACAGCCAGGTAGCAGAACAGACCTCAAAAGTCATTCTGCATGTTTCCAGTTCAGAACCCGCCAGGCTTGATTATACCTTGAAGCAGGTATCCGGGATTATTGAAAAATACACTCGTTACCAGATGGATTTTGAAATTGAGGTGATAGCCCATGCCAGTGGTATAGATTTATTGCGTGAGGATGTATCGCCTTACAAAAAAGAAATTATGGATGTCATGGAACACTATCAGAATGTGACCTTTATTGCCTGTAATAATGCTATAGAGAGATTACGCATACAGGGTATAGAGCCTAAACTGATCGCTCACACTCGCACCGGTGTCACCGCCGTCGATCAGATAGTCAAACGCCTGCAGCAGGGCTGGGTGTATATAAAAGTCTGAAAAATATTTAAAAAATCGCAAATAACCCCGTTGTTTTTTATAGTTTAGTTCTGGATGGCGAAGTTATCCAGAATAGCTGATATGTAACTATGGCTACACTATAAATATTTATTACATTCGCGTTTATTTGCGTTTTCTTTTTATAAATTAATGTGAGGTCTTTTTAGGGGACTCTAGTTTTTTGTGCAGACTTGCGCAATGTTTAAACAGGTGCTGTTTCCACTGACTGTGTGGGGCCTCAATGTATTGCTCCAGTAAGTGAATATCTTCCTCGGTCAGCTGTTCAGGTTTGTTTAGCATGCTCTGGTTTTTGATTTCTTTGAAATGTGATTTAAGATAATTACTGAACAGCAGGCAGGCATTCTGGGCATCGATGTCGGCAGGATTTTCGATGTTGGAAATGATTTTTCGAAAATGATTAATTTCTTTTAATAAATCATTTAGATTTGTCATAACCAGTCACTCATGTAGCTCTTGTGACATATTTTAGGGTTATGGTACTGGATATGGATATATCAAATTACTGAAGTTTTTGTCAGTAAAATCTGATATTAACGTCAGAGTAATTCCGCAGGTACCAGGTCTGGATGCCTGCGGAAGAAGTTCGATACTGGTTTATAGCTTCTCTGGATCAGCGATCAAGTTTGCTAGTGATTTTTAAACCTTTTTCTGACAGGGCTTCGGCCATTCGGGCGAGATTGTCTTCGTAAGCAAATACCTTGTCTCCGTGACCTTCTGCTTCGAGGATGACTTCATGGGTTTTAGGGTTTTCGACAGTGAGTTTCCACAGATCATCATCCAGTTTCTGTCGCTTCACCTGGAAAGGCAGGTTTGAGAAGCCCCAGGTCGCTTGTGTATTTTGCATCCTGGATAATGTGGTGCGTTGAAGATCTGCCAGTCCGTCGGAGACGGGATAGTCATTGTGCATGCTTAGTGTGGCATACGGGCGTGCATTTTTAATACCTTCTATGGCTTCTATATGCCTGTTCAGAGCATTGAGCCCGGTATTTTTTGCTATAAAATTCTTCATGATTCGTTCCTCAACCACTGTTTTATGCAGTCTCCTCTGCATTTGATGGGGATCCATCTCAATAAAATCTAACAAGAACGGATAAAAATAGCATAATTATAATAATTTTAAAGTATATTTTAGTTATCTGGCTTAATTTAGGGTATATAACCCATAATGAATGTTAATTGAGCTTTATTAATTAACTGAAATTTATAATATTTATTTATTAATATGCAATTTACGCAGGCAGCATCTATAAGATTGAATATTCAGGCAATACAATGCTTTAAGTTTGCTTTCTAAGGCGCGGTATGAGTTGTTTGGGTGTTTTTACCAGGAGAGCTTCCCGGGTGTGCCGGGTCGTTGTATCGGACTGCGAGTAATTAGCATCTGGCTGCAGCATGTTCGTAAATTTATACAGATTCATATACAATACGCGGTTTTCTTTGGGTCCTACAAGGTAGAGATAGGCATACATTATGGCAAATTTGAAAGTAGGCGTTGTGATGGGTAGCAACAGCGACTGGCCGGTTATGCAACATGCTGTAAAACAGCTGGAAGCCTTTGGCATTGAATATGAGGCACGAGTCGTCTCCGCGCATCGGACCCCGGATCTGTTATTCGAATATGCGGCTACCGCCAGAGAACGTGGGTTGTTCTGCATCATTGCCGGAGCAGGCGGTGCAGCCCATCTGCCTGGAATGCTGGCCGCTAAAACCACCTTGCCTGTATTGGGTGTGCCGGTGAACTCTCGTTACCTGAAAGGGCTGGATTCCCTGTTGTCCATCGTCCAGATGCCGAAAGGTGTTCCTGTAGCAACATTTGCCATCGGTGAGGCCGGAGCTGCCAATGCCGGCTTATTTGCCATTGCTCTGCTGGGCTGCCAGGACCCTGAACTGGCCGACAGACTGGATGATTTCCGCGCCGATCAGCAGGATGCGGTACTGGCAATGGAATTGCCTCCAGTCACTGAGTAGAGGTTTTTAAATGTTATTGCCTGGTGCGTGTTTAGGTGTTCTTGGAGGTGGCCAGTTGGGTCGTATGTTCTGTGTTGCTGCCCGCACAATGGGTTATATCACCGTCGTACTGGACCCGGATCCAGGCAGTCCTGCCGGGCGTATTGCAGATCATCACATCAAGGCTGGTTACACAGATACACTGGCTCTGGATCAGATGCTGGGGCTCTGTGATGCGATAACCACCGAATTCGAGAATGTGCCGGCCCAGAGTCTTGAATACCTGGCAAAGAAAAAACCCGTTTACCCATCAGCCGTAAACGTTGAAATAGCCCAGAATCGTGTACGGGAAAAGGATTTTGCTCGAGATGCTGGCCTCGAGCCTGCTTCCTTTGCTGAAGTGACTTCTGAGGACGAGTTAAAAACCGCACTGGACGAGATTGGTATCCCCGCCATCCTTAAAACGGCAACCATGGGCTATGATGGCAAGGGCCAGTTTGTGGTGCAGAACGAACAGCAGGCGCTGGAGGCCTTTCGCACGATGAAGGGTGTGGACTGTGTGCTCGAGCAGAAACTGACTCTGAAACATGAAATATCCGTATTACTGGCCCGTAATGCCAGCGGTGAAGTGGCCTGCTATCGTCCTGCAGAGAATGAACACCGTAACGGCATATTGCACCAGTCTATAGTTCCCGCCAGAGTCAGCGAAAAACTGGCCGACGAGGCCATTCGCAAAGCCAGAGCACTGGCCGAGGCAATGGATTATGTCGGTGTGCTGGCGATTGAGTTTTTTATTACCGACGATGATCGCCTCATTTTTAATGAAATGGCTCCCCGGCCTCATAATAGCGGTCATTACACCAAGGATGCTGCGGTTACCTCCCAGTTCGAGCAACAGGTGAGGGTGATGTGTGGCCTGAAACCTGGAGACTCACGGCTGATTTCACCGGTGGTTATGGTTAATTTGCTGGGTGATCTATGGCATCCAGACTGGGCCTGTCTGTTCAATGAGCCAGGCGCTAAACTCCACCTGTATGGCAAGACAGAATCCCGACCAGGCCGAAAAATGGGGCATTATAATGTGCTCGCAGAGTCGGCTGATCAGGCCAAATTGATCGCTGATCGCATATTTGATCAGCTAACTGCGCAATCAATATCTCATTTATGACATTTGCTGATTGCAAATGTGTCAGTGCCTACCATACTTCAGCTAAGATATTTTATTAGAGGTCAGGCTTCCTTTCAGGAGGCTCTAATTCCATTATGAGTTTTTCAAATCCAGTTAAAGAGTTCTCAGGGCTGTTAGATCGGTCTGAAAACGAATCCATGATTAGCTTCCTGAAACTGCATCAGCCATCAGCGCATGGCGATATGGTTGATTTATTAGTGCGCTCTGCTGAAGATCTGTCCCCAGTTCAATTCTACTGCCCGGATACGGATAATCATGCTTATTACATTGCTCATACAGCAAACGGTGTAATGTTTGCGGCAGCGATAGGTATGAGTGCGTTAATGTATCGATTACCTAAACAGGCAGTATCCGGCGCCCTGGTTAAGGGTGGCGAAATTATTAATGATATCGGTAATAACTGGGTCAGTTTTAATCCTTTCTGGCCTGAACAGGAGCAGAACTCGAAGCTTGACGAAATGAAGCACTGGTGTAAGCTGGCTTTTCATCAGGCCAATTCCATGTAAAATGTTTCTGGTTTAAAACACACAGGGAAACATGTTTAATGCCTTTGTTTATGCCCACAATGCGGCGATTTTATAAAATTTCTGCAATTCTCGGTACTCTATTAATTATCGGTACTCTGATTTTTTCCTGGCTTAGAGTCGAAAAATTTGAGAGTACTATAAGTGATGTGTTTGAAGAAATCGTTACTGCACGCCTCGAAGTCGATGGTCTTAAAGAACAGTTGCAGCATATTGATAATGTTTTACGTGCTGCATCTAAAAATAAGACCGGTGAAGAAATTATTACAGTGGATGGAATTGAATATTCCAGTTACGAAATAAGTCGCTTGCGAAGTGAGCGTAGTAGTATGCTATTACACATCAAGGAAAAAGAACTGGAGCTGGAAGGCTCTTCGGATATCAAGCAACATGTGATGAATGAAGTACGCCTGTTGTTTGTTACGGCGTTATCATTTCTGCTGTTAGGGACGCTGATGGCGGCATTTGGTTACCTGGGCTGGTATTTTAAGATTGAAATGTTTGAAGATCGCAGGCGCAGACAGAGACAGCGTTAGCTCAGTAGAGCATAAATATTGATTCAGTAAATAATCAATGACCTTGTAAGTGAGGGTTTACTGAGTTTCAGAGTGATTTTATTATGAATTTGAATAGCGGGAGATTTGAGTATTAACCCTGAGCTGGCCTTTTAACTTATCATCTGAAAAAAGCCATGTAAAGGAATTACATTAAAAAACAAAAATAAATATTTTTTCCCTTGACCCAAAAAAAAACTTCAACTATAAAAAATAAAACAGAAAATAAAAAAGGAGGTGATTACAGCCATAATCTTTTATGCAGGAAGTAGATAAACCATTGTTTATATAGATTCAATCAAAGGTAATCAATCCTATGGCTAAAAGATCTGTAGTACAAAAAAAGGCAATGCGGGCTGCCCGTAAACGAGGCGCCGATGATTCTGTTGTCAGCAATATAAATTCCCGCAATACTTATTACGATACCGTTTCCCCTTCAAATAAAGCCGCACCACCCCTTAAAGCAAAAAATAAATCCCAGGCCAGTTATATTTCGGCCATTAAAGCACACAAGCTTACTTTTGGAGTCGGGCCAGCAGGCACCGGTAAAAGTTACTGTGCGGGTGCATTGGCAGCAGAAGAGCTGGAAAGTCGACGTATCGAAAAAATTATAATTAGCCGACCGGCGGTGGAGGCCGGAGAGAATATGGGTTTCTTACCCGGCGACCTGCAGGAAAAATTTGATCCTTACTTTGATGCATTCCGAGATTGCCTGATTGAACGCCTCGGAAAAGGTGTAGTTGAATGCGCCCTGAAAAATGGCCGGATTCTGGTTTCACCCCTGGCTTATCTCAGAGGTAAAACATTTAATGATGCATTTGTGGTGCTTGATGAAGCACAAAACTGTACTCGCAGTCAGCTTAAAATGTTTTTAACTCGAATCGGTGAAAACTGTCGGGTAGTTGTAAATGGTGATATCCGACAAACGGACATAGGAAATGGCTCAGGATTACAAGATGCTATTGACAGGCTGGGTAGTCTTGATTCAGTATACGTCCATAAATTCACTCATGAAGATATTGTTCGAAGTGGATTGGTAAAAGATATTATCGAGCGTTACGAACATTTAGCTTAATTCCACCGCAGGTGGTAACTGAATAACAATAATAAACGATGTTTGTTATTGCAAGGGCACTTCGGTGCCCTTTTTTAATTTATATACACGACTGCATGGATGCAGGAGGTAGAGCAACGCAAGGAGCAGTTGCCGAGGAAGTACGGTATGTCGCGGGCGCATGGACAGATAACTGCTCCTCGACTTTGTCTCCTGAGTCGTTCTACCTCCTGCATCCTTGCAGTCGTG
>CBDULX010000079.1:0-13450 GCA_965368175.1 uncultured Gammaproteobacteria bacterium | reverse complement strand
TCAGGCGCTACCCGATGTTTTCTACCTATAAAGGTGGGGTTAAAACCGGCTTCAGCTGGTGTAGAATGCGCCAAGAATTCGTGAGGTCTGTCTCTTTACAGGCCTTATTACCAGGCTTTCGGAGTTATAACCATGAGTGTTTCACAGCAACAGGTTGAAGATGCGATTAAAAAATACATCGATCCATATCTAGAAAAGGATCTGATGGCTGCAAATGCTATCCAGGGCATCAAAGTGGATGGTGACAAGGTTTCATTTAAGGGGGTACTGGGTTTTCCTGCGTCAGGTCATCATGCAAAACTGACTGAAGAGCTGAAAAAGCAGGTTGAGGCCATTGATGGCGTGTCTGCGGCAAATATTGAAGTGAGTTCCAATATTATTGCCCATACTGTGCAGTCCAGCCTGAAACCCATGCAGAATATTAAAAATATTATTGCTGTGGCATCGGGTAAAGGTGGTGTGGGTAAATCCACCACGGCTGTGAATCTGGCTCTGGCTCTGAAAGCAGAAGGTGCCAAAGTGGGTATTCTGGATGCCGATATTTACGGCCCAAGCGTTCCCCGTATGATGGGTATTACTACTAAACCTGAATCGGCCGATGGCAAAACACTGGAGCCCATGCAGGGTCACGGTATTCAGGCCATGTCGATAGGGTTCATGATTGATGATGAAACCCCAATGATATGGCGCGGCCCAATGGTTACCCAGGCTCTGGAGCAGTTACTGTCTGATACTAACTGGCACGATCTGGATTATCTGGTTATCGATTTGCCACCTGGAACCGGTGATATACAGCTGACTCTGGCACAGAAAGTACCGGTCAGTGGTGCGGTGATTGTTACTACGCCTCAGGATATTGCGCTGCTGGATGCCCGTAAGGGATTAAAAATGTTCGAGAAGGTGGAAGTACCGGTTCTGGGTATTATCGAGAACATGAGTATTCACATCTGTTCTGAGTGCGGTCATGCGGAGCCCATCTTCGGCTCAGGCGGTGGTGAGAAAATGTCGGCAGATTACGACGTGGATTTCCTGGGTGCTCTACCTCTGGATATCTCTATCCGTACCAACGGTGATGAAGGTACGCCTTCGGTAGCGGCTGATCCTGATGGCACAATAGGTCTTATCTATCGTGAAATCGCCAGGCGTACTTCCGCCAAACTGGCATTACAGGCGAAAGATTACAGCGCCAAGTTCCCGAATATTGTGATTCAGAATAACTAAGGCTTTTGCCACAGTCGACTGCATGGACGTAGGAGGTACGAGCCCATGGATGGGCGAAGGTAGAACAATGCAGGAGCAGTTACCGAGGCACGGAGTACACCAAGTTTTTTTAATTAAAATCTCTGTGTACTCTGAGGCTCTGTGGCCAAATCTTTGTTAGAATGCCGGCACTTGTACAAAGTGACGGCATTGTTCTTTTTGGGGAAACCGAATTAATGAGTATCAAATCAGATAAATGGATTCGCCGGATGGCTGAATCGGAAGGCATGATAGAGCCATTTGAACCGGGGCAGATCCGTACCAATGGTAATAATGAGCGACTGATTTCCTATGGTACCTCCAGCTATGGCTATGATGTGCGTTGCGCTAATGAATTCAAGATATTTACCAATATCAATTCGGCTATCGTGGACCCCAAGAACTTCTCTGACGACAGCTTTGTGAATGTGGAGTCGGATGTTTGTATTATTCCTCCCAATTCGTTTGCCCTGGCGCGTACGGTGGAGTTTTTCCGCATTCCGCGCAGCGTACTGACTATCTGCCTGGGCAAATCTACCTATGCCCGTTGCGGAATCATAGTTAATGTCACACCGCTGGAACCAGAATGGGAAGGTCATGTTACCCTTGAGTTCTCCAATACCACACCTCTGCCAGCAAAAATTTACGCCAATGAAGGTGTTGCTCAGATGCTGTTTCTGGAGTCCGATGAAGTCTGTGGAACCTCATATCGTGATCGAGGTGGCAAATATCAGGGTCAGACAGGGGTAACTTTACCCAAAGCCTGATCTATCTGCCAGGTTATGCTAAATATATAGCTGTGATATTTATAGGTTTCTTAAAGGACGGCCGCCTTGCTCAGCCTGGAAAAACTGATAGAGAAAAGCGACAAGCTGGGTACCTTACCCGCTATTGTTCATCGAATCTTCGAGGTTATGGATAACCCGAAATCCACGGCCACCCAGATTGGTCGTATCATTAATGAAGATCCAGCACTCACCGCTCGTTTACTAAAACTGGTCAATAGCCCGTTCTATGGTTTTGCGTCCAAAATAGACACAGTATATCGATCCATCGCGCTGATTGGTCATCAGGAACTTCGCAGTGTGGTGCTGGCGACCTCAGCGGTGAAAATTTTTGAAGGTATTCCCTCCGATCTGGTCAGCATGCCGGTGTTCTGGCGTCGCAGTCTGAATACTGCCGTGGTGGCCCGAGTGCTGGCTGCTTTTCAGCGGCAGAAGGAAATCGAACGTTATTTCATCGCCGGCCTGTTACACAATATCGGCTCACTGGTGCTGTATTTACAGATGCCTGATGAAATGAACAAGGCGTTGGAAATGGAAAAGCTGGAACATATTCCCCTATGGCAGGCCGAAGATGTGGTGATGGGGTTTAACCATGGCGACGTGGGTGGGGCTTTGTTGAAAAAATGGAACTTGCCACCGGTGCTTTATCAGGCGGTGAATTTTCACCTGTACCCGGAGGATGCGCCGAAAATTTATCAGAATGCAGCGATGCTGGTGCATCTGGCCAGTCAGATCGAAAGTGAAGTGATTGAATCCCTGGCACACGGTCGAGAAGCCGGGGAGATTGATGCTGCGATATGGGAGGCTAATAATCTATCCAGTGATATCCTGGAGAAGGTGCTGGAAAAGGCTGAACAACAATATTCAGCCTCCAAAGATATATTCCTCAGTTAATCTGCTGTGATCATTCAATACTTAAAAACCAGGAGCTTTGACGCAAAGACGCAAAGACGCAGAGAATGTATTTGTATGTACAGTTTAGGAAATTCCGACCCCAGAGCGGTTTCTGTTTTTGGTAAAATCAATCATGCTCTAACATCAACTTAGGAAATCTGTTAATCAGTTATTAGGCCATAGGATTCCTGTGATTTTCTGTAAGTTCATTATTAGACGTATTTACAACTTCATTTCCTCTGCGTCTTTGCGTCTCTGCGTCAAAGATTTTATTGTTTTTTTAGCCTATCTCAATAAGTCCTGATGAATAGCCAATTACCCTTAACGTAGTGTGATGATCGGCCAGCCCTGTTCACTGGCGAGTTGGCGCAGTTGTTCATCGGGGTCGACCGCTACCGGATTATCCACGATCTTCAGCAGCGGAATATCATTGCGGGAATCGCTGTAAAACCAGCTGCCATCCAGTTCAATACCCTGTTCGCCTATCCACTGTTGCAGGCGGGTGACTTTGCCCTGTTGAAAGCAGGGTGTGCCTGCTACCTTGCCTGTATAGCCATTGCCATTTATTTCAGGCTCTGTGGCTAGCAGGTTGTCGATACCAAATGCTTTTACAATGGGCGTGGTGACAAAACTGTTGGTGGCAGTGATCACGACCAGAGTGTCGCCCGCCTGGCGGTGTTTATTGATCAGGTCGAAAGAAGCAGGGCTCATGATTGGGCGGATTTTCTCGTCCAGAAACTGTTGCTGCAGGCGGCGTAGAGTAGCGGGGTCATTATCTCTCAGAGGTTGCAGGGAAAAGCTGAGGAATTCAAAAATATCCAGTGTACCCTGATTGTACTCATCCATAAAACGCTGGTTTTTCCTTTCGTAAGACTCCTTATCGACTATGCCCTGGTCTGCCAGGAAGCAACCCCAGAGGTAATCGCTGTCACCGGCCAGCAATGTGTTGTCCAGATCGAACAGAGCTAGAGCCATAAAATCTCCTTGGTTATGAGTAATTTGGGATAAAAAGTGTCTATAGTTAAACAGGCAAGTCTGGTATTGTACAATTAGACGCATTAGAAACTAGTATTATCCATCAGATAACATGAATATACGGAACTCAGGACAAGGTTAGTGATTGATTCAGACGGATTTCGCCCCAATGTTGGCATCATCTTAAGCAACCCGGAAGGCAAAGTCTTCTGGGCGCGTCGCTTTGGGCAGGATGCATGGCAGTTTCCTCAGGGCGGCATCCAGAATCATGAAACACCCGATGAGGCCATGTATAGAGAACTGTTTGAAGAAACAGGTCTATTGCCCGAGCATGTGCAGATGATGGGCAAAACCACCAACTGGCTGCGTTATCGTCTGCCAAAACGAATGATTCGGAAAAATACCAGTCCCGTATGCATCGGCCAGAAACAGATCTGGTTTATGCTTAAACTCACCGGCGCCGAGCAGAATTTCAATCTGGCTATTATGGATCAGCCAGAGTTCGATAGCTGGTGCTGGGTGGATTACTGGGAGCCGATGAACGAGGTTGTATTTTTTAAACGCAATGTATACAAGCGAGCTTTATCTGAACTTGAGCATCTGGTGTTCAGCCAGGTGCAAAAAAATTCTCGGTTGGGCTAAGGTTGTGCCCAGTGGCTGCCCGATTTAATTTCCTGCGCAAAAAATCCTGCTGCAACAGTTTATTTAGACCGGCCTCACTATAGCCAGTATCACGATGGCAAATAGTAGCAAAACCGGGAATTCATTAAACCAGCGGAACCAGATATGGTTACGACGGCTTTCATCATTGGCAAACACTTTAAGTAAATGGCCGCAGTAAAAATGGTATGCTACCAGGATGCTGACCAGAACCAGTTTAATCTGCATCCAGAGTTGAGAGTAAAGCTGGAAGTCGAACATCAACCATAAACCCAGGCCCACAGTGAGCCACATAAAGGGTGTGACGAAGCGGTACAGTTTACGTTCCATAATTTTAAAGCGCTCATTTCCGGCTTCATCTTCGGTCATGGCATGGTATACAAACAGTCGGGGAAGATAGAACAAACCGGCAAACCAGCTGACCATGAAAATGATATGAAAGGCTTTAACCCATAACATGTAAACTATCCTTCTGCTGAAGCCAAAAAAACAGCATCTTAACGTGATAATATTGGCCTGCAAAGCAATTAGGCTATTCTGTATTGCAGCCAGAAAGTCTATACTAAACAGCTGTTTTCATTAAAAAGCAAACATTGGGCTGTATTTTTAACAATTTATAGAGGTGATGAATGATTAGGGTCGGCATTGTTGGTGGAACTGGTTATACAGGTGTGGAACTGATTCGCCTGTTGGTTGCGCATCCAGATGTAGAGCTGTCTGTCATTACTTCTCGTGCTGAAGCCGGTAATCCAGTGGCCGATATGTTTCCTAATCTGCGAGGACATGTCGATTTAAACTTTCAGATACCAGGCCTGGAAGTGTTACATGATTGCGATGTTGTTTTTTTTGCTACGCCTAATGGTACTGCTATGGGAATGGTGCCAGGGTTACTGGAAGCCGGAATTAAAGTCATCGATTTAGCAGCTGACTTTAGACTTAAAGACCCGACAGAATGGAAACAGTGGTATGGTCTGGAGCATACCTGCCCTGAAATTCTTGATGAGGCAGTATACGGCATGCCGGAAATCAATCGTGAAGCCATTAAATCTGCCCGTATTATTGCTAATCCAGGTTGTTATCCTACCGCCGTGACTCTGGGGCTGGCTCCTTTACTGGAGCAGGGGCTGGTAGATGATCAGCACCTGATTGCTGATGCTAAATCGGGTGTGAGTGGTGCTGGGCGTGGTGCTAATGTGGCAACATTGCTGGCTGAAGCTTCAGAAAATTTCAAGGCTTATGGTGTCGATGGTCACAGACATCTGCCGGAAATAAAACAGAATTTGAGTAATATTTGCGGGCATCCCGTGGGTTTGACATTTGTGCCGCATCTCACACCGATGATCAGAGGAATTGAAGCCAGCCTGTATACGGTTATACAATCCGCTGACATTGATTTGCAGGCGCTCTATGAGAAGCGTTATGCTAACGAGCCTTTTGTAGATGTATTACCGGCGGGTACCATGCCGGAAACTCGTAGTGTTAAAGGGTCCAATATGTGTCGTATTTCAGTGTTTCGTCCACAGCAGGGCGACATGCTGGTGATTTCATCGGTGATTGATAATCTGGTGAAAGGTGCGGCGGGTCAGGCGATTCATAATATGAATATTATGTTTGGTCTGAATGAAATAAGTGGTATCGATCAAGTGGCCTTATTGCCTTAGTAAATCGATGTTGAGTATGAAATTTTTTAGAGGCATTAATACTTAATGAAATTGGGTTCATATCCAGTACATAATCGACGTTTAATCTCAATACAACGGCCGCATCTATGGCTATTATCAGCTCTGGGAATTTTACTGGTACTCATACTGGTTATATGGATGACCTTTGAATATGGTCGCCAGGCAGCGGGTTTTGTGCAATCTGAAACCGACGAGCAAATTGCCTTTTTGCAACAACAGATTATTGATCTGAGTGAGCGCAATGATGATCTGCTGCGGCAGAATGCCAAGCTGGTGCGAGATCATAGTATCGACAAAGATGCGGGCAGTCAGGTTAATAAAACCCTGACCAATGCTCAGTCTAAAATTATGGAAATGAAAGAGGAATTAACGTTTTATCGGAGTATTGTTACGCCGAATAATTCAAAACGCTCGATTGTGGTTAAAAAGGTGCAGTTAGTCGCAGAATCTGCCGGCAGATATAAGTATAAAGTCGTTTTGACTCAGGATGGACGTCAGGATGTGGCGGTACGTGGTCTTGTTGAACTGGCTTTTGAGGGTGAGGAGGCGGATGGTACAGTCGTCACGCTGGATTTGCCGACAGTTTCTGTTGTGAAAACAACCAAGAGTCAGAAGTTTGGATTTAAATATTTTCAGAATTTTGAAGGTAGTATACGACTTCCGGACAATTTCACGCCTACAGCAATGTTTGTGCGTGTAAAGCCGAGTAGCTCTCGAGTACCCAGGGTCGAAGAAGTATTGGCCTGGGATGATATCTTATCTGGAGGAGAACAGGTTAATGTGGGGCAAACCGAAAACTAAAGCAAGTAAAATTGAAACTCTGATTGGTAACACCATTGAAGTGCGTGGTGACCTGATATTCAGGGGTGGACTGCATGTGGATGGCAAGATTGTCGGCAATGTAATTGCCGAAGATGGCTCAGATTCCATGCTGATATTGAGTGATCATGGCAGCATTGAAGGTGAAGTCCGTGTACCGTTTGTGGTCTTGAACGGTGAAGTTATCGGTGATGTATATGCCGCAGAGCGGGTTGAATTGTCTAACCGGGCTCAGGTGAATGGTAATGTTTTTTATAATTTACTGGAAATGGCCATGGGTGCAGAAGTTAATGGCAGTCTGGTTCATTGCAAGAATGAGAAAAAATTACTGGAACATCAACAAGATACTGGTGGTTCATCGAAAGTCGAAGACTCAGAATCCGATATCACAGCAAGCTGAAACCGGGTTGAACCCCTGGTAGAGACGCTCATCTAATAGTAGTGGATTTCTATATAAAAGTTGACTAAAATACTCAGGTAATTACCTGTTTATGGTTATATGTTTTTTGGAGACAATTTATGACTGCTGAAACTTCTACACCAGCGCCTCTTAATTTTACAGATGATGCCGCTGCCAAGGTGAAAAGCCTGATTGAGGAAGAAAATAATCCCAATCTTAAGCTGCGCGTTTTCATTTCAGGTGGTGGCTGTTCCGGTTTCCAGTACGGCTTTACCTTTGATGAGAGCATCAATGATGGTGATACCGCAGTTGAGAAAGCGGGAGTAACCCTGTTGATTGATCCTATGAGCTACCAGTATCTGGTGGGTGCAGAAATCGATTACAAAGAAGATCTGCAGGGGGCGCAATTCATAATTCGTAATCCGAATGCGCAAACCACCTGTGGTTGTGGCTCTTCATTCTCTCCTGCCTGATTCCGAAATCGCTGAAATATAAGAAAAAGGACGCATTTGCGTCCTTTTTCTTGCATGCCATAAAGGCTGAAGGTCTGCTATTCTATAGGTCCTTACAATAGAGAATTATAAATGAAGGAAAGCCAGATGAGCGAATATCTTCCGGGTTTAGCTGGGGTTCCAGCAACCAAGTCTAATATATCTTATCTGGATGGCGATGTTGGCCTGCTGGCATATCGTGGCTATCGTATCGAAGAGCTGGCTCAAAAAAGTAGTTTTGAAGAAACCACACTTTTATTGCTTAATGGTGAATTGCCATCACGGGGTCAACTGGACGTCTTTGATCTGCAAATGCGCAATAACCGGATAGTTAAATATAACGTCCGTCAAATCATGCAGAATCTACCGGCGACCGGGCATCCCATGGAGATGTTGCAAACGGCCGTTGCCAGTCTGGGCATGTTCTACCCCTCTGATAGTTCCGATAATAATGAAGAGTATTCTTTCAGCATGGCTACCAAGATCGTGGCTCGTATGGCTACCATCGTTACCATGTGGGAGCATATTCGTAATGGCTATGACCCAACTCCACCGCGCAGGGACCTTACTTACGCCGAAAATTTACTATTTATGTTTCGTGGCGAGGAGCCGGATCCTGAAGTGGCCCGTATCATGGATGCCTGCCTGGTGTTACATGCCGAGCACACTATCAATGCCTCGACCTTTGCAGCATTGGTAGCAGCATCCACCCTGGCCAGTCCTTATCTGGTAGTGGCTGCAGCCATTGGTACTCTGGCTGGACCATTGCACGGCGGTGCAAATGAGAAAGTGGTTCAGATGCTGGACGAAGTGGGTGATCCCAGTAATGCGAAAGCCTGGGTAAATAAACAGCTGGATAAAAAAGGAAAGATCTGGGGTATGGGGCACCGTGAATACAGTGTAAAGGACCCAAGAGCCACTATTCTACAAAAAATGATGATGGACTGGGCCAGTAAAAAGGGGAACATCAGTCCCATGTTTGAGACTGCGCTGGCGCTGGAAGAGGCATGTGAAGAGCGGCTGGCGGAGAAAGGCGTATTTCCGAATGTGGATTTCTATTCTGGTATTTTATACAGGGAAATGGGTATACCTACCGACCAGTTTACGCCAATATTTGCCATCTCCAGATCGGCAGGCTGGTTGGCTCACTGGCGGGAACAGCTGTCAGATAACCGCATTTTCAGACCAACTCAGGTTTACACGGGCCACAAAGAGCGGCCCTATATACCTATGGATAAGCGCTAGAGAACCTCTGATCAAGCCATGACTGTTTTATGTTAGCTAAAAGTGTCCAGGTTTCCCCCGATTTCGTTGCAGTAGAATAAAATTCCGCCTCACTTCGTGAAAAAAATCTAAACATTTTTTATTGAAGCCTACTACAACCAGACTTAATTAGAGAGTCTCTGGACTGGGTGGATAGCACCCAGGATTACCGCTTTATCCGCACCGGTGACCTCCGGCAGGTTGCCGGATTGCCCTGCCAGAGTTTGCCTGGCCAACCAGGCAAAGGCCACCGCTTCCACCCAGTCCGGAGCCAGTCCAAAGTTTTCACTGGAATTCACATGGATATCTGGATTGAGGCTTTGCAGTCGCTGCATTAAATGCTGGTTATGCGCACCGCCGCCACATACGATTAGTTGCTGGATATCAGGTGCGTATAACTGCAGGGCCTGCTGGATACTCAAACAGGTGAATTCGCACAGGCTGGCCTGAACGTCTTCCGCTTTCAGGTCGTTAAAGTTCTTTAATTGCTGTTCCAGCCATTTTAAATGATAGTGTTCCCGCCCGGTGCTTTTAGGAGGAGTTTGTTTCAGGTAAGGATCCTTCATCAGTTGCTTGATCAGTGGGAGATCTAATTGACCAGAATTCGCCCAACGACCATCACGGTCAAATTCTTCCTGCTGGTGCTTCTGGATCCAGCTATCCATCAGCATATTGCCGGGCCCGGTATCAAAGCCAGAACAAAGCTTCGCTGGGTCTGAAGGCAGGTATGTGATATTGGCAATGCCTCCAATATTAAGCACACCTCTGGTTTCTCCAGTGCTACTGAAAAAAGCTTTGTGGAAAGCCGGTGCTAATGGTGCTCCTTGTCCGCCGGCGGCAATATCCTTACGACGGAAATCTGAAATGGTGGTGATACCTGTATGATGGGCAATGCGATTAGCGTCGCCAATTTGAAGACTGAAGGGGTGCTTTAGATCTGGGCGATGGCGGATGGTCTGGCCATGGCAGCCGATGGCAATCACATCGCTGGCCTGATAATGGTGAGTTTTGAGTAACCGGTTGGTCGCATCGGCAAACAGTTCGCCTAGTTCGGCATCAGCTTCGCCCAGTTGATCTATGGACATACCGGGTTGATCGAGGGCCAGTTGTTGCAGGGTTAATTTCAGGTCTGCGGGTAATGGGTGACTGTGTGTGCCAACAAGTTTGAATTGATTATTGCTCAGCTCTACCAGCGCAGCATCAATACCATCCATGCTGGTACCAGACATCAGTCCAATATAAAGCTCGGACATCACTATTCCTGATTCAGAGCGAGAGTGTTCTTTGATAGCACATTGAGCTGTGATATGTAGCTGTTGGTGGTTAACTCAAAGTTATCACGATGACGTGAAGGGATTGGGCTGGTACTGGGGAATTTAACCGTCAGTGGATTGCGATGTACGCCATTAACCTGGAATTCGTAATGTAGATGGGGGCCGGAGGCGAGGCCTGTTGATCCCACATAGCCAATAACCTGGCCCTGTGTGACTTTTTGACCCAGTCTGACTTTACGATTGAAGTTGGACATATGGGCATAAAGAGTGCTGTAGCGGTTTCCGTGTTTTATGATTACGACCTTGCCATAGCCGCCTTTTCTGCCTCGATAAATGACTTTACCATCGCCGGATGCGCGAATCGGTGTCCCTCTTCTGGCAGCATAATCTACGCCTTTATGGGAGCGAAATTTATGCAGTAATGGATGGTAGCGTTTAGAGCTGAATTTCGAGCTTATTCGGCTGAAGTTAACCGGACTGCGCAGGAACGCTTTACGCAGACTTAAACCTTCTGGCGAATAGTAACCAGTCTCACCAGTGGTCGGGTTGCTGTAGCGCAAAGCTCGGTAGCTTTCCCCGCGACTAATGAATTCGGCAGCAATGATATTGCCATCCTGGAGTTTTTCTCCATTCTTATAAATTTCTTCATAAATGACCGAAAAGCGATCGCCTGAGCGGATGTCCTGCGCGAAGTCGATATCCCAGCCAAAAATATTAGCCAGCTCCATAGTCAGAGCCTGAGAAAGGCCAGCTTCCTGAGAGGCCGCAAATAGTGATGAATCAATGGTACCAGATGCATGTGCATGTCGAGTTTCGATGTCGTGTTTGCGAATTTCAGCACTCAGACCATCCGCTCCTCGAAGTACCTGTAAAAACTGGAGTGGGTTTATTTCGTATTGTAATGCCAGTAACAGGCCTTTGTCGCTGGATTCTACTTTAAGCACATCCCCTGGATGTAGCTGAGATAATGTGCGTGTGGGCTGGCCCAGTTGAATAAGTTCCAGAACCTGGTCTTGTCTGATTTCAGCTTTGTCAAACAGGCTGGAAAGGCTGTCTCCTGATTTTACTCTTAAAGTTTGTAGCCTGTGATTAGTCGTGACAGATGGTCGGATAATTGCTTCTGTCTGTGATTCGGGTGATTGTGTATGATTTTTAGGGAGATGTAAGCGGATTCTGGTTAGTTGGTTATCAGTGTCGGTAGTGTCTGGATTGATGGAAAGTCCGGTTAAGGTCTCGGTGGCCTCGATTTTCTGATTTTTGGATCTGGATTCAGAGCCCGTGCTGGCGAGCACTACCCCAAGTACAGCGCAGCTTACCCCGAGCAAAAGCCAGCGCAAATGTGTATGACGCTCAGGTTGTGAGCGTTTACGAAAGTCTTTGTTTATGAATGTTCTGTAATTCACGGAATTATCTAGTATTTTTATATTAAGATAGCTTGAATTCTTACCTATTTCAAGCTGGTGTCAATCTTTTTTTGTTGTCATTAGAATCTTGCTTTGGGCTGATCATACAGTAGATTATAGGTGAAACGTTTTAATTGTTTCACAGTTGCGGGCGATTAGTGCGAATTGGCTTGTCTATTGCTATCTGCTCTGCTCTCTTGTATAACGCCCAGCTCTGTAATCTGTTACATATAATTTACATCCCAATGGGGTGAATTGACTGGAGTACTACATGTCATCGGTTGAACAGGCGCTTGAAATCATCAAGCGGGGTGCTGAAGAAATTCTCGTCGAAGAAGAACTGGTTAAGAAGCTTAAAACCGGTAAACCGCTTCGTATCAAGGCTGGTTTCGATCCAACGGCGCCGGATTTGCACCTTGGTCATACTGTTTTGTTGAACAAACTTCGTCAGTTCCAGGATCTTGGGCATGAAGTCATCTTTCTGATCGGTGATTTTACCGGAATGATCGGTGATCCGACGGGTAAAAGTGCAACCCGCCCCCCGCTGACCCGCGACCAGGTGATTGAAAATGCCAGAAGCTATGAAGAACAGATTTTTAAAATTCTTGAGCCAGAAAAAACACTGGTTATGTTCAACTCCAGCTGGATGGGACAGATGGATGCGTCGGGCCTGATCAAGCTGGCCTCCAGTCTTACGGTGGCGCGCATGCTGGAGCGTGATGATTTCAGTAAGCGCTATAGTTCCAATCAGCCTATTGCTATACATGAATTTCTCTACCCGCTGATTCAGGGTTATGACTCAGTCGAGCTTAAGGCCGATATTGAACTGGGTGGTACCGACCAGAAATTTAACCTGCTAATGGGGCGTGATTTGCAGAAACAGTATGGCCAGGATCCACAGGTGGTGCTGATGATGCCGATACTGGAGGGGCTGGACGGTGTGCAAAAAATGTCCAAGTCACTCAATAATTATATTGGGGTGCATGAGTCGCCCGATGAAATGTTTGGAAAAATTATGTCGGTGTCCGATGAGCTGATGTGGCGTTATTTCGAGCTTCTTAGTTTTCGCCCCCTAAGTGAGGTCGAGGCCTTCAAGGCTGAGGTGGCTGCGGGTAGTAACCCCAGGGACATTAAATTTAAACTGGCTGAAGAAATTATTGGGCGTTTTCATGATATGGATGCTGCCGTAAAGGCGCGTGAGAGTTTTATTGCTCGGTTCCAGAAAGGAGCCATGCCTGATGAGATGCCGGAACTTACGTTACAGGCAGAAGATGGCGAGCTTGCCATAGCCAATTTGCTGAAAATGGCGGGTCTAACAGGTAGTACCTCAGATGCATTGCGTATGATCAAGCAGGGAGCGGTGAAAATTGATGGTGAAAAAATGGATGATAAAGGCTTGAAGGTAAAGTCTGGAAGCACTCATATATATCAGGTAGGTAAGCGTAAATTTGCCAAAGTAGAAGTGGCCAGGAAGGCTGTCTGAAGTTAGTTAAAAAAATATTAAATTTAATAGTTGACCTGAGTGCAGAAGCCCCTATAATACGCGGCCTCTGTTAAGGGAATGG
>CBDULX010000078.1:0-13724 GCA_965368175.1 uncultured Gammaproteobacteria bacterium | reverse complement strand
TAGATTTCGGAATAGCACTCATCGGAGGCAATAATAAAATCGTACTGCTCGGCTTTTTCGATCAGCATTTTGAGCTGCTCGATGGGGATCACTGCACCGGTGGGATTGCCCGGTGTGCAAATATATAGAATCTGGCAGGCCTGCCAGTCCTGTTCGGGTATGGCATCAAAGTCCGGTAAATAATTCGTGCTGCGAGTGGTGTTGTAAAATTTCGGTTCAGCACCGGCCAGAAATGCCGCGCCTTCATAAATCTGATAAAACGGATTGGGCATCAGTACCTGAGGCTGATGACTGCGATCGATCATGGCCTGGGCGAAGGCAAACAGGGCTTCCCGGGTGCCGTTAACCGGCAGTATCTGAGTGTCTGGATTCACGGCCTCGTGGTTCAGCTTGAAGCGTCGACTCAACCAGCTGGCAATCGCCTGACGTAATTCGGGAATACCTTTCGTTAAAGGGTACTGGGCCACTTTGGGCAGTGCCTCGGCCAGTTGCTGCATTACAAAATCAGGTGGACTGTGCCTGGGTTCCCCTATGGATAATGCGATATGCGCTTTATCGGCTGGTGGTAAGATACCCTGCTTGAGTTGAGCCAGTTTTTCGAACGGGTAGGGCTGCAGGCGATTCAGGTCTGGATTCATGTACTTAATTTCTGTTCACTGGCTAAAATGAAGGCGTGATTATACCCTAACGGAGATGAAAATGACGGTTTTGTCCATACATCATGTGAGTGTGCTGGTTGCCGACACAGCCAAAGCCCTGGATTTTTATTGTGGCCTGCTGGGACTGGAGCTGGATATGAATCGGCCAGATCTGGGATTTCCAGGGGCCTGGGTGAATATTGGTCAACAGCAAGTCCATATCCTGGAACTGGATAACCCGGACCCGGTCGAAGGTCGACCGGCCCATGGGGGACGGGATCGTCACCTGGCTTTGCTGGTGGATGATCTTTCAGAAATCGTACAGGGGCTGGAAGCCCGACACATAGCTTTCAGCCGCAGCAAGTCCGGTCGCAAAGCTCTGTTTTGCCGTGACCTGGATGGTAATGGTGTGGAGTTGATCGAGAAGATTTAAATGGCTGGAATGATTAACTCATCCAGCAGGAGTTGGGGCCAGTCCCGCTGGATGGTTTGTTCTCTATTTAGGGGATTCGTCAGTTTCTGCAGGCTTTGTCACTGCCTTGCTTTTCTTTTTCTTTGGAGCGCTTTTTGTTGCCGTGGGTACGCCTTTGGGCCATTCTCCAAATGGGTATGGCATGGTTTCGGAATTGAAGGTCAGGAATTGCAGTATCTGATAAATAAAAGTGCTCAAACTTTGACCAAATTCCAATAATCGTGTGTTAGTTTTAGCGGTGAACAACACCAGCAGAAACTGGAATACAACAACCGCCGTGAGAATTACTTCCGTAACGGCGTAAATCACTGCAAACAGCAACATATACAGTGCTCGCATCCAGGTCTTGGTTTCGCGGATATTGTCTTTTACTTCATCGCTCATAGTGTTTCCCCATTAGAATTGATTATTAGCCTTAATTTAACCCAGTTAGCTTATTAAAAACAGATATTTAATTAATTTTGAACAAGTTCTGAAACTGCTGCACACTTTATCTTAATAGAAATAATAGTCCAGGGAGCCTCTGATCAAGTCGTGATTGTTTTGTACTGGCTAAAAGCGTCCATATTGTTCCCGATTTCGTTGCAATAGAATAAAAGCCCGCCTCATTCAGTGAAAAATCTAAACACTCATCGCAGCCTACTATAACCAGACTTAATCAGAGGTTTCTTATGAGTTATCTTAAATTTGATTTTAAAAATAGCGACTAATTTTTTCGACTCGTTTATTAAAGAAATCTGTTTTAGTAACCGGATTATGGTTAACAGGTGCCGGTAAAGTCGCGGCCAGCTGAATGGCCTGCCTGGCAGATAATTTCGAAGCGGGAATTCCCCAGTAGTGTCTGGCAGCGGCATCAACGCCATAAATGCCTCGTCCAAATTCTGCGACATTCAAATACAGTTCGAGTATTCTTTTTTTCGTCAGATTTCTTTCCATGCCGATCGTGAGCACCAGTTCATGCCATTTTCGTAATGGGTTTTTAGATGAGCTTAGGAAAATATTTTTAACGGTTTGCTGGGATATGGTGCTGCCACCGTAAACAAATCGTTTTTCAGACAGGTTGTATTCCATTGCTGACTGTAAAGCATCCATATCGATTCCTGAATGGGAATAAAACCGGGAATCCTCTGCTACAATCAATGCACGGATCATGTGTTTGGAGATTTTGTCGATGGATTTCTGTCTCCATAATAAATCAGGCCAGTCTCTATGACGGTATTGTTCATTAATATAATGACGGATGAAACTGGATTGTAGTATCGGTCCCTCCTGGTAAAGTTTCCAGTCAGGCCATATGCCAATCAAATAACCGGTATCCATAATGAAGATGAGTATTAGTATTCGTAAACTCCAACGCATGAAGCGGATGAATTTCTGTGTTCTTAGAAAGAAGTAAAGCCGTAGCTTTAATGATGTGAGCGACATGGTTTTTTATAGTTGCTTTTATTATTTGGGTTATAAGTTAGTATCGACCAGAATACCCGATTTTATTTGATATTAGTCGGTAAAATTCGAGAAGAAAGTTTATCAGGATAGTAAATAAGAAAGTTAGAAAACAATAATATAAGAATATTAGATTTGACATCAATAATAATTTAGTACGGAATAACATATCCGTTTATTTATTGTGCTAGCTCAAGAAAAAATACAGATTTAAAGTGGAAAATGAACTACAAACTTAAAAGCATAAAACAAGTCCATTCCCTGCATAGAATAAAGGGGTAAAAATATGATCAGGTATTGTCTTAGAAGATTGATAGCCGTCTGGCTATTGATGTTATTTGCTTCTACTCAAGTGTTAGCAGATTCCACGGCAGATCACAGTAAATATAAAGAACTGGACAGAGCATTTTCTTCCGGACCTGAAGTAACCAAAGCCTGTCTGGAATGCCATACGGAAGCTGCCAAGCAAATCCATAAAACCAAACACTGGAAGTGGGAATTCCTGAACCCGGAAAATAAACAGGTTCTGGGCAAGAAGAATATCCTGAATAATTTCTGTATTACCCCTCAATCCAACTGGGCCGGTTGCACGGCTTGTCATATCGGATATGGCTGGGAAGATAGCAATTATGATTTCACCGTAGAGGAGAATGTCGATTGCCTGGTCTGTCACGATACTACTGGCGGTTATAGTAAGCCACCCGGTAAGGCAGGTCACCCAGCTGATTATGTTGATCTTAAAAATGTTGCACAGAATGTCGGTAAAACCAGTCGCGATACCTGCGGTGCCTGCCATTTCTTTGGCGGTGGTGGCGATGGTGTTAAACATGGCGATTTAGACAGTTCTATGGCGATGCCGGATTATGAGCTTGATGTACATATGGATGCACTGGGTAATGATTTCTCCTGTTCAACCTGTCATATGGGTACAGGTCATGATGTGGTTGGTAGCCGTTATACCCCAACGGCGGCAGATACCGAAGGTTATCTTGTTCGCGGTAAACAGGACCGAGCCAATACCGCAACCTGTCAGTCCTGTCATGATAATCGTCCTCATAAAGCACAACATGAGAAGCTGAATGAACATACCGTCAAAATTGCCTGCCAAACCTGTCATATACCGACTATTGCTCGGGGGGGCGTCGCCACCAAGATGACCTGGGACTGGTCTACTGCAGGGAAGCTGACGCCAGAGGGTGAAGCTCTGGTTATAAAGAAAGATGGCCATGTTGTGTACCATGGTAAAAAAGGTGATTTTACCTACGGTGCCGATATTCCTCCGGAATATATATGGTTTAACGGAAAAGTAACTTATACCACTTTGAATGACAGGGTTGATAAAGAAGACGGTGTCACACCTATCAATTCTTTCGGTGGCAGCCCTGATGACGGGGTATCACGTATCTGGCCGGTTAAAGTATTCCGTGGCATGCAACCTTATGATCCCGTGAATAAAAGACTGGTGGTACCTCATACTGCGGGTAAAGACGATACTGCATACTGGGAAAATTTCGACTGGGATAAAGCTGTCACTCAAGGTATGAAATCCGCTAATCTTCCATTCTCTGGTGAGGTTGATTTCATAAAAACCCAAATGAGCTGGCCCATTACCCATATGGTTGCACCAGCAGAAAATGCGCTGGCTTGTGTAGACTGTCATAGTAAAAATGGCCGTTTGCAGCATATCGAAGGTGTCTATATTCCAGGGCGTGATACCACCGCGTGGCTGGATAAACTTGGCTGGAGCCTGGCATTGCTCAGTTTAATTGGTGTGCTGATACATGGTGCACTCCGCTTCTTTACTCGTCGTAAGGAGGGTTAGAACAATGGCTGAACGTATATATATGTTTAAACGCTTTGAGCGTTTCTGGCACTGGTCTCAGGCTGCGTTAATTATATTTTTAATGTTAACCGGCTTCGAGATCCATGGCACCTATCAGTTATTTGGTTTTGAGAAGGTTACTGATCTACATACCATTGCTGCCTGGTCGTTGATTATTCTCTGGGTATTTGCTGTGTTCTGGCATTTCACTACAGGTGAATGGAAGCAATACATTCCGACTATGGATAAAGTCGACGCCATGTTTAAATATTATCTCACCGGTATATTCACCAATGCAGAGCATCCATTCAGACAAACTCGTTTGCGCAAACATAATCCACTGCAACGACTGGCTTATCTGTTTTTCTGGCTGGTGATTTCACCGGTAATCTGGTTTTCCGGATGGTTCTATCTGTTCTACAGCAGCTGGACTGAGTGGGGTCTTACTTCAGTACTGTCACTGGAATGGATTGCTTTCTTTCATACACTGGGCGCCTTCATGGTTCTGATATTTTTTATTGCTCACGTGTATCTGGCGACGGCCGGACATACCGTAATGTCGCATATAAAAGCGATGATCACGGGCTGGGAAGAGGTGGAATAATAGGGAATCTCTGATGTTTGTCATTTCGACCAGAGGGAGAAATCTTGCTCTTAATAGCTGTATAGATATTCAGTGTTTAAGATCCCTCCATTTCAGTCGGGATGACATATTATGAATTAATCTGAGATTCCATAGTTTATCAAGCCTGAATTCCAGGTATGTGATATTGGACGATTCAGGGTTTGAAAATAGTTTTGAATATTTATTGATTATGACTGACGTTTAGGAGCCAGATAATGAAAGTGTATAAAAGCGTTGTTACAGCCTTTGTTTTAGGTGCATTCATGACACCATTTTTAGCCCAGGCCGATGATGGTAACTGGAAAAAAGGTCGTATTTATTATCGTATGGTATGTACTGCCTGTCATGCAGATAGTGCAGGAGGAGCCATATCGCCATCAACCATGACCAAAGCCGAATGGGGTACCTATATTGATGCTGACAGTCATGCCAAAGGTAAAGACAAAGTAAGCTACTACGTAAGCAGGGCCTATCGGGAAAGTATTAAAGACTCTAACAAGGCTGCTGCAAAATTTCTAAAAGTACCTGATGCTGAATTAATGGCAGATGTGAAAGCATTTGTTATACATGGGGCAAAAGATTCTGATAATCCAGCGCGTTGCAACTGATTAATCGCGGTAGATAACTGAGTGCTTGGGGAGAAGGGTATGAGTGATGGTTCAGGGCCAGCCTGGCTGGAGGGACTCAAAGAAGATTATAAGTTAGTATTCATCGATTCATGGTCACCCTATCTGGGCGCAGTATTATTAGTGGTGATCATGGCCGTGTTTATGGGTTCCGGGGTGTTCTGGGGTGTGTTTGGGGGAATCAAACTGTGGGGGGATTACCTGAACAATGCCATAGGTCTGGGGTCGCTATTGGGTATTAAGCCACAGCTCGAAGATATCCTCATGCACCGCATTTCTTTGATGGATATAACTCTGGTATTAGGCGCCTTTAGCGCCGCCTTGCTTTCCCGTCAGTTTCGCATCAGTCGACCACCCATGCTTGAATATGTGTGGGCTGCGGTTGGCGGAATACTAATGGGTCTGGGTGCTACTCTGGCAGGTGGCTGTACCACCGGAGGTTTTTTTGTTCCATTAACTTTTTCTTCCTATGCAGGTTGGGGAATGTGGCTCGGATTGCTGGTGGGTGCGGTTATCGGTTTGAAGTTATTATTATGGACCATGGAGAATATCACATGGGGTATGAATGCACCGGCAGTGAAACCGGCGCGTTTTAAAAAGTGGTATCCCTGGATTGGATTACTGGTTGCGGTATTTGCCCTGGCCTGGGCTTTAAACTGGTGGGGCTCTAGCGACGAGAAAAAAGCTGTTCGTGCTTTACTCATACTGGGTGGCTTTGGCATTGGCTTTATTCTTCATCGATCACGCTTCTGTTTTTCCCGGGTGTTCAGAGAGCCGTTCATGACTGCAGAAGGCGAAATGACCAAAGCCATGATCCTGGCCATTGCTCTTGGAGCGCCTGTAGGTGCGGCACTGATTGCTCAGGGAACTATAGACCCCTACCTGGCCATTCCTTCTCGTTTCTGGATTGGTTCTATATTGGGTGGTCTGGTGTTTGGTATTGGTATGGTGTTTGCCGGTGGTTGTGCTTCAGGTTCATTATGGCGCGTAGGTGAAGGACATATCAAGCTGGTGGTCGCAGTGATATTTTTTGCCTGGGGTGGTTCAACCGCAAGTGCTTTGCTGGCCAAAACGGGCTTGCTGGCTACGGAATTTGATGTTGATTTCATGGAGGGTATGGCAGAGGTCACACCACTGGGTGTCCAGGCATTTATGCCAGACATGATGGGTAACTGGGGTGGCCCGTTACTACTGACCTATGGTTTATTGCTGTTCTGGTATTTGTTTATCCGTTATAACGAGTCGACCAATCGGTTTACTGTTTTTTAAATTGAGATTATTTAGGAGTCTGATATGAAACTCAAACTTGGGATTTTTCTTAGTTTGTTGGCATTGTTTATAATTGGCTGTGCGAGTGGGCCAACACCCCAGCCGGGCTGGTATCCAAAAATTGCTCAGTTCGATGAAGTTAGTAAATACGCGGTGATACCCAAGCCGGATGATGTGGTGATTGTGGACTCAAGACCCGGAGCCAGGAAATATGATAAAGGCCATATACCGGCGGCCATCAATATCCCGGATAGTAGCTTCGACAAGATGACGGATAAGTTGCCGAAGAATAAATCAAATTTGCTGATTTTTTATTGTGGTGGCCTCAAATGTATGCTGAGTCATAAATCGGCATTTAAGGCAGAGAAGCTCGGTTATACTAATGTCAAGGTCTATGCGGAAGGCTATCCCGACTGGAAAGCCAAAGGCGGCGTGCTCTCAGTTTCTATCTCTCACATTAAAAAGATGATCGATAGCAAAGAAAAGATGGTATTAATCGATTCACGCCCTAAAAAGCGTAAATACGACACGGGGCATATTCCAGGCGCCATCAGTATACCTGATATGTCATTTGATAAAATGACCGATAAATTGCCCGCCGATAAAACCACACCCCTGTATTTTTATTGTGGTGGTATGAAATGCAAGTTGAGTCCTAATTCAGCAGAAAAAGCCATGAAGCTGGGTTACACCAAGGTACATATTGTACCCGAAGGCTATCCGGGCTGGAAAAAGGCTTATGGTGCCGGCGATGTGTATAAGGCACCTGTCATCAAAGCGGGTAATGACGGCACTATTAAAGTGGCCTCCTTCAAACAGATTTTTAAGGATGCGCCAGAAACTTTATTGATGGTAGATGTCCGTGATCCCGAGGAATTTGCTAAAGGCAGCTTCAAGGGAGCGATCAATATGCCGATCAATGATCTTGAAAAACGCATGGATGAACTACCCGCTGATAGAACCATTGTGTTCTTTTGTGGCACTGGCGGTCGTGCAGGAGAGGCCTTCGATATGTTGCAGATGTTCAAACCTAAGTTGAAAAGTTATTTCCTCAATGCGGAAATAACGTTTTTAGCTGATGGTGGTTTTACCATGGTAGAGCTTAAGTAAACAGTTTGTACGGGTGTTATGTGAACCCGTATTATACAGGCGGTTCTGGATATTGAGGTTCGCTTCAATAACCGGCCGCCTGTTTTTCGTTGGTTTAGCTACTGAATCAGAGGTTCCCTGGCGCAAAAAAAATCTATGTTTATTACTAACTGTCAAACTGGCAGTGTAAAATAATCTCTTTTAGTAACAGACGTTTTATAGATGTCAAATTCTGATCCCATCGGAGTGTTTGATTCCGGCATTGGGGGCTTGAGTGTTTTGAGTAAAATACGCGCTCAGTTACCGGCTGAAAATCTGGTGTATATTGCCGATACCGCCTATGTACCCTATGGTAATAAATCTGAATATGAAATTAAGCAGCGAGCAGAGCTGATCAGCCAGTATTTTATCGAACAACATCGGGTTAAGGCGATTGTTATTGCCTGTAATACCGCCACAGCTGCTGCAATCGTACATTTGAGAGATCACCTGAGTATACCCATTATCGGAATGGAGCCTGGGCTGAAGCCTGCGGTTGAGCAATCTCGTTCGGGTGTGGTGGGTATACTGGCTACAGAAAATACGCTGAAGAGTGAAAAATTTAATCACCTCGTAAATCGTTTTGGTGAACAGACTGAAGTGATTAGCCAGCAATGTTCAGGACTGGTGGAGCGTATCGAGCAGGGAGATTTTATCGGGCCTGAAACTCGTATGCTCGTGCAACAGTATCTGTCACCGCTTTTAGAGAAAGGTGTAGATAGTATTGTGCTGGGTTGCACGCATTACCCATTTATCAGGCCATTAATTGAGGAACTGGCCGGAGTAACGGTACAGGTAATCGAAACTGGTGACGCTGTTGCCAGGCATTTGAAAAACAGACTTGAACAGTTGCATCTGATTAATTCGTCCACTGAATCAGGCAAGTTGAGCTTCTTCACCACTGATATAAACACAGATAGACAGCAATACGCCTCATTCTGGAATGAGTCGATCGAATTTGCTCATTTATCACTCCAAATCAATTAAGCTGAGATAAAGCCTGGTAGCCACTATGTCACCATCATCGACACAATCTGTACAATCCCCCAAAATTGGCATAGCGCTGGGCAGCGGTTCGGCCAGGGGCTGGGCACACATCGGCGTGATCAGGGGACTGGCAGAGCTTGGTATTGAACCGGATATTGTGGCCGGTACTTCCATTGGCGCTCTGGTTGGTGCGGCCTACGCGAATGGCCAGCTTGATTTACTTGAGCAAGGGGCGCGTGCATTCAACTGGAAAGATATGGTTAGTTATCTGGATTTAGGTGTCATGGGGGGTGGTGTTATTGAAGGTGAAAAATTGCTGGATTTATTCAGTAAACACATCAATCATTCTAAAATTGAAAATATGCCCAAAAAATTTGCGGCAGTGGCCACAGAGCTGGATACCGGTCGAGAAGTCTGGCTACAAACAGGATCAGTGTTGCATGCGGTGCGAGCTTCTGTTGCCTTACCCGGATTGTTTAGCCCAGTTAAATATAATGATCGTTGGCTGGTGGATGGTGGACTGGTCGATCCGGTGCCCATTTCACTGTGTCGCGCCATGGGGGCAGACATCGTGATTGCAGTAAATCTTAACGGTGATATTGTTGGCAAGCATTTACAAAATCGTAGAACACTTAATGAATCACTACAATCCTCATACTGGGACAAGATTTATGGTCAGCTTAAAGTCCGCCTGGAGTCGGGTAAGTATGGCAGGTTATCCCAGTTGTTGAGTAATAATCAGAAAACACCGGGATTGTTTGAAGTACTGGCAAGTTCCATCAATATCATGCAGGACAGGATAACACGAAGTCGAATGGCCGGTGATCCACCAGACTTCCTGTTATCTCCGCGTTTATCGAAGCTGGGCTTAATGGAATTTGATCAGGCGGCAATGGCCATAGAAGAAGGCCGTATGAGCGTGCAATATTTAAGATCGTCGTTAGAAACAATTAAAAATTATTAATTTCGCCAGGGAAACTCTGATTGGGTCTGGTTGAGTTTAGCCGGCATAAAAATAATTATGACTTCGTCAGAGGTTCTTAATTAGTGCTTTATATGACTTTGCTCAACTACATATACATTCAATTCGCATATTGACTTCCTCTGTCGATATACTTGTATCAATCATATACTTAATCAGAGGTTCCCTGGATTAAATGTTTTCATAACTCGCATGGTCTGGGTCTGGAGTTACTATGGTAAATGTTAAAAAACTTGTGCTTGATGTACTTAAACCGCATCAGCCAAATGCTCTGGTATTTTCTCAAAAAATTGCCGCAGTTTGTGATGCTTGTCGTGTGCGCTTGTCCGTCATCGAAGTGGATGAAAATACCGAAAGCCTGCAGCTGGTGATTGAAGCTGATGCTATTGACTATGATGCTATAGTCTCAAGAATTAATGAGCTGGGTGGCTCAGTTCACAGTATCGATGAAGTCGAAGTGGAAAGTAGACCAGAAGATGGTTAAAGGTAGTCAGCAATGAGACTGATTCGCCAGGCCAGATTTCTTCTGGGCATCACCAGTACACACGAAATAATACGCCGTTATTTTGTCGTCAATGGCTTCGATGGAGCATTAACAATGCTGGGTATGATAATGGGGTTCCTGATCAGTGATTCAGAGAATATATCAACTATTATTAATGCCTGTCTTGGGGCTGCTATAGCATTAGGTGTTAGTGGTGTGAGCAGTGCTTATGTCAGTGAAGCAGCAGAGCGTCGGCGAGCACTTACAGAACTGGAAGAGGCCATGGTTTCTGACCTGCAGAAGAGTGCACATGCAGACGCCGCGAAATGGGTGCCTATGTTGATTGCGCTGGTCAATGGACTGGCACCGTTCAGTATTTCCCTGTTGATATTAACACCCTTGTGGTTAGCCGATATGGGCACAGTGCTGCCAATAGCGCCGCTTCATATGGCCATAGTCATTGCTCTTTCTCTGGTGTTTTTGCTGGGGGTTTTTCTGGGACGAATCGCCGGTATTTCCTGGTTACGAAGTGGCATGCAAACACTATTAGTTGCGCTGCTGACATTGATACTTATTTATTTATTTGCAGGTACATAGCATGTCAGAGAAAAGCTGGCACTGTCTGGAACCTGAAGATGTACTCAAGCAACTTGAGTCATCAATGCATGGCCTGACCGCACAACAGGCTAGTCAACGATTACAGAAATTTGGATCTAACAGTCTTCCTGAAGCACATCGTAGATCTTTACTGGTTATGCTGGTTGGGCAGTTTTCAGATTTTATGATACTGGTATTGCTGGCAGCTGCTTTGATTTCCGGAATTATAGGAGAACCACAGGATGCTATAGCCATCCTGGTCATAGTTATTCTTAACGCTATCATCGGGCTGGTGCAGGAGTTTCGTGCAGAGCGTGCAGTTGCAGCGTTGCGTGAAATGGCAACACCCGATGCACAGGTGATACGTGATGGAAAGTCACTCACTATTAGTGCTATAGAACTGGTTCCCGGTGATCTGGTTCTACTGGAGGCTGGTAACCAGGTGCCAGCAGATCTACGCTTGATACAGTGCGAACAACTGCAGCTTGATGAATCAGCATTGACCGGCGAATCACATGCTGTAGATAAATCGGAGATGACATTAACGGAAGCTGATTTACCGCTCGGTGATCGTATCAATCTGGCCTATAAGAGCAGCATGGTCAGCCGAGGGCGTGGCCGTGGCGTGGTGGTGGCCACCG
Source organism: uncultured Gammaproteobacteria bacterium (assembly GCA_965368175.1). GTDB lineage: Bacteria > Pseudomonadota > Gammaproteobacteria > SZUA-229 > SZUA-229 > CBDULX01. The sequence continues at coordinate 2,010 of CBDULX010000078.1, read as the reverse complement.
GGGAGGTAACTGAAATTGGTCAAATTGCGGGTCTTCTGCAACAGGAGGCAGGAGTCAAAACGCCTCTGCAAATCCGTCTGGCCCGCTTTGGTCGCTATCTTGCTTTAGCCGTACTGGTAATCTGTAGCATTGTTTTTGTGGCAGGTTTGTTACAGGGACAGCCGATGATGTTGATGTTCCTTACAGCGGTAAGTCTGGCTGTTGCCGCTATACCTGAAGCATTGCCTGCGGTGGTAACTATTTCACTGGCTCTCGGTGCCCGTAAATTGATCCGCAATAATGCTCTGGTGCGTAATCTTCCCGCAGTAGAGACACTTGGCTCAGTTACCTATATCTGTGCAGATAAAACCGGGACATTAACCCAGAATCATATGTCGGCTGAACGGTTCCTGATTTCAGGGGAGGAGCGAGAAGCATTACCGTCAGCGGATTCTATAGCTTCCTGGACTGAGCTTGGTCGAGCCATGGCCCTGAATAATGATGTTGAAGAAAAAGATAATCAGCCCGCAGGAGAAGCCACGGAGCTTGCACTGTATGAAGCGGCCCAGTCAGCGGGTTATATCAGGGACAGTCTGGAACAGGTGTTGCCCCGCCAGTCTGTGGTCCCATTTGATAGCACCCGTAAAATGATGACCACCCTGCATTCTGGCGATGAAGGCATACTGGCTTACATCAAAGGGGCTCCTGAGCGTGTTATTCCTTTATGTGAAAATGTTTTGGGTGAAGATGGCACGGTGAGTTTTGATCAGAAGGCAATGCTGGTAGAAGCAGAACGACTGGCCAGTGATGGTTATAGGGTACTGGCTTATGGTCGACGAGTATTGTCTGAGTTACCTGATGAGACGCATACCGAAAACATAGAACAGGCAATTACATTTCTAGGACTGGTGGCATTAATCGATCCACCCCGGCCAGAGGTATCACAGGCCGTAGCCGATTGTTTATCAGCTGGAATTACACCGGTCATGATCACCGGCGACCACCCGGGTACAGCTTTTACCATTGCCAGGCAGCTGGGTATCACTGATCAGCCTGAAACCGTGTTAACCGGCAGTGAACTGGCACAATTATCCGATGATGAATTGTCCGGGGTGGTGGAGTCGCTAAGGGTTTATGCCCGTGTTAGCCCGAAGCAGAAATTGCGTATTGTCAAAGCCCTGCAGGTAAATGGTGAATTTGTGGCTATGACCGGTGATGGCGTCAATGATGCGCCTGCATTAAAACGAGCAGGCATAGGCATAGCCATGGGGCAGAAGGGCACTGACGTGGCGAGAGAAGCGGCCGATATGATCCTGCTGGATGATAACTTTGCAACGATTGTAAAAGCTATTCGAGCAGGGCGCCGTATCTTCGATAATATTCGCAAATTCATCAAAGATACGATGAGTTCGAATTCAGGTGAAATATGGACCCTGTTCCTGGCACCACTGATGGGATTACCTATACCCTTGCTCCCCATCCATATACTGTGGATCAACCTGGTTACCGATGGTTTGCCGGGTCTGGCGTTTACCGCAGAACCTGCAGAACCGGGCATCATGAGCCGACCGCCTCGGCCACCGGATGAGAGTATTTTTGCCCACGGCATGTGGCAACATATTATCTGGGTGGGGTTATTTGTCGGAGGTATCTCGATAGCATCCCAGGCCTGGGCGATATCTCAAGATATGGCGTACTGGCAAACAGTGGTGTTTACCGTCCTGACCCTGTCTCAGCTGTTCCATTCTATGGCGGTACGTAGCGAAACGGCATCCCTGTTCAGCATTGGTATTTTGAGTAACAAACCAATGCTGGGTGCGATTGCCCTGACCGTAGTGCTGCAGCTGGCTGTTATTTATGTTCCCGTGTTCAATGGAATATTCCATACTCAGCCGTTACCTGTATATGACCTGGTATTGTGCCTGTTACTGTCTTCATCGGTTTTATTTGTAGTCGAAATTGAAAAATGGCTGATACGGAATGGTTTTATTTATAAAACAGTTTTGAAGTCGTAGGTCTTGAGTTGTAAGT
>CBDULX010000077.1:0-13725 GCA_965368175.1 uncultured Gammaproteobacteria bacterium | reverse complement strand
CATCAGCCCAGTCATCGGCGGTGCGGGCAAAGGCATAAATAGCCGCTATCGGCAGACGCATGCGTTTGGGTAGCAGGATAGAAGCTACTGGAAAGTTTTCGTAATGCCCTTTGGCAATTTGCAGACAATATTTATAGGCTGCGGCAGTGCTTAGTTTTTTCATTGTTATTATTCTTCTATGGCCTGTTTCAGGGACTGTTTCTGTTGCTTGCTCAGTTTTGTCCAGTGTATATCCAGCAAGGCTGCTTCAATGGCATATACCAGATTGAGGCTCACCGGGTAACCCTGCGCCTTGAGTATTCGATAACAGTCCACTGAACCTATCTGCTCCAGGTCCTGTCGAGTATGCACGCCAATGGCATTTAGCCATTGTTCACTTTTCGGGCCCAGGTTTTTCAGCTGTGAAATGGTTTGCGCCGACATAATGTTTGCAGGGTAGTATACTTGTTAACTCTTTGGCAATGAAACTCAGAGTGCCCCTAATCTATGAAACAGGCCGATATTCACTGGCAAAATGGCGAACCGGTCAGTCGACAATTCGATGATGTGTATTTTTCCAGATCGGAAGGCCTGGCTGAATCCGAATATGTCTTCCTGAGACAAAATCAGTTACCGGATTTGTGGCAGCATCGGCAAAAGTTTGTTATTGCCGAAACCGGTTTTGGTACCGGGCTCAATTTTCTACTTACTGTAAAGTACTGGCTGCAAACCCGATCAGCCAATAGCTGCCTGTTTTACTACTCAGCTGAAAAATACCCCTTAACGAAATCGGACCTGGCGCTGGTCCTGTCGGCCTTTCCCGAATTAGCTGAATTGACGGATGAAGTAATTACGGCATACCCGCCGGCATTACCCGGGTTTCATGATCTGTCTCTGTTCGATGGCCGGGTGAAGCTGTGTCTAATGTATGGCGAGGCAGACCAACAACTGGCCCAGATGAATGCCCAGGTCGATGTATGGTACCTGGATGGATTTGCGCCATCGAAAAATCCCGAAATGTGGACGCCAGCGCTATTCCAGCAGGTGGCCCGATTAAGTCATGAAAGTACGCGATTCAGTACCTTTACGGCCGCAGGCTTTGTGCGTCGTGGGCTTGAGCAGGCTGGATTTAAAGTTGAGCGTGTAGAAGGTTTTGGCCAGAAGCGGGAGATGCTGTGTGGACGCTTCACCACAATGCCTGAAATCCCCAGTCAGCAGCCCTGGTTTGAATTAGCAGAACACACCATCAGCCATAAACGGGTTGCAGTTATTGGCGCGGGTATCGCCGGGATCACAACAGCCTGTGCGCTGGCACAAAGGGGATGGCAGGTTGAACTCATCGATAAACATGATGATGTAGCTCAGGAAGCATCGGGTAATCCTTTGGGTGTAGTCATGCCAAGAATCAGCCTGGAGGATTCAGCCGAGTCGGAGTTTTATGGTGGCGCTTATTTCAGCGCCATCCGTGCCCTGAGCCGGTTGAAACAGGAAGATGATCAGTTTCAGTGGTATCCCGGTGGTGTATTACAGTTGCCATCCAGTGGCCGCATCGAGAAACAGATCGCGGCACTGGATATGCCTGAGGATTATGCACAACGGGTGGATGCGACACAGGCAACAGCACTGGCAGGCATCCATCTGGATGACGAAGCACTTTATTTTCCAATGGCCGGCTGGGTGAATCCGAAGCATCTGTGTGATCAGTTACTGGCCCGGTATCGTGAAAATATCCACTGGCATAAAGCCCGCGAAGTGACGGATATAGAGCATGTCGATGGTCGTTGGCAGACACTGGATTCATCGAAACAGACCATCAGCGATACCGAGGCACTGGTGCTCTGTCATGCCCATTCCGTTCAGCAGTTCAAGCAGACTCGCTGGTTAAATCTGCAGCCGGTACGAGGTCAGATAAGTTATCTTGCTGCCAATGCAGTCAGCCGCAGCCTGAAAACGGCCATCTGTTATGAAGGTTATCTGCTGCCGGAAATGAATCGACAGCATGTGATTGGTGCCAGCTTCAAACCCGGGCAAATATCCACCGAGTTACGAGAAGATGAGCATCAGGAGAATATAAAGTCATTGAAGTCCTGGCTGCCTGAGCTGTTTGAAATACCCCATACATTGCAGGGCAGGGCGGCGGTGCGTGCTGTGACCCTCGATCGTATGCCGATGATAGGGCCACTGGCCAATATCGATTTTTATACAAAGCACTACTCGGATTTACAAAAAGGCAAGCCTGCGACACAATACCCCCATGCACAGTATTTATCCGGGCTCTATGTAAACACCGGGCACGGAGCACGAGGTTTAACATCCAGTTTTTTGTCGGCTGAGATCATTGCTGCAGAGTTGAACAAGGAACCATTGCCCGTTTCAAACCGCGTGGCATATGCTTTAAACCCGTCTCGTTTCATGATTCGAGCATTAAAAAAAGGCCAGACCCTTCATTATGAGAAAAGCGATAACAACGTTACTGATTTGCCTTGCCATCAATGTTCAGGCTGCCTGTGATGATCCTCCCGCACCCAAAGTAAACTGGTCGCGCTGTAGTTTGCAGGGGGTGGATTTATCCGGTATGGATTTGAGTGGGGCCATACTTACCCGCGCCAATCTGCAGGGGGCTAATCTCAGCAAGGCACGACTGAACGATGCCGATCTTAATTTTTCCAACCTGCAGGAGGCTAATTTTAATCAGGCCACCTTAAAAAAAGCTCGCCTGGTAGGTGTGGATGCCATAGCCGCCGATTTCAGTTATACCAAATTAAATGAAGCCAGTCTTAGTCGTGCAAAATTTCAGCAGGCCAACTTTTCCCATGCCCGTTTAATTAAAGCAAATTTATACGAAGCAAAATTAAATCAGGCCAATTTAACATCGGCTGTGCTAACGGAAGCCAATTTCGAACGGGCCAAACTTTATGGCGCCAAACTGGATGAAGCGGATGGAGAAAAGGCCATCTTCGAAGGTGCCGACCTGGAATCGGCGTCACTAATCAAAGCCAGCTTTATTAAAGCGAAATTTGATAAAGCCAATTTGCAGGAAGCCAACTTTACTGATGCAATTTTAGATAAAGCTTCACTGCGTGAAGCGCTCATTGACGGAACGATATTTGAAAATGCCAGCTTGAGTGACGCAAACTGGGTGCAGTATCAGCGCTGTCGTTCGGGTTCTGTTGGGCAGTGTCGGTGAAAAGATAGTTGTAAGTTGTAAGTTGTAAGTTGTAAGTTGTAAGTCGTAAGTTAAAAGTTGTAACACTGCTGTCCCATAAACTCGATTCTGTCATCTCGACTGTAGCGATAGCGAAGGGAGAGATCTTAAATCCCGTACGATAAGGCATTTAAAATCCCTTTATATCGGTCAGTACGACATATCATGAATTAATGCATTGTTCGATTATTTTGTTAATTTTATTAGGAAAAAAGTAATGGATTATTTCAAACCAGTCATATGGATCTGTGTTGTACTGTTAGCTGGTTGTACTACTGCTGGCTAGTATGAGGGTATGAAAGCTCGTCATCAGCTTGAATGTCAGAATCAGCCTTCATCTGAATATGAAGACGGTATGAAGCAGGCTGATAAAACATATCGTGATTATGAGGCTGAAAGAGAAACATTCGAAAAGGGTCATTGATGCTTTTGGTCAGAGTGAAAATTAGTGGGCTATAATGTTTGGAGTTAAATAATTTTTACTCTGACCTCAATGCCGCAATGGCATTAATCTGAATTCTCCTTCTCTGAAATGAATACTACAGTTAATGTTAATAACTGAAGTTTTTATGTGTTCATGAAATTATGAATATGAGAGGTTTATATTAAAAAGGAAGCAAGGGCTTTCTGGAACTAATTCTCTATCATTTATTATCGGCAAATTCCATTCCCTTTCTAACTTCTTTGATAGCTTTTCGAACATGATGCAGGGCCTTCGCTCTATGACTGCCTTTATTCCAGGCTGCTTTTTCCAGAGACTTTTCTGCCCGTTCTAGATTATTTAATGCTATTTCCATCAGTGGCTGTTTGTCAGCATAGGCAGGTGATGTATATGTCATAGTTGTTAGTATCAAACACATAATTGCAAATTTAATTGTATTTTTCATAATATGACGCCTTAAAAAAGTTGATGGGTAATGATTATCTGACGAGACAAAAATAGCAGCGCTCTGCTAAGCCGGGTTTATACAATATAACATTTTAGTAATGTGGTGGAGGGGCTTCGTCCTCCGGCTGTTTGATGTTGTTTTCGGTTACGTTTTTTATGCGTTTTTCCAGGAACAATAGACGTTCATTTAGACGATCAATGAGTTTTTGCTGTTCAACAATTACCTTATCCAGTTCTTCTATATGGTGTTCCTGGTGGGTGATGCGTATTTCGAGATCAGTGATTTTTTCATCCATGAATCTGGCTCTCGCGTCTTACCCAGAGTGCAGTAGCACCGGTGACGGCTGCTGGCATGGCCAGGAAGTTGAGCAGGGGGATGCTGGTAAAAATAAAAACTCCAAAACCAAATCCCAGTGATAACGATTTATCCGCGGCCACCTGTTTGTTTATTTCTTTAAAATAATGGCCGTGATTGCTCATCGGATAATCCATGTATTCCATGGCCAGCATCCAGGCACCGAATATCAGCCAAAGAACCGGAGCGATCAGGTTGATGACCGGGATGAATGAAATTATTACGATAATGATTGACCACTTGAATATGTAGAACAGTTTGGCAATTTCCGATGACATGGTTTTCCTGACGGTTTGCCAGACCGGGAAGGATGGGGTGTCCGATAACAACTGACCTTTGATCATAGCTTCTGTTTTGTCGGCCAGTATGCTGTTAAAGGGCGCGGCTATGATATTGGCGACGAAGGTAAAAGTGTAAAACACGGTAAAAAAAATCATCAGGGCAAATAGTGGCCAGAGTAACCAGCTAAGCCAGTCCATCCAGTCGGGGAAACTGTTAAGCAGGGAATTCATCCAGTTACCGAATACACTAAACAGCAAATAAGTGGCAACACTGAATAAGATGATGTTGATGGTCAAAGGTATAATTACAAAGCGTCGTATGCCGGGTTTTTTAATTATACCCAGGCCTTTAAAAATGTAGCCAAAGCCTTTAAATAAATTGAAAATCATCTTGCATGCCTTTTTGAAATGACAACACATCAGAGTGCACTTAGTTATTATTATGCCTGCCTGGCCAGTAAGGCCGAGCCATAACAGGCTTCGTTATGTTTAGCAGTATAAACCGGTACGCCAAGAATGTTGTGACGAATTTCGCGCCATCCGAGATTGCGGCTGCCACCACCGGAAGTGGTGACAGATACCGGATACTCAGCCCCCAGCTCTGCCAGTTTCTGATAACCCTGATGTTCAATGTTGGCCATGGCTTCCAGCATGCCCTGGAAAAAAATAATATCGGCTTTTGGCCTGGGGGTTAGTTTTGGGGCCAGCTGTGGATCATTCAACGGGAAACGTTCGCCGGGTTTTGTTAGTGGGTAGTAATCCAGTTTGGTGAGCTGTGTGGGGTCGAGCTGTTCGCTCAGGGAGTTGATTCGTTCCGCTGTGAAATACTTGAGCAATACTGCGCCACCGGTATTGGAGGCGCCACCAGCCAGCCAGTAATCACCCAGTCGATGGCTGTAGATGCCATATTTTGCCGAGTATACGGGTTTGCTGGAGATGACTTTTAGCACCAGACTGCTGCCCAGTGAGGTGACGGCTTCTCCCGGCTGGCTGGCACCAGCGGCGATGAAAGCGGCGATGCTGTCGGTGGTGCCGGCGACTAGTTTGGTGTCTGTGGCCAGTTTGAACTCAGCGGCAATCGCTGGTGCAATCTGGCCAATGACCGTGCCGGGTTTGACCACATTTGGTAGTTTTTTGACATCGACATCCAGCTGCTTCAGCCAGTCGGGCCAGCATGAATGTATTAAATCGTAACCACTTTTAAGGGCATTGTTTTCATCACTGATTCCAAAACGATCCATTAATTTACCAGCGATCCAGTCCGCCTGATGCAGAATATATCGACCCTGTGGATACTGTTGCTGAAACCACATGAGTCTGGCAAGCCCTGAGCTGGCGCCATGGGCGGCGCAACTGGCTGGTACTATGGTAGCGATGTGTCTGGCCTGATCTGAGCAGGAGCTGTCGTTGTACATGAGCGCGGGAGCCAGTGGCTGACCGTCTTCATCGCTTATCAACACGCTGCCCGAGGTAGCATCCACTGCGATGGCGCGTACCTGCTCTGGTTTGATTTGTTGTAGCAGTTGTATGAGGGTTTTTTGTACGGCCTGCCACCAGATGGCCGGATCCTGCTGAACCCTGTTATTAACCTGACTGGGCTGAGGCATGGGCTGGCTGCTGCTGGCAATGAGTCTGGAATGCTCATCGATGGCGCAGGCCCGACAGCCCGAGGTGCCTATGTCCAGTCCGATGTAGTAATCCGGCATATTGATTATCCGGTGAGTGGATTCTCAGGAGGCGCTGATTAATTAATGAATCAACGGCAGTTTAGGGTAGCTGAACCAGTTCCGGGGCAACCCAGCCATTGGCGCGATGCTCAGCGACCACCGTGGTGTAAATACCGCCGCGAACATTGAATTCGGCAGTGATACGCATGAAACGAGGACTGGTGGCTGCCACCAGGTCGCTCAATATCTGATTGGTAACGTCTTCATGGAATGCGCCTTCATCGCGGAAAGCCCATATGTATAATTTTAGGGATTTCAGCTCCACACATTTTTTGTCGGCGATGTAATCCAGATTGATGGTGGCGAAATCCGGCTGGCCAGTTTTCGGGCACAGACAGGTAAATTCCGGCATGCTAATGCGGATGGTATAGTCCCGTTCCGGGCGTGGGTTGTCGAAGGTTTCCAGGGCCTTGCTGGGCTGGGTAGACATGCGTAACCTCTTGAAATTCAATGGCTTAAATGAATATGTCGATTTTGTTAAATCAATCGTTTAAATTGCGCGGCATTATAGCCTGAAATTGCTATACTAAGCCGCTTTAAAAATACCTTATCTAAAATAATACCAAAGGAAGCAGGACTCGATCTCAATGCGACTGAGTAAAATCAAGCTGGCAGGCTTTAAATCATTTGTCGACCCCACCACCATTCATTTCCCCAGTAATCTGACGGGTATTGTAGGCCCTAACGGCTGCGGTAAATCCAATACCATCGATGCGGTACGCTGGGTAATGGGTGAATCCTCGGCAAAAAACCTGCGTGGCCAGTCCATGGATGATGTTATTTTTACCGGCTCCTCATCCCGTAAACCCGTGGGTCAGGCCACAGTGGAACTGGTGTTCGATAACAGTGCCGGCAAACTGGAAGGCCCGTATGCCAAGTACAACGAAATCTCGGCGAAACGTGTGGCAACACGTGATGGCCAGTCAAAATATTATCTGAATGGCACCAAGTGTCGTCGTCGTGATATTTCTGATCTGTTCCTGGGGACAGGATTAGGTCCCCGAAGTTATGCCATTATCGAACAGGGCATGATTTCCCGCCTGATCGAAGCCAAGCCGGAAGAGCTGAGGGTATTTCTGGAAGAGGCTGCCGGAATTTCCAAATATAAAGAGCGACGTCGGGAAACTGAAACCCGCATCCGTCATACGCGGGAAAACCTGGATCGACTGGATGACCTGCGGGAAGAAGTAGATAAACAGCTGTCGCATTTACAACGCCAGTCCAGAACCGCCGAACGTTATAAGGAATTCAAGCAGGAAGAGCGTCAATTCAAGGCCGAGCATCTGGCATTACGCTGGCGAGAACTGAACAAAGAACTGGAAAACCGGGATCAGGCCATTCAGGAGCAGGCCACTCGTCTTGAAAAGGTCATCGCGGAACAACGTACAGTAGAATCCGACATTGAGAAAATGCGTGAACAGCGCACTGAAGTGAATGATTCGCTGAATAGTGTGCAGGGTCGTTACTACAAGCTGGGTTCGGAAATTTCCCGTATCGAACAGACCATACAGCACCAGAAAGAATTGTATCAACGTCAGCAGAACGATTTACAGGAGCTGGAACAGGCCTTGCAGGAAGCGGAGCACACCCTCAGTCACGATCGGCAACAGCTGGAAGAAATCAGGCTGATGCTAGAGCAGAGTGAGCCCGAGCTGGAAATGCAGCGGGAATCCCAGATCGCCACCAATGAAGTCCTGCAGGACGCGGAACAGGCGATGCATGAATGGCAGAGTGCCTGGGAAGATTACAACCGCCGTGCTGCCGAACCTTCCCAGGAAGCCCAGGTGGAACGTACCCGTATGGAACAGCTGGAACGTCACATTGCTCAGCTGCAACAGCGTCTGCAAAAAATCAATGAAGAAAAACAGAACACGGAAGATCATGATCTGGGCAGTGAGCTGGAACAGCTGAGTGAACAGAACGAAGTGGCTGAAATGCAAAAGCAGGCGCTGGAAGAGAAAGTCAGCTCGGTTCTGGAATCCATCAACAGCATTCGAGAACAGAACAGCCAGTTGAACCGTGAGCAGGATGTGCTGAATCGTGAGTTACATGATAAACGTGGACAGCTGGCTTCCCTTGATGCTCTGCAACAGGCGGCACTGGGTAAGAAAGAAAAAACCATCGCAGGCTGGTTGCAGAATCAGGGGCTGGACAATAATCCCCGACTGGCTCAGCACCTGACCGTGGAGGCCGGCTGGGAAACAGCTACTGAAACCGTACTGGGTCAGTATCTGGAAGCAGTTTGTGTTGAGGGTATGGAGGGTTTATCCAGTGCCCTGGCCAGCATCGAGCAGGGTAGTTTGACCCTGTTCGATACTCAGGTGAGCAATACAGGTGTGGCTGGAACCGTCAGTAGCCTGAGTGACAAGGTAAGTTCGAAGTGGCCACTGGATGGTTTATTACAGGGTATTCGAGTGGCTGATGACGTTGCTCAGGCACTGGCTATGCGCAGTAGTCTTGGTAATTCAGAATCTGTGATTACCCGAGATGGTATCTGGCTGGGAAAAAACTGGCTCAGAGTTGCACGGGATAAAGACGAGAAAAGCGGGGTTCTGGCTCGTGAGCAGGAAATTAAACAGCTGCAACAACGGCTTGAAGAGCTGGATATGCAGGCCGATGAAATCGATCAGCGAATTCAGGATGGCCGGGCCAGTCTGCAAAATCAGGAACAGCAGCGTGAACAATGGCAGGCAGAGCTGAACCAGGCACACAGTCAGGTGGCACAGATACAGGCAGAGATCACGGCCCGCCAGTCACGACTGGAACAGTTGATGAGTCGTAATCAGAACTTACAGGAAGAAGCATCAGAATTACAGGGCCAGATGGCCCGTGAAGAACAGGACATGGAAACTGCTCGTCGCAAACGCAATGAAGCGATGACCCAGATTGAAGTGCTGTCTCGTGAGCGCGAACAACTGACCGGCCAGCGTGAAACATTGCAAACCAGTTTACATGAGGCCCGCAGCAAGGCTCAGACAGAACGTGAATCGGTACATGAACTGGCGATACGGATCGAATCAAAACGGACTGCAAAACGCAGTCTGGAGCAGAACATCGAACGTATGACGCGTCAGCTGGAACAGCAGCAGCAACGTCGCGATGAATTGCAACGTATACTCGAAACCGGAGAAGAGCCGGTGGCCGGTATGCAGGAAGAGCTGGAATCCCTGCTGGCGCAGCGACTGGAAGTAGAAGAACAGCTGGTGGAAGTACGCCGTTCGCTGGAGAGCATCGACAATGACTTACGTAGCCATGAACAGAAACGGGTAGAATTCGAGCAGAAATCACAGATGATCCGCAGCAGCCTGGAACAGGCGCGGCTCAATACCCAGGAAGTCCGGGTACGCAGACAGACGGTTACCGAACAGCTGGATGAAACAGACTTTGAAGTGGAAGCCTTGCTTGAATCGGTGGGTGAACATGCGCGCATTGATGACTGGCAGCGTAAGCTGGATAATATCGGCCAGAGCATTTCACGACTGGGGCCGATTAATCTGGCCGCCATCGATGAGTACAAGGAGCAGTCGAAACGTAAGGAATATCTTGATTCCCAGCACGGTGATATAACCGAGGCGCTGGAAACATTAGAGAAGGCCATTGGTAAGATCGACCGTGAAACTCGTAGCCGCTTCAAGGAAACCTACGAGCATGTGAATAGCCGCATGCAGGAGATGTTCCCTCGTCTGTTTGGTGGCGGGCAGGCTTACCTGGAAATGACCGGTGACGATCTGCTTAACACCGGTGTTATGGTTATGGCACGTCCACCGGGTAAACGTATCAGTAATATTCATCTTATGTCCGGAGGCGAGAAGGCATTGACTGCTGTGGCGCTGGTATTCGCTATCTTCGAACTGAATCCGGCGCCTTTCTGTATGCTGGACGAGGTAGATGCTCCGCTGGATGAAGCCAATGTGGCTCGTTTTTGCGCACTGGTGAAGGATATGTCCAGGCGAGTGCAGTTTATCTTTATTACCCATAACAAAACCACCATGGAACTGTCCGAGCACCTCAGTGGTGTGACCATGCGAGAGGCAGGTGTGTCACGTCTGGTGTCTGTTGATGTTCAGGAGGCGGTGAAAATGGTGGCAACCGCCTGATGGAATACCTGCGCTGGATTTTGTTGGCTCTGGCGGTGCTGTTACTGGGCGGTGTCTACTGGTTTGGTCGCCGTCGTGAGCGCAATAAGCAGGACACATTTTATCAGCCCACTCTTTCCGATGTGCCTTCATTTTCAGCCAAAGACCGGGATGATGTCTGGCAGGATGGCGTCGGGCCGGTACGGGTAGCATCACGCCGCGATGGGCCTGAGATTCCCAGACTGAAACCCGAGCTTGATGGACATATTGAGCCCTCCGATACGGAACAGGTGCAGAACAATCCTGCTGAACCAGTGAGCCAGGAACTTCAAACCGACCAGACCGACGAAATTGCTCATGAACCTGAATCGAGTGCACCGTCTCAACCAGAGACAGTTGTTACAGAAACGCCGGAAACCAGAACTGAAAAAATTGATGAAACGGAAGACAGGGATACTGGTGACGTCATTGTCCTGTACCTGGTGGCCCAGCGGGGTGAACGCCTGAAAGGCGAGCAATTATTGAGTGCTGCAATCGCCTTCGATTTGCATTTCGGTGATATGAATATTTTTCATCGCCTCGATCACGCACAACAGATCCTGTTCAGTCTGTCCGATATGATGGATCCAGGTAGTTTTGTCTATGAAAAAATGAACGAACACAGAACCCGTGGTGTGAGTCTATTTATCCAGCTTAATTTATGTGCCGACCCGGTTCAGGCGCTGGATGAGATGCTGATTTGTGCGCATAATCTGAGCAGTTTACTGGATTTGCAGATCTGTGATCATAATCGTCAGTTGTTGAACGAATCGATTGCGGGTAGTTTTCGGGCCAGAGCCAAACATGTGCGTGACCTGAAACGCCAGCTCGGGCAATAAGTAGAACAATAAAACAGTTTGCCACTAACCACCGGCCTGAATCGAACCATGTCAGACAAAAGCAAGGTAGAAATACGTATCACAGAGCTGTGTGAACAGTTGAATCACCACAGTTACCAGTACTATGTGCTGGATGATCCGGAAATCCCGGATGCAGAATACGATCGTCTGTATCGGGAACTGCAACAGCTGGAAGCTGAAAATCCACAGTTCATCAGTCATGAATCCCCTACACAAAGGGTTGGGGATCAGCCGCTGTCCGAATTCTCTCAGGTTAAGCACCTGCTGCCCATGTTGTCACTGGATAATGTGTTCAGTGACGAGGAACTGCAGGCCTTCAATAAACGGATTTTGCAGCGACTGGGCAGTGAGGACGCACTGGAATACGCCGCCGAACCCAAACTCGATGGACTTGCGGTGAGCCTGTTATACCAGGAGGGTAAACTGGTGCGGGCTGGCACTCGCGGTGATGGCACCACTGGTGAAGACATTACCCAGAATATTCGCACCATTCATTCCATTCCTTTGAAGTTACTGGGCCATGCTTATCCACAGTTGCTTGAAGTCAGGGGTGAGGTGTTTATGCCGCGTGAAGGTTTTGAGCGGCTCAACCAGCAGGCCCGGGACAGGGGTGATAAAGCCTTTGTTAATCCACGCAATGCGGCGGCTGGTTCTCTGCGCCAGCTGGATCCGAAAATTACCGCCAGTCGTCCACTGGCTATGTTCTGCTATGCCGTAGGCAAGGTGGAAGGTCTGGCTCAAATGCCGGATCGTCACAGTGACTTGCTGGATCGTTTGCAGGACTGGGGTCTGCCATTGTGTCGTGAGCGCAAGGTAGTGCAAGGTGTTGAGGGTTGTCTCGACTATTATCAGCAGATGTCCGAACGTCGCAGTCTCCTGCCTTATGAAATCGATGGCATTGTCTACAAGGTTAATCGTCTGGACTTTCAGAAAGAACTGGGATTTGTCTCACGGGCGCCCCGTTGGGCCATTGCTCACAAATTTCCCGCCCAGGAAGAGATGACGCGGGTCAATGGCATTGAGTTTCAGGTTGGGCGCACCGGTGCCCTGACACCCGTAGCCAGACTGGAGCCTGTGTTTGTTGGTGGCGTAACGGTGAGTAATGCCACTCTTCATAATATGGATGAGGTTCGACGCAAGGACGTGCGTGTCGGCGATACGGTTATTGTGCGACGCGCCGGTGATGTCATTCCAGAAGTGGTGCGCGTAGTGCCCGGAAGTCGACAGGCTAAGGTAAAACAGGTGCAATTACCCAGCCAGTGTCCGATCTGCGGCTCCGATGTGATCCAGGAAGAAGGTGAAGCGGTGGCTCGTTGCAGCGGCGGCCTGTATTGTCCGGCCCAGCGCAAGGAATCCATTAAACATTTTGCTTCCCGCAAGGCCATGGATATAGATGGTCTGGGCGACAAGCTGGTGGAACAGCTGGTGGATGAACAGCTGATAGACCATGTCGATGATTTATACCGCCTCAAGCTCGAACAACTGGCCGGGCTGGAGCGCATGGGATTAAAATCGGCGCAGAACCTGGTGGATGCCCTGGAGAGAAGCAAAGCTACTCAACTGGAGCGTTTCATCTATGCCCTGGGTATTCGAGAAGTGGGTGAGGCCACAGCACAGAATCTGGCCCGTCATTACGGTGCACTCGAACCTTTGATAGAAGCCGATGAAGAAAGTCTTCAAACCGTCACTGATGTAGGCCCTGTAGTGGCCGCCCATGTTCACAGTTTTTTTCGTCAGCCCCATAATCTTGAAGTGATTGAAAAATTGCGTACGGCTGGTATTCACTGGCAGAATCTGCAAGTTATGGAGGAAGCCGAGCAGACTCTGGCAGGGCAAACCTTCGTCATCACAGGCATGTTATCGAACATGACTCGGGACGAGGCCAAGCAGGCATTGCAGGCAAAAGGGGCCAGGGTGACGGGTAGTGTATCGAAGAAAACCGATTATGTGGTGGTGGGGGATAGTCCGGGCTCCAAAGCCACCAGGGCTGAGGAACTGGGTGTTAAGATTATTGATGAAAATGAGTTACAGGCGCTATTGGTTGATTGATTTATTGAATCCTGTTTTTTAATTCTTATACCATGTTTGTACATTGGTTTCGCCCAGCTGGGCGAGTTCATTTATGAATGCCGTCCATGTCATTCACCCTTCGGGCCATGCAAAGCATGTTAAAAATTGCTCCAGGCAATTTTTCCTTTACTCGTGTAAAGAAACAGAACCAAAGAAACACGCCCCAGTTCACAAGCCCTTCATAAAAGACATGAAGGGTTCCCTCGTCGCCACATGATGAATGTGCCTGCTGCGCAACTCCTCG
>CBDULX010000076.1:0-13884 GCA_965368175.1 uncultured Gammaproteobacteria bacterium | reverse complement strand
ATATTGGAATAGCGCCAGTTTTCCAGCTTGCGCTGGGGTATGGGTAGCTTTATCAGGGCATTTCTGGCTTCACTGCGCGTGTTTTTTAGCCAGTCGATGTCGCTGGATGGCAGTAGTTTTTGTGACTTGTCAATCAGGCTCTGAAACCACTGCCGTGGATCTTTGGTATTACTCATGCGACGGCTCCCTGTTCCAGCCACGCATAGCCTTTTTCTTCCAGTTCCAGCGCCAGGCTCTTGTCGCCGGAGCGAACGATTTTGCCATCGGACAGTACATGAACAAAATCCGGTTTGATATAGTCCAGAAGACGCTGGTAATGGGTGACCACAATCATGGCGCGGTCTTTATTTCGCATGGCGTTGACACCTTCGGCCACGATGCGCAGGGCATCGATGTCCAGACCTGAGTCGGTTTCATCGAGGATGGCGAGTTTGGGTTCCAGCATCGCCATCTGCAATATCTCATTGCGCTTTTTCTCACCGCCAGAGAAGCCGGAATTTACATCACGTTTGAGTAATTTTTCATCCAGCTTAACCAGCTGGGCTTTTTCGCGTACCAGCTTCATAAAAGCCAGGGAATCCAGTTCCGGCTGGTCATTGGCTTTACGTATAGCATTCAATGACTCTTTCATGAAGATCATATTGTTTACACCCGGTAGTTCCACCGGATATTGCATGGCCAGGAAAATACCCTTGTGTGCACGCTCTTCAATATTCAGTGAGAGCAAGTTCTCTCCCTCGAATAAGACTTCGCCACCTGTCACGGTATAATCTTCTCGGCCGGAAAGAATATGGGACAGGGTGCTCTTACCTGCGCCGTTGGGCCCCATAATGGCGTGTACTTCGCCGGCGGCCACTTCCAGGTTGAGTCCTTTAAGGATTTCTTTATCTTCAATCGATGCGCGTAAATTTTTAATTGATAACATGTAATAGTTCCTCGCCCGGGTTGATTAACCCACGGCGCCTTCAAGTGTAACGTTTAATAATTTTTGAGCTTCCACCGCAAATTCCATGGGCAGCTGTTTAAATACTTCTTTACAGAATCCATTAACAATCATGGACACCGCATTTTCTTCCGATAAACCTCGTTGCTGGCAGTAGAACAGCTGGTCTTCACTAATTTTGGAAGTGGTGGCTTCGTGTTCAACCTTGGCCGTGGGATTGCTGACCTCAATGTAAGGAAAGGTATGTGCGCCACAGCGATCACCAATCAACAGGGAGTCACACTGGCTATGGTTGCGTGCATTTTCAGCCCGCTGTGACATACGCACCAGTCCGCGGTAGGTATTCTGGCCTTCAACCGCAGAAATACCTTTGGATACAATGGTGCTTTTGGTATTGGCACCTATGTGGATC
This sequence comes from uncultured Gammaproteobacteria bacterium, assembly GCA_965368175.1. Lineage (GTDB taxonomy): Bacteria > Pseudomonadota > Gammaproteobacteria > SZUA-229 > SZUA-229 > CBDULX01. Next base: position 12,529 of record CBDULX010000076.1, on the reverse strand, counting down.
ATCTTGGTGCCGGTATCGGCCTGCTGTTTGCCGCGGGTAACGGCTACTGAATAAAATTCGCCGATGGAATCGTTACCGCGCAGCACACAACTGGGGTACTTCCAGGTGATGGCGGAACCGGTTTCTACCTGGGTCCATGAAATATGTGAGCGATCACCGCGACAATCGCCGCGTTTGGTCACGAAATTATAAATGCCGCCTTTGCCTTCTGCATCACCGGGGTACCAGTTCTGCACGGTGGAGTATTTGATCTGGGCGTCTTCCATGGCAACCAGTTCGACCACCGCTGCATGCAGCTGGTTTTCATCCCGCGTAGGGGCGGTGCAACCTTCCAGGTAGCTGACATAACTTTTGTCATTCGCCACAATCAGGGTACGTTCGAACTGGCCGGTTTTAGGTTCGTTGATCCGAAAATAGGTGGACAGCTCCATCGGGCATCGCACACCCTCGGGTAAGTACACAAACGTGCCATCGGTGAATACGGCGGCGTTCAGGCAGGCGAAATAATTATCGGTGTAGGGAACAACGGAACCCAGGTGTTTTTTCACCAGTTCCGGGTAATCCTGAACGGCTTCCGACATAGGGCAGAAAATAACGCCGGCGTCGGACAGTTTGTCGCGGAAGGTGGTGGCCACAGATACACTGTCGAACACCGCATCCACGGCAATACCAGCCAGGGCCATCTGTTCTACCAGTGGAATTCCCAGTTTATTGTAGGTGTCGAGAATTTCCGGATCAATTTCATCCAGACTCTTTGGGCCGTCACCTTTTTTTGGGGCTGAAAAATAGGAAATGGCCTGGAAGTCGATGGGGGCAATATTCAGGTGCGCCCAGTCTGGTGGTGTCATGGTCAGCCAGTGTCGATAAGCCTTTAGCCTTGATTCCAGCATCCATTCGGGTTCATTTTTTTTGGCTGAAATAAGTCGTATAGTGTCTTCGCTCAGACCCGGAGGTACTGTATCGGATTCGATGTTGGTAACAAATCCATGCTCGTAACTGCTATCGATAAAATCATCTACTACATTATGAGTCGAACTCATGATAATCAGGCCTCCGGAGCCATGTCTGACTAATTTACTAAGTTATTATATACGTTCTATATTGTTTAAATTCAATACCTTAACTTGTAGGGTCATTCTTGACTAAATTACTCAGGTATTATGTCGTTGAATGCTGATTGAGTCAACTAATCACCTGAAAAAACACCAGAACATAACTAACTGAAAACCATGGTAATCTCAAAGAGGGTTTCTTTATTCACTACTCAGGCCAGCTTAAGCCATAAATAAAATCTATGACAGAGGAATTAAATAAATTTTGATTTTTATCACTGAGTCGTGTCTTTTTCGGCAGGCCAGGAAGAGTTTTGTGATAGGTAAAATCCCGGTTGAATCGTTTATTAATCGCTGATTGCTGGCGGGGTTGATAGCTGCTCGAAGACCAGCTCTGAATTGAGTTTGCCTTCAAACAGGGTGTCGATACTGAGACTTTGATGGCTAATCATGGCTTCGAATCCGGTCTGTCGGGCGGGTATGGTACGGATTAATCGGAGATCAAGACCATTAAAGTTCACCGTCAGGCTGAGATGGTAGGGGTAATAACCATCGAGAAATCGTCGATGATAGGGGCCATTGACCAGGCTAAAGGTTTTGTCCGGGTTCTGATAAAAGTTTCTCACCTGGGCGCGGATGCAGATCTCAGCTTGATCGCCCACCTGTTTTAAGATGGCAGAACGGTCAGTCATTTGAATATCGGCAATATTTTGGCTGCTGATGAGTTCAAGTCCTGTCATCTGTTTATATCGATAAACGATTTCCATATCAGGCACCTTGTCGAGATGGCTATAGCATTGTTCAAGTTTCACCCAGCCGGAATTGATGCTGTTTTGAGTGAGAGTAAACATGTTTTTTGAATGCAATACAGGTTTAACTGGCGGGCTGGCAAGAAACACCAGCTGTCCTTCATTCACATCATCCACAGAGTTGAAGGACTGATTAAATTCATCAATGTTATCATCAGCAAATACATGAAAACTCGAACACAGACAGATGGTCAAAATAATTAATCTGACTGCAGATAAGATTTGAGTAGAAGGTGCAAGCATATCGGCTAAACGTGTTTGGCCTGGTCACTATAATAGTACAGGATAATGCTATATTATTTAGCTATTCATTCGTCTTAGTCATATATCCACAGTTAGCCATTTGCAGCCGCCTGTAAATACGCAAAAGCAATAGTCCGCAAATGAACACAATTAAAAAAGCAAAAGCATATTCGTGAGTTGTGTGCGGCAGGCGCATAAATTAAATATTCGCGTTTATTTGCGGACTCATGTTTTTGCTTCTTATGTTCAAATCAGGCCTGATCTATTACACATAATTAACAATACTGCTAGTATATCAACACTATCATGATACAAATTATTCTGTATCCTCTTCTGAAAATGATGGAAGTTGAATCTGTATACACAGCCCACCGATAGACTGGTTAAAAGCCGTAATAGTGCCAGCATGGATTTCAACTGCACGTTTAGCAATGGCTAGCCCTAAACCATAACCGGGGATTTTTATATTTTGATTGCTTTCATCAATGCGGACAAATGGTTGAAACAGTTGATCGAGTTTCTCATCCGGTACGCCATTACCCCTGTCACAGACAGTTAAATTGATTCTGTTTTTGTTCTGCTCAAGAGTTATCTGTACCTGACTGTGTTCAGGCGTATGAAACAGGGCATTACGGACGATGTTTTCAATGGCTCTACGAAGCAGCTCGATATGGCCCTTAATGATAATCTCCTTACTGGCTTCAAAACGGATGTCTTTGTTAAGGCCAGCAGTTTCAAACCGCGCATCTTCAATTATGCTTGTGATAAGGCCATTAATATCAAAATAATCATTGTTTTTTTCGATTACATCGGCTTCCAGTCGTGACAGGGTCAATAACTCCCCTACCAGTTCATCCAGACGATGGCTTTCTTTTTCGATACGTTGTAATAGTTCGTTGATACGCTTTGGCTGTTGACGACTTATTTCTACAGCCACCTGCAGGCGTGCCAGTGGCGAGCGCAGTTCGTGAGAAACATCATTTAATAATCGTTTCTGCGATGAAATCAGAATCTGGATCTGCTGCGCCATATAATCAAAATCCTGACCAAGATCGGCAATTTCATCCTTACGTTTGCCGATGGATGGCATAACACGAGTGTCTAGCTGGCCATCTGCAAAATGTCGACTGGCAAGACTGAGAATACGCAGTGGCCGGGTGATGTACCAGGCCAGTCCAGCACAAAATATGATGCTCACCAGGAATAGCGCCAGCAAGGGTATATATGGCAAATGATTGACATAAAAAGGATTATTCATAGCTGGATGATCACGACGCGGTAGAAAAAGCAAATAGCGATTGCCGCTGGGTGTGGTGACCTGTTGTGTCGATGACTCAGAGTCCTGCAGTGCTTTGCGGGCTTTTTCAAGCATTACATAAGGCACAGGTCTATCCAGTAAATCTTCGCCCTGATCATTGACGATCATGATGGGTATGGGGCGTCCATGACGCCTGGTGCGGCGTTCGGCAGCTTCCTTCAAGGCCGGTTCACCACCATAGCGCAGAATGCTGGCAATATTGGATATTCCCATATCGGCTCTGGGTGAGTCGACCAGTAACTCCAGTTGCTCGATACGGTCCCTGTTATGTAACCAGACCAGGCTGCCTACGGCGGAGCCTACCAGTAACAGGGTTAGCCAGAAACCCAGGAAAATTTTCCAGAATAAACGTCCCATAATATTATTCGCTCGCCAACTGGTAGCCCTGGCCACGTATAGTGATTATCAATGAGCCCTGACCCTGTTCCGACAGTTTTTTGCGCAGATTACTCATATGCATGTCGATACTGCGATCATATCGAGTTAATGGTCTCCCAATAGCCTGCTGAGAAAGTGATTCTTTTGTGACCACATTGCCTGACTGTTGAACCAGTATTTGTAATAAATTAAATTCTGTACTGGTAAGGTCCAGTGTATGTCCTTCAATGAATGCAGTTCTGGAAGCAGGGTGAATTTCCAGTAAACCAATTGAAAGTGTAGAAGTATTTTTATCTGCAATAGCTGTTATGCCCTGACTTCTGCGCAGTACTGCGCGTAACCGCGCCAGAAGTTCTCGTGGGTTAAAGGGTTTGGAAAGATAATCATCAGCGCCGATTTCAAGTCCAACTATGCGATCGATATCATCACCCTTGGCTGTTAACATGATGACGGGCACTGTGGACTGGCCACGAATCTGTCTTAAGGCCTCGAAGCCATCGAGTTTTGGCATCATTACATCAAGAACTATGGCATCGAACTGGCCGGAGAGGGCGGTTGTTACGCCGACTTCTCCATCGAAAACCCGCTCGGTACTATAGCCTTCCGCCTGCAGGTAATCAGCCAGCATTTCTGAGAGTTCATGATCATCATCGACAATTAATATTTGAGCCATAAAAATTAGCAGTGTGTGTCAGATTTTAATTGTGGCATAGATTATTTTTCATTTCCGGTGTCTTTACAGATCTTTACATAGATTTACATCAAGCTAACCCAACTTTGCAGAGGGCTTGTGCATACTTTTGTTCAAGGACAGCAGCTATTGTTGTTCAGATTTAAACTTAACTATCAGGAGAAATTCCATGAAAAAACGTAACTGGATAATAGGTACGGTTCTGGCCGGTAGTATCTTAAGCGTCGGCGCAATGGGCGTTGCCAGTGCCTGTGGTGGTCCCGGCGGGGGCTTTGGTGGTAAAGGTCACGGAAGTAAGATGATGCATATGGTTGAAAAGCTGGATCTAAGCAAAGAGCAGCGAACCAGTGTCTGGAAAATTATGGATGCACAGAAAGATGCCATGCGGGCTAACAGGGAACAAATGTATAGTATCCACACAGCACTTCGCGAAGCAGCCAGTGCTGAAAATTATGATCAGGACAAAGTACGAGAACTGGCCAATAAAAAAGCCAGTATGATGTCCGATATGATCGTACAGCGTACGGAATCCATGAATAAAATTCGTCAGTTACTTAATGAGGAGCAAGTCGCTACGTTTAATAAATTTCAGGACAGATCATTTGATCGAGGACGTTTCTGACAGTAACCAGCAACCTCTGATGTGTTGTCATTTCGACCAGAAGCACGACTGCATTTTTGCAGTCGTGTGTTATTCTGGGTTGCTGTTCCAGTTGGCCAACTAGCGAATTTCCGATTTATTTAAATAATACAGGTATTTAGCATAGCAAGCAGGGGCAAGATATTATATCCTGCCGATAAAATATGAACATGTAATCACCCGAACTGATCCAGCGCTATGAAAATAACAGTCAGTGAATTAATTGTTAAATATCTCGAACGACTGGGCGTCGAATATATTTTTGGTATGCCGGGTGCCCATATTTTACCGGTGTACGACTGTCTCTATGATTCAGGTGTTAAAAGTATTCTGGCCAAGCATGAGCAGGGTGCAGCCTTTATGGCCGGTGGTTATGCCAGGGCATCAGGTAAAATTGGGGCCTGCATTACTACCGCTGGGCCCGGTGCGACTAATCTGGTGACCGGTATCGCCAATGCCTATGCAGACAAGCAACCAGTACTGGTAATTACCGGTGAAGCGCCCACTCATATTTTTGGCAAAGGTGGCCTCCAGGAAAGCTCTGGAGAAGGTGGCAGTATTGATCTGGATATTCTGTTCAAGGGTATTACCAGATACAACAGGCTGGTCGAACGCACCGATTACCTGGCTAATGTGCTAAACCGCACCTCAAAAATTCTATTATCAGATACATCCGGTCCAGTGGTGCTCACTTTTCCCTATAATGTGCAAAAGGAAATGGTCGATGACAGCATTCTGGATCGCATTAAAACTGAAAAATATATCAGCAGTCATCAGGATGAATCCCTGTCGGTTAAATCACTGCTTGATATAATTAGTCAGGCCCATCACCCCGTTATCATTGCAGGCTATGGTTGTCTTAAGGCGAATGCTCAACAACAGGTTGCGCAACTGAGTGATGCATTGAATATTCCAGTTACATCCAGCCTCAAAGGTAAAGGGGTTATTAGCGAGCAGTCTTCATTAGCTCTGGGTAGCCTTGGTGTAACTTCATACAGCCCGGCATATCAGTATATTGTTGATCAGTCTGATCTTGTGATTTTCCTCGGTGCAAGTTTCAATGAGCGCACCAGCTATGTCTGGAAAGATGAACTCCTGAAAGGCAAAAAAATCGTTCAGGTGGATAACAACGCGGAACAACTGGAAAAAGTATTCAAGGCCGATGTGGCGGTACATGGTGACATCCAGACGGTGTTGCAAGCGATACTCAAAAACATCAAACCAGATAAAGGTGGGCGAGACAGTATTGTTAGATTACTGGAGCAGTATAAGGCCGTTGAACATGAGGCCAGTGAGAGTGATTATCAGGCCTTTAAGTCACGTTTTCCTGTAGTCGAAAAACTTTTCTCTGAATTAGAAAAAAAATTTCCAGAAGATATAATGATATTTGATGACAACATCATATTTGCCCAGAATTTCTTTAATGTATCTGCCGCTAATCGATATTTTCCGAATTCCGGGGTGTCATCACTGGGTCATGCTATACCGGCAGCCATAGGCGCCAGATTTTCACAGGACAAGCCGACTTTTGCAATAATTGGCGATGGAGGTTTCCAGATGTGTTGTATGGAAATTATGACTGCCGTTAATTATAATATTCCGCTGACAATAATCCTGTTTAATAATTCCACTATGGGCCTGATACGTAAAAACCAGTATCAGCAGTATGATCAACGATTTTTAAACTGTGATTTTATCAATCCGGATTATCAGTATTTATCAAAATCTTTCGGGATGAATTATGTTCGTGTCAATAATGAAAATGATCTCGATGGACTATTTGACAGCCTGGATTGTAACCACTCAATTAATCTTGTTGAAATAATGATTGATAAAGATCTCTTCCCCACCTATTTATCAAGACGTTAATCCAGGTTATTTAGACGATGGTTTATACTGACCACACAGGGATTAAACAGTTATTTCAAATTTACAATGACATTCCAGAGCTGGCCGAGCTGCAATGTCGTTTTGATGACATTACTGAAAATAATGATACTTTCGATTTCAGTAAGCTGATAGTTTTATATCAGCAGGCTATTCCACTCATTGAACGGGAATTATGGGCGAATGAGCTGGATCTATTACAACTGAATCTTTATCAGAAAATGTTCAGGCAATTTGAACAGATGTATACAGTTGAAGATGATGATGAACGTCATAGTTTTATAGTGGTGATACCGGTGGCAGACCGGCCACAACATTTGAATAGTTGTCTTGAGAGCCTGCTAACACTCTGTGAAAATTTTAATTACGGTGGGTTCAGGAATCAGGCCTATAGTAAAATTCAGGTTCTAATTGCAGACGATAGCAAGCATGAAAACAATATTCAGATACATCGACAAATTGCCGAGCAGACGACACAAAAAGGGCTTAACACAGTTTATTTTGGCCAGCATGAGCAGAAGGAGCAGGTAAATAAAATATCAGACGAAGACAGGGACGAGCTAACTTCAATATTGGGTGATGTTGATTTCAGTGCTTTTTATCATAAAGGCGCATCGATAATGCGCAATATTACTTACCTGAAGCTGAATGAAATTAGGCAAAATAAGGAACGATTGCTGTTTTATTTTATCGACAGTGATCAGGAGTTCAAGGTTAAGGCGCAATCTGGGCTGTCTGAACAGGACGTTTGTGCGATCAATTATTTTTACCATCTGGATCAGATATTCCGTAATAATAATATTAGCGTGCTTACCGGTAAGGTGGTCGGTGACCCGCCGGTGTCTCCGGCAGTTATGGCGGGTAATTTTCTTGAAGATGTGATTGCTTTTCTCCAGCAGATAACAGATATGAATGCTCAGGGTAGCTGTCAGTTTCATAATCACAATCGAAAAAAAATAGATGATGCTTCATACCACGATATGGCTGATCTGTTTGGTTTCAACTCAACTACAGCTTCTTATCAGTATCATTGCAGTATTGAGGGAGCACATAATCACATTCAATGTTTTAGTGATTTTGCGAATAAACTCAGCCACTTTTTTTATGGCGAACATCCTACGCGAAAATCTTACTATGAACATGAGGAACTGTACGATAGCATCCGGCCTGCTAGAACAGTGTATACGGGGAATTATATAATTCTGCCGAAAGCACTGAGCTATTTTATCCCATTTGCGCCACTCAAGCTAAGAATGGCAGGGCCTGTTTTAGGGCGTATCATCAAATCAGAGGTTGCCGATCATTTTATATCTGCCAATCTTCCTATGCTGCATAAACGAACTGTAGATGATATCGGGCAATCAGAATTCAGATCTGGGGTTAAACAAAGGCATTCGGTAATTGATCTATCTGGAGAGTTTGAGCGGCAATTCTTCGGTGATGTCATGTTATTTACCATAGAAAAGCTTACTGAATCAGGCTATCCACAGAAAAACATAGCAGATGAAACTATAAATGGCTGTTTGTTTGATATTGAGCAAAGTTTGCACCAGAAATACGAAGTCAAGCATCGACAGATTATTGATAAACTTGACCGGCTGAAGATTATTTACAGTGACATGACAAACTGGTGGAATAAACACAGCGAACTTGAGATTGCCAATGAATGTTTTAGTGACTTTATAAGCAATATTGAATATAACTTCGGTGAGTATTCAAAAGCTTACGAAAGGGTGACTCAGCCCAGTAACAGAGAAGTACGTAATCAACAAATTCTGGCTGCAATTAAGACATATGCAAAAGACCGGTCAAACTGGAATAAATGGGTTCTAATGACAGATGAATAAATTCCACAACATATTCATACTTAATACTGGTCGCTGTGGCTCTATGACATTTATTCAGGCCTGTAAACATATTGCTAATTTCACGGCATTACATGAATCTCGTCTGACTTATACCGGTGTGCAACGTTTAAATTATCCTGAGAATCATATTGAAGCCGATAATCGCCTGTCATGGATATTAGGTCGGCTCGATAAACAATATGGTGATAAAGCCTTTTATGTTCATTTGAGCCGGGATATTAATACTACCGCAGATAGTTTTGCCAGGCGTGAGGCGTTTGGCATCATGAAAGCATATAAGGAAGGTGTTTTATTAGGCGGGGCGGAGCAGACGGCCCAGGAAATAGCACTGGATTATATCGAAACAGTTGAATCCAATATTACTTTATTTCTGAAAGACAAGACAAATAAAATGGAATTTAAGCTGGAATCAGCTAAAAAGGATTTCGAGAAATTCTGGGATACGATAGCTGCGGAAGGCAATCTACCCGCTGCACTTAGTGAGTGGGATATTAATTACAATTCTTCGAGTAAATAGATAGATAGTCTGGACCTGTGCCGGGATTCAATATTTTTAAGATAACGCAAATATTATATAACTGTTTCATATGTAAAGAAATCGCCCTGTTTTAGCAGTATTGCATCACAAAGAGCGCATATATCATTTAATTACTTTGCGTTTTCTGTTTATTATCTTGATTAGACATTCCTGTTGACTGTTAACTTCGAGCAGCCTCGTTCAGTTTCGATGTATTCGTGTGTTAGATCTGGATATGCTTTCAGCCACATATCAATAATCGCTTTCTCATCATCTCGTGATGCATCATCCAGAAATATTACGCAGTAGTCAGCAAATTGTTCGTAGAGTAAGGGTAAGGCTGGAAAGCGGGAGTGTTTTTGTATAAAACCAGGTGGCCCGTCGATTACCAGCATGTCTATTGTTAGTTCAGGTAAGTTGTCTGTGCTGTACCACATAAAATCATGGTTGTTGATGTTTTTTGGTTCTAATGGTGCATGAATTACTTTGGCATATTGCTCCAGTCCAGAACTTGCCAGTTGTTGTTTTGTTTTCGCGACATATTCCTCGCCATTTTCCAGGCTATAGACCTGGCCATGGTCATTAAGCTGGCAGGATCTTGCGAGCACCAGCGAGGTTAGACCACTGCTGCATTCAACAATTCTTTCTGGTTTTTTTTGCAGGCAATGGTTGATGATTATCTCAAGAAAATCGGCTGCGGCAGACCAGTTTTTTGTATAGGGTAGCTCCTGGTCGAGTTTTAAACGGTGCTGAATAGATTGATATGTCGCCAAGTGCTATCTCATCTGTTTCTTGAATGCCATTGTTTATATAGTATTTGATTATTATATGAATTGTAAGCTGTTGATAAAAGATAAAGCAGTATGAAAAATAATCACCTATAGTAAAATCAATGTTATTCGACTGAGTATTGAGGGGAGTTAGATTATCCATGGTTGATTTAGCGAATACTCGAATTGCTATTATAGGTCTTGGTTATGTAGGTTTACCTCTGGCAGTGGAATTCGGCAAGCTATTCCCGACGGTTGGTTATGATTTCAATGAATCTCGTGTGCAGGCGCTAAAAACCGGGCATGACCATACTCAGGAGTTAACCTTTGCCGAGTTGCAGGACTCTGCATTCCTGAGTATAAGCTCTCGCCTCAGGGATATTGCGGACTGTAATGTTTACATTGTGACTGTACCCACCCCGGTTGATAAAAATAAAAATCCAGATTTATCACCCTTGATTGAGTCCAGCAAAGCACTGGCTAGAGTACTTTCAAAAAATGACATTGTTATCTATGAATCAACCGTTTATCCGGGTGCTACAGAAGAGGTTTGCGTGCCTGTTCTGGCCCAGAATTCAGGCCTGGAGTTCAATCGGGATTTCTATGTAGGTTATAGTCCAGAGCGTATCAACCCTGGTGACAAGGAACATAAAGTTACCAATATACTTAAAATAACATCAGGCTCTACACCTGAAGTGGCTGAATATGTGGATCAGCTTTATAAAACCATTATTAACGCGGGTACCCATAAAGCCAGTTCACTTAAAGTGGCTGAAGCTGCCAAGGTCATCGAAAATGTTCAGCGAGATGTTAATATTGCTCTGGTCAATGAGCTGGCGCTAATTTTCTCACATCTGGATATAGATACCCTCGAGGTGCTGGAAGCTGCGGGCACTAAATGGAATTTCCTGCCATTTCGACCCGGTCTGGTAGGTGGACACTGTATTGGGGTTGACCCTTATTACCTGGTGCACAAAGCTCAACAGGCTGGTTTTGAGCCTTCAATAATACCGGCGAGTCGTCAGACCAATGAATACATGGCTGTCCATGTGGTTCTTCAGTTATTAAAACTAATGGCGAAAAAACGCATCAATATTGTGGCGGCTAATGTATTGGTGATGGGGCTGTCATTCAAGGAAAACTGTCCTGATTTACGTAATACCAAAGTGGTAGATATTCTAAATGAGTTAAAGCCCTATAATGCTAATGTTCATGTCTATGATCCACAGGTTAGTCGGCAGAAGGCTATGGATGAATACGGTATTACTTTAATTGATAGTCCTGTTAATAATTTTTATGACGCAGTTATTCTGGCGGTTGCCCATGAACAGTTCAGAAAACTGGGTGACGCTGGTATTAAAGCATTTTGTAAAGAAGATCATGTAATATTTGATGTTAAATACATTTTAGCCAAAGAAAAGATAGATGGTCGCCTGTAACTAACAATACTACCTGATTGCTGTTAGAGAGCGTACAATATAAATTCTGGTACTTATAGCCGTCTCATATTTTTGGGAGAGACATAGTGACCATTCTTGATGATTCATTACTGGCTCTGATTGCTCGATTTGTTGTTGATGATGTTGAAAAACTAAGTGTTTCTGATGAACATTTTCTGAAACATCAGCTGCTGGAAATTAAAAATCACATCGAAGATGTACCCAGAGAACAACGGCAGAAAATTGTTCTCGACTGGATTCATAATCACGCAGAGCAATACCGTAAGCAATGGCAAAAGAAAGCCATTACACAGCTATTGTTGCATAAACGTTGTAGCGATTGTCCACTTATCGATGATGGTTCCTCAAGTAATTGTGCTATTCATGCTAAATGGACTGAGCTATTGAAAGACTATCTGGCAGGTAAGGTCGATTCAGAAAAATATGTTGAGGAAAGCCTGTCTATTTTAGATGAGCATAAACAGGAGTTAAAGATTTCAAGGATAGCAAGTAGACTGGTCCGGGAAGCCTGAATAACTCTAAATATTATGTAGTTTAAGTTTAATGATTGCAGGAGGACGTAATCATGAAATATAAATCACCCAAAATGAACGAAACTAATATTAAAACTGCTAAGGAGAAAAAAGCTAACTTATCTAAGAAGCCAGAAAAAATAGAAAAAAAGCCAATAAGTATGCACGAGGATGTACCTGTCTGGTATGACTGCTGTTCCTGCGAAGCAGAGCCTTACTGGCTGGAAGCGATGCATGCGAAAGCTGATAAAAAAGCAGGGAGCCTCTGATCAAGTATATGATGCTTCTGGCTTACAGGCTTGTTCGTGATCAAGGCATGGCTTTGAAGTCAGGTTGGGCACCTGTCGAAAAGTCATAACGCCGAGCACGGACAAGCCTGTAAGC
>CBDULX010000075.1:0-13924 GCA_965368175.1 uncultured Gammaproteobacteria bacterium | reverse complement strand
TACCATTGCAGTAGCTTTAAACTGAGCAAACACTGCCTTCCCCTCAATAAGCCCAAGATTAGATACCGATCGAATGCTAATCATCGCCAAAATATAAGCACCATTAACATCACACTCAATCAGGTGTTTTCCATTTACAGCAGGATGAATACGGCTAACTGTGGCTGGTAATATATTCAATATACTGCTGTCACCTGCCTGACTGAGGGTCAAACTAACGTCCTGAGCATGAACCAGGATTCGAACTTCCTGCTGAGGTTTCAACAGTCGGCCGGAAATATACACCGGGTAGCCATGGCACAGCACGGTACTAATGCTCTGTTTTTCATCAACCTGGTCTACCAGGCCGGCGAGGATGAAACTCGCGCCTTCATCCTGGGTCAGCATGGGTTGTTTGACGCATAAATCCATCAAATTTCCGTGATCGATGATGCTTCCATTCTCCATCAGTAAAATATAATCACCCAGTCGTAACACTTCACGTAAATCATGGCTAACATAAATAACCGGTATGCTGAACCGGTTATGAATGGACTCCAGATAGGGCATTAATTCCTGTTTGGCGGATCGATCCAGCGCCGACATAGGTTCATCGAGGATCAGTATTTGTGGATTGGCCAACAGGGCTCGGGCCAGGGCGACTCGCTGCTTTTGTCCGCCTGATAACTGGTGGGGGTAATGCTGTAATAAGGGCTGTAATGAAAAAATAGTATTCAGTTCATCATGGTTTGTAATGGCAGCATGCTGGTCATTGCGTTTATAACCATAATCCAGATTTTGTTGTACCGTAAGGTGGGGAAACAACCGGTTATCCTGAAACACATAACCGACACGTCGTTGCTGGGTACTCAGCCGAATATTTTGTTGGCTGTTATCAAACACCCTGTTATTGAGTGAAAAGTAAGCAATATCTGCCTGCTGAAAACCGGCAATGCAGTTTAGCAGGGTGGTTTTTCCAGAACCAGATGGGCCGAATAGAATGGTGATGCCGTGCTCCGGTATGGAACACTCGGCATCAAAATTAAACTGGCCGATGGATTTTTTATAATGGAGTTTGATACTCACAGTCGAATATTCAGTTTACGGTTTGCCGTGTAGGCAATGACCAGCACCAGGAAAGAGAACAGCAACAAACCGGCCGAGTAAATATGGGCCGGGGCATATTCCAGGGCTTCTACATGATCGTAAATGGTAATCGACATAACTTGCGTAATGCCGGGAATATTGCCACCAATCATTAGCACCACACCAAACTCACCCACGGTGTGGGCAAAGCCTAGAGTGATGGCGACAAAAAATCCACGATAAGACAAGGGTAAAATCACGCTGAAAAAGATATCCAGCGGTTTGGCGCCAAGTGTGGCTGCAGCCTGTTGCAAGGGCTTACCTATGCTTTCAAAACTGGCCTGTAAAGGCTGTACCACAAAAGGCAGTGAATAAATCACCGAGCCGATAACCAGACCGCTGAAGCTGAACGTTAATGGGCTGTCACTAAGATGGGACCATAGCTGGCCGATAAATCCCTCGGGGCTGAAAGCCACCAGTAAATAAAACCCCAGTACTGTTGGTGGCAGTACCAGTGGTAATGCAACTATGGCTTCGATGGGTGTTTTATAACGGGTGGAAGTATTGGCCAGCCACCAGGCGATGGGTGTGCCAATAATTAATAATAACAGGGTAGTGACAGTGGCCAGTTTAAGGGTAATGAAAATGGGCGAAAGCTGTATCAGCGATTCATTCATGGCGTGGTGTAACCCTGTTGCTGAATGAGCTGACGTATGGGCTCAGATTGTACGAACTCCACGAATTGATGGGCCAGTGGTAGATTACGTGCTGATTTGAGTATCACCATTTGTTGCTCCAGTGGCTGGTGCGTATTGCTATCTATCGCCCAATATCCAGGTTGCTGGATAATCTGCGACAAGGCGACCAGGCCAAGGTCTGCACTGCCCGAGTCAACGAACTGGAAGGTTTGTGCAATGTTTTCACCAAAAACCAGCCTGGGTCGCAGGCTGTTAAGGTGCCCGGTTCGTTTCAGCCATTGTATGGCTGCTGCACCGTAGGGTGCGGTTTTTGGGTTTGCGATAGCCAGGTGCCTGAAGTCACCCCGGTTAAACAGATCTTCAATCTGCCGGGCTGTAGAATGGGGGCGCCACATGGCCAGTGCACCTATGGCATAGGTGATACGAGAGTTTGTCACCGTCTTTCCAGCCTGCTCAAGAATGAGAGGGCGCTCAACATCGGCGGCCAGAAATACATCATAAGGGGCGCCATGAATGATCTGGGCATAGAGTTTGCCAGTGGAGCCACGAATCGTTGTGAGCGTGTGAGGGTAGGCCAGTTCAAAACGGGATGTGATTAGAGCCAGAGTGGGGTAAAAATTGGAAGCTACAGCCACCGTCAGCTTATCAGCCTGCAACAGGCCGAATGGCACAAGCAGTAAGCACAGCGACCTGGTTAATAATCGATAGAAATTAAACATATTAGTGGCTGATGAATAATATTAAGGCAATTCTTCAATATAGCTGCGCTCGATGGGTGACTGGACGTACAGTTTTTTACCGTTTTCCGTGGCCCAGAAATAATAATAACCCTTGGCCGGTTCCGAGGTGACCTTGCCATCCATCACGGTCCAGCTTTTGAGATGGTTACCCTCGGCAAACGTGACCCTGTAATTACCTTCGAGCCAGCTGACACCTACGCGAGACAATCGATTCTGTTGTTCTTCACTGCAACCCACGAGGGATATTAAGGCTAATAGTGGCAGAATAAGTCTCATAGCGAATCCTTTGAGCGAGTATAGGCCGCCATTATAGGTAATTAGTGGTTTAAAAGTCAGTAATAAGCGCTCTCGCGGTCGCTAAAGCTGGCCGATTTGGTAGAATTATGCCCCATGGACGTATCTCATATTCTTGAAAATCTTAACGATGCACAACGCGAAGCCGTAACGGCACCTCCCGGCTCCATGCTGGTGCTGGCCGGTGCCGGCAGTGGTAAAACCCGTGTGCTGGTGCATCGCATGGCCTGGTTAATCCAGGTTGAAGGGGTTTCGCCCTTCGGCCTGATGGCAGTAACCTTCACCAATAAGGCGGCCAGTGAAATGCGGGCCCGTGTTGAACAGTTGCAGGGCATGTCGGTTAACGGCATGTGGGTGGGCACCTTCCATGGACTGGCCCATCGCCTGCTGCGTAGCCACTGGAAAGAAGCGGAGCTGCCCCAGGCCTTTCAAATTCTGGATTCCGATGATCAATATCGGACGATTCGCCGTGTATTACGTTCGCTGGAGCTGGACGAGGCCCGCTGGCCACCACGGATGGTGCAGAGTTTTATCAATGGTCGAAAAGATGAGGGTCTTAGACCCCAGCATATTGATGCCGGTGGCGATCCCATCAAAACCCAGCTTATTCGAATTTACAGTGCCTATGAGTCGGCCTGTAAACGCGCCGGTGTGGTGGATTTTGCCGAGTTGTTACTGAAATCACTGGAATTGCTACGGGATAATGACAGCCTGCTCAATCATTATCATCAGCGTTTTCGCCATGTGCTGGTAGACGAGTTTCAGGATACCAACACCATTCAATATGCCTGGGTGAAATTGTTCACCACTGCAGCCAAAACCTCAGGTGCGAAACTCTTCATCGTGGGGGATGATGATCAGGCCATCTATGGCTGGCGTGGTGCCAGGGTGGAAAACATCCAGTCTTTCCGTGATGATTACCCCGAGACCCAGGTTATTCGACTGGAGCAGAACTATCGCTCAACCGGAACCATACTGGCTGCTGCCAACGCGCTTATCGCCAATAATGGTAGCCGTATGGGTAAAAATTTATGGACCAGTGGTGA
Source organism: uncultured Gammaproteobacteria bacterium (assembly GCA_965368175.1). Classification (GTDB taxonomy): domain Bacteria; phylum Pseudomonadota; class Gammaproteobacteria; order SZUA-229; family SZUA-229; genus CBDULX01. Next base: position 10,081 of record CBDULX010000075.1, on the reverse strand, counting down.
TGATGGCGAACCCATACTGCTATATAACGCGTTTAATGAACAGGACGAAGCCCGATACGTTATCGACCTGATCCAGGACTGGGTAAATGACGGGCATAGCCGTTCAGAAGCGGCTATTTTGTATCGTTCAAATTCACAGTCGCGGGTATTTGAAGAACAACTGGTGGCCGAAGGTATTCCCTATAGAGTATATGGCGGACTGAGGTTCTTTGAACGGGCTGAAATCAGGGATGCACTGGCCTATTTGCGCCTGTGCAATAACCGACATGACGATCCGTCATTTGAGCGAGTGGTGAACCAGCCTACCCGTGGAGTAGGCAATAAAACTATCGACCAGTTACGCATCAGGGCTAGGGAGATGGACAGCTCAATGTGGCTGGCGGCCAATGCCATGATCGCATCCAGTGAAATGACCGCGCGGGCAAAAAATGCCCTGGCTGGATTCATACAGTTAATAAACAGCTTGGCGGATGATAGCGATGGCTTGCCCATGCACGAACAGGTAGAGCATGTCATCCACCAGTCGGGCCTGATGGAGCACTACGGTAAAGAAAAGAGTGAAAAAGCAGAAGCCAGGGTGGAAAACCTTGAGGAACTGGTCAGTGCCGCAAAAGGCTTTGTGTTCAGCAATGAAGACGACATAGAAATGGATATGCTCACAGCATTTCTCACCCATGCAGCACTGGAAGCCGGCGAAGGCCAGGCTGAAGCCTGGGAAGACTGCGTTCAGTTAATGACCCTGCATTCTGCCAAGGGACTGGAATTCCCACTGGTATTCATCTGTGGCATGGAAGAAGGCCTGTTCCCACATCAACGCTCGTCGGAACAGGAAGGACGATTAGAGGAAGAGCGACGTTTGTGTTATGTCGGCATCACACGCGCCAGGGAAAAACTGGTTCTCTGTTATGCCGAAAAGCGAAGACTCTATGGAAAAGATCAATATCCACTGCCGTCACAGTTTCTTGGAGAAATTCCCAGTGAATATATACAGGCGGTAAGGCAGAGTGGCAGTGTAAATACTGAAAATTACAGTCAATCCAGTTTTGTTGAAGGGAGTCATATAGACACAGGTATGAGCGTAGGGCAGCGAGTAATGCACCAGAAATTTGGAGAAGGTATAGTGCTTAACTGTGAAGGACAGGGCAGTCACACTCGTGTAGAAGTCAACTTTGATTATGCCGGCAGTAAATGGCTTGTGTTGTCATATGCTAATTTGCAAGTAATGTAGCTGATGTTTCATAAAAACAAAAATTTAAATGATTTATCAATGGCGACAGCCGCAGTGTCTGTATCACTGCTGTGGCTTTTTTTTGGAGATGCGCTTTTTGAACTACTGGGCCTGGCCGATAACAGTTATCTGTTTATAAGCGGAGCCATACTTAGCCTGGGTATTTTTGGGGTGGTTTTTTTTATACGATCAATTCTGTATTACACTGAATTTTTTGTACAAGGTGAAAATCTTCCATTATTGCTGTATAGAATTGCAGCAGAAAATAACCTTAATGGTATTTTTTTCAAGGATGAAAAAGGCACATATCGATTTATAAACCCAATTGCTAAAAGAGTACTGGGCCTGGAGTCTCAGATAGTGACTGGCCAGAAGGATGGCCAGTTATTCAGTCCAGTAATCGCAAACCGGATAAAGCTTGAAGATGAAAGGGTATTGCACAGTGGTGAAAAACCGGTTTGGGAAGTTGAGCTTGGTGCCGGTATCAATAAAGTTAATTACCGCTGTAAGAAAATGCAATGCAGGGATGGTAAAGGACGTGTAATAGGCATAATCGGAATATGTAAAGATATAAGCAAACAGAAGATAATGGAGAGTCGTCTGTATGAGGTGGATGAAAATTACAATCAGTTATTTAATAATCTGCCCGACCCGGTAATGTTTTTCGATGCCGCAACCCTGTTGCCACTCAGATATAACAGGGCGATGTGTGAGATGCTGGGCTATTCAAACGATGAATTCGGGAAATTAAGAGTTAATTACCATGTAATCGAAAAAAATGCCGAGTTTTTTAAAATTCTAATACCAGAAATTTTAAGAAAAGGAAGTTGTGGTTTTGAAATTGAATTAAAAACTAAAAACAGAGACATAATTGACATTACTGGTTTTGCACAAAAAGTTATTATAACCGGGAAGAAATACATTCACGTTGTAATGCATGATGTTACTGAAATTAATAAAGCAAACGACCAGTTAATCAATGCCGAACTCAAATATCGTTCATTGTTCGAGCTGGCAAATGATGCAATTTTAGTTGTTGATATAAATACCTTACAAATTACAGATGCCAATGAGCAGGCAGTAAAATTATTTGATTACAGCCTGGAAGAGTTAATGTCGATGACTATTTATGATTTATATGATATTGAAATGCAGAATAAAACTCGAGATCAGATTAATGATCTGGAAATATATAATCATGTATCGTATTTAAATAAAATAGTTAATAGAAAAGGTATGAAAAGTAACGTAGAAATTAATGCCCATAAAGTTAACTACGGAAAGAAAATTGTTTATCAATATTTCATACGTGAAATTAGCAAGCCAGAACTGGAAAACATTGCATAAATAATATTTTCAATACTGAAGAAACGTGAATTTAGCCAGTTAATTTTAGTTGTTTAAATCTGATCTGACAATTTAGAGCTGGACTGAATGACTCCAGGGACCCTAATCCGGCCGTTCGCTAACTTGAAATCAAAATGTTTGCCACTGAGGCACAGAGCGCACAGAGAAAACAATCGTTGTTGTATTAGGGCCTACTTATAAAGCACTCTGTGTTCTCTGTGCCTTTGTGGCAAAGTTTTAAATTTTTTGATCAGTCTGCTTATGGCTAATGGCGTACACAAGTAGCTAACAGTTCATATTAATACTGATTATTCAATGTGTCATATTAAGTCCTGATTTATACAGACTAATGTAAATGCGGTGATTTAATTAATGTAATCAGTGTTTTTATATATCACTTAATTATATGGAAAACCCTATGAAACGTCGTGACTTTATGAAATCAGCGGCATTAACCGGTGTGGTGTCTACAGCCAGTATGCTTGCTACGCCAGCGGCACATGCAAAAAGCCAAATTAACTGGAAAATGGTTACCACCTGGCCGAAAAACTTTCCGGGGCTGGGTACATCCGCCAATACACTGGCAAAACTAATTACAGATATGTCAGGTGGCCGTTTAAAAGTAAAAGTCTATGGCGCTGGTGAACTAGTGGGTGCATTTGAAATATTTGATGCAGTTTCCCAGGGAACTGCCGAAATGGGGCATGGTGCAGCATATTACTGGAAAGGTAAGTCAGAGGCCGCACAGTTTTTTTCAGCAGTGCCTTTTGGATTAACTGCACAGGAAATGAATGGCTGGTTATATCATGGCGGCGGATTAGAGTTATGGGAAGAAATCTATAAGCCATTTGGTATTATTCCTGCAGCAGCGGGCAATACCGGAGTACAGATGGCTGGCTGGTTTAATCGTGAAATCAAAACTGTTGACGACCTGAAAGGACTTAAAATGCGCATACCTGGACTGGGTGGAGAAGTACTGAGGCGAGCAGGAGGCACACCCGTCAGTCTGCCGGGCGCCGAGATATTTACATCATTAAAAACAGGTGCTATAGATGCAACAGAATGGGTTGGTCCATACAATGACCTGGCCTTTGGATTACACAAGGCTGCCAGATATTATTATTATCCTGGCTGGCATGAGCCAGGCACAACACTGGAAGCCATCATCAATAAAAAAGCATTAGAGGAACTGCCTGAAGATCTACAGCTAATTGTATTAAATGCATGCAAAGTAGCAAATCAGGATATGCTGGCAGAATACACGGCACGAAATCAGATAGCCCTGGACACCCTGGTAAATAAACATAAAGTAGATTTAAGGCAGCTGCCAGATGATGTCCTGAGAACTCTGAAAGCTCTTTCACAGGAAGTGGTGGCAGAAGTGGCAGAGAAAGATGCACTAACCAGAAAAGTATTTAAATCATTTGATGTTTTCAGCAAACAGGTTAATAAATGGTCAGCGATATCTGAACGTGCTTATTTGAATGTCAGGTGAATAACGGTATTTATTAGCTGGTGTCTGATGGCACTGCTGTCTTCAAAGAGCTATATCAGATAATAATCATCATGCCGGCATGCTACTAGCCAGAAGCAGACTGATCAAAAAATTTAAAACTTTGCCACAGAGTCACAGAGCGCACAGAGAAAACAGTCGTGGCTATATTAGGGCGAACTTATAAAAACTCTGTGTTCTCTGTGCCGCTGTGGCAAATCTTTTGATTTCAAGTTAGCGAACGTCAGCTTCAGGGTGGTTGGTGGCATCCAGCCCATATACTATTGTCAGATCAGGTTTGAGTAACTACAGTTAGCTATGTCAAGGCTGAAGCCTTTGTACCTATTCATCAAATACGGAAAATTGTAGCTCACCCGTATGTTTATTGAAAAGCACTATAATTTCGCAATATACATTTAATGATACTGGGTCATCACCGCAGCTACATCCTCCAACTATTTCAGTAAAGAAAACTCCAGTTTTGGCTTGAATAAAGTCGTCAGTATTACTCACGGATAAGATACTTGCAGAGATATTGCTATCATCTACTATGCCGCCTTGAGTAGTACGTTGATTGAGCGGCAAGGTGTTTGAAGGTAAATCTTCAATGTAATTCTTGAGCGAACGGGTAAATAATTCAGAATCATAATCTAGATTAAAAAAGTCGATATTTGTCATAGTAAGGTTTGAATTTTTAAGGAACCTCTGATGTGTTGTCATTTCGACCATCGGGAGAAATCTTTTGGTTCATAGCAGAATATATATCAAGCATTTAAGGTCTCTCAGCGACTGCGTCCTGCGTTGCTTACATGGACGTAGGTAAAGAGCGTGAGCACGATTGTTTGGATACATAGATAGAACAATGCCCGGAGCAATTATCGAGGATGCAGAAACTTTGCCCTACTACTTACATTCAAGTAAGCATCCTTTTTAGTGGGGATGACATAATATGACTCAATCAGAGTGTCCGGGTTTGTTTGCATGTATAAATGCCAAAACTCCAGTGTCTGCTTCCAGGATTACTGGGGCCAGACCAGCCTTTAGCTTTTAATTCATTTGCCAGTAGTCGATTATATATGCCATGCCCAACATATAATACACATTCGTGTTTTTCTGCCAGGTCTACAAGTATATTGGCTGCTTCGGCTGCTCTGGATTTTGTATCTTTGTAAGATTCAGAATTATACGAGTAGCCAAAAAACCAGAATATTCTGAATATTATAGCCCAGGCTTTAGGTGAAAGCTTGAGAAATACCCAGCTAGCAACCGGTAAGCTGGCCTCATTAAATAGTGCATGGCAAAATGTGATGTTATTTATAGTTAATGCCTTTGCCGATTCAATGGATCTTGGTAGTTGACTGCATACAATAGCATTGCATTTCTTGGCGATATTAACTGTTTCAATCGCTGGTTTAGAGGAAGCATCGAGGCCAGATAAATTATACATATTGACCCATTCATAAAATTCAGATGCACTTATTTTATGTAATGGAGGGAGTACGGGCTGTCCGTGTCTGAGGAGTATAATTTCCATAATTAGTAAATTTAAATAGAACAGAGTGTAACTACCTGACAGGAGTCTGTACAGCAGGGCTTTATTAAATATTATGCAATTGGCGGTAATGCTCGTAAAAACGCACCGGCCAGGAACCTGGACGAGGCCCTGCAATAAGTCTGGCTAAGTAGAGCGCCGCCACTCTCCAGATTGAAGCTACCAAAAGCAGTACCAGGTATATGTGGGGATGAATTATCTGCAACAGGCCTTGGCAATAAACCCAGGGTGAAAGCCATGTGTAACCCCCATAACTCGGCGCCCATAAATACTATCATCACAAACGAGAGATAGCTGAGTTCCAGTCCGACATCCTGGGCTCGTAATATCAGGAATGTATCACTAAAGCGCGCTGTTTGCTTCCGCCCGAGCAGGGTGTTTTTTTCATAGCGTTGTTTAATGACTTACGTGATTTAACATTTACCTGTTTTCCGGTGCGATGTCTTTTAAGGAGTTGCAATATTCGGATATCTCATCTCGACTGTAGTCAGTATTTATTCTTTTTGTTGAAGCTGGGTGATAAGCGAGACTGACGCCGGGTCTGTGTTCTGTTTTAGGGCGAATTGGCCTTGGTACAAAGCCACCACCACAATTCGGACATACATTTTGAAGTATTCCTTCTACACAATCTGTACAGAAAGTACATTCATATGTGCATATATTCGCTTCTGCTGAATTAGGAGGCAGGTCCTTGTCACAACATTCGCAGTTTGGATGAAGATTTAGCATAAAATTTCACTCCCTGTTTTACTACACATAGCGCTTAATATATGGGTCAACGCCTGTTTCGGTACCTGTATCATAACCGTATGGGCCAACGCGATCGATTATAATAACTCCGTCAGCACCAACTTCTCCTGTTAATGCCTCCATGATGAATGTTCAGAAGCCAGCTAATGTTGCCTTCAGCGGTGCTGGTGTGTCACCTGCGCCCACTTATATTTTATGTTTCCAGAATATAAATATATACTATAATTTAACCAGAATATTCTATGAGTATCTGTTTTAAGTCAAATTATTTCATGATGGCTACACGTTGTAGAAAGTATTACGGAAAGCACTATCAATTTGTCTCGAAGAATATGATGCTTTTAGACACAAGGTCGCCCTGACTTATCGTGTTAGCAGCTAAACTGCTATCGTCTGGCTTGAGGGGGTGTCTGCCACATGAAACAACTATAGATGCATGAGGCTGTCGTTGAGCGCAAAGAATAACACCAGGGTCACAAAATCGACGTCAGCGGCAATTAAGGGCAGTCGTTCTCCTCGATATTTTTATTTGACAGGAATTGCCTGGGCGTCCTTGTTTATCGTGCCAGCAGCGACAATTCAAACGTTTTTTATCCTGGACAGCAGCATAATAGCTGACGGTAAGGTCCAGTGGGGCGTTTTCATAATGCCGATCGTGGTGATTACTATTGCAGGCCTGATGATCGGTAGAATCAGGCTGCTAAGTCACATGATAGAGCAGAACAGTGAGCAGCAACAGCGTGAACTGCTGAACAATACCTCATCGCTCGTTTACATGAAGGATATGGACGGTCGTTACCTGTTTATTAACCGACGCTTTGAAACTCTATTTCACATAACCGAGCATGAGATCAAGGGTAAGACAGATTACGACATCGTCTCAAAAGAGAAAGCCGAGTCATTCCGTAAAAATGACCGCATGGCAGCTGAAGCAGGCAAACCACTGGAGTTCGATGAAACACTCATCCAGGATGATGGTGAGCACACCTACATCTCCGTGAAGTTCCCGCTGAAAAATGCCTCAGGTGAGATTTATGCAATCTGTGGTATATCCACCGATATTACCGACCGTATCACCATGGAAGAATCGCTACGGCGCTCACAGAGAATGGATGCCATCGGACAGCTTACCGGCGGTATCGCCCATGACTTCAATAATCAGCTGGGCATAATTATCGGTTACCTGGACTTTCTCAAAGATTATGCCGCCAATGATAAAAAACCGCTACTCTGGATAGAGACTGCCAGCCGTGCAACACAGCGCTGTGTTGACCTCACCCAGCAACTCCTATCATTCTCGCGCAGTAAGACAAAGCAGGCAACTGTGGTTAACGTGAACGAGGTAATCAAGGACATGGATAACATGCTGTCTCACTCAATCACACCAGAAGTAGAGATACAATATAGCCTTGCCGATCAGTTGTGGCCGGTTGAAACCGATTTAGGCGAACTTCAGGACGTAATTCTAAACATGGTTATCAATGCACGTGATGCCATGCCAAATGGCGGGAAGCTGATAATCAGAACGCGAAACATAAAACTTGATTCGGATTTTGTAAGCCTGTACCCGGAAGTGAAGGTTGGGGATTATGTGGAGATTGAGCTTAGTGATAACGGTGTTGGTATGGACAAGAAAACACAGGAGCATATCTATGAACCTTTTTTCACCACCAAGCAGGAAGGTAAAGGCACCGGACTGGGACTGGCAATGGTGTATGGTTTTGTTGAGCGTTACGATGGATACATTAATGTGGAGTCAGAACTCGGTCTAGGAACGTCCTTCTGTATTTACCTTCCGCGATGCGACACTACCAATGTTGCTCTTACAATCAGTACTGATAACACCGGTCAGCTTACCGGTACTGGCTCAATCCTCGTGGTTGATGACGAAGTTGAGCTTCTGCAACTGGCACGCGAGTACCTGATAGATCTTGGGTATAGTGTATACACTGCTGAAAATGCAACCAGGGCACTGGAGATACTGTCTCAAAAAAATATCGACCTGTTATTCAGTGATGTAGTAATGCCCGGAGGCATGAATGGATATGAGCTCGCACAGCAGGCAACACAGATTTTGCCGACGTTAAAAGTTCTGTTAACGTCAGGGTTTACAGCTAAATCCATTGCACAAAATGGTCTGCAAAAGTTTTCAGAAAACCTGCTGAGTAAACCATACAGTAAAGTTGATCTTGCAAAGCGTATACGTCACGTACTCGACAGGCAGGCAGTTCCTTAGACTTGCCGGTAACGGGCATATGATTTCAATTTATCACCAAAGAGTACTAAAACAGACAGAGCTGTGCAGGCGTGTTGTTCTGCGTGAGCCTGACTGCAGTGTCAGGCATCTGGCTTGAAATCGCTGAATTTAGGACTACGATATAACCACCAAAACCCGGCAAATAGAGCGAACCATACTACGGTTCGTAAAGACATAGCACGAAGGCTGTCAACAGCAATTGTGTTACCCTCTGTGTAAAGATAGAAGATTGCTGTTAGCACGATGAGATTGAGAACGAATATAGTAGCTGCCCAATACATGCCTTGTTTAATATTGCTCCATGCAATGATACCTGCTACGACATACACAACACCCATTACTACGTTGTAGATCAGCAGTGGTTGGTAAACGATATATCCCGGATTTGATCCGAGAAGAACTCGAGTGCCTGCAAAAATAGTTAAAAGACCAAATAATGCAGCTACAGTTACCAATATATTTTTAGTGATTTTCATTGTCAAAGTGCCTACTGGTATAATCTAGATTAAGCTGTCTACTTAAATGGGTGAGCCATCTCGTTCGAGCAGTGCGTTTTTTTGTACAGCGATTATATACGATTTGTTATGAATTCATTTTCCAAAATTACTGATTTTACTTAGCTCACCTTTTTTAATGCCCTGGATATACATTGCTTTTGGTTTATTGCCTGTTGTTGAGTAAATAATCACTTGTGTTTTAGTGATTTGAATACCATAGTTGCCAGATTTTACGTACACTCCACCAGAATAACGACCAGAAGTGACATACCAGCCTGATCTATTCTCATGTAACCATTCATTGAGAGCCACATATGCTTCATCTTCCTGAGTGAGACGTATTTGCTGCTTGGTATCGTTGTTAAGGTACAGGTTAACTTCAGGCTCTAGCTGAATATCGAGAGACGAACTACAACTCGCTATGACCATAGTTAATAATAAAATAATGATTCTGTTCATTTGATTACTCTTAAAGATTCAAAAAAGAGGTGCCGTTATTCGGTGACCGAATGAGCGAAGCGTCGGCTGGCGTGTCTTATTATGATGCGTTTTTGTTTTTATCATTTTCACTAGTAAACTCCGGTCATACTATATACCCGACTTATGTAAAACCGACATTGCCATAAATGCAATGCGTGTCCATGATTCTGATATTTCTTCTGGCATGTTTTAAGTAATTTTATGCCACTCATTAGCTAAAAACTTAATATATCTGGGAGATAGCCAAACTGCCAGCTTACCTTCCGCATTTTCTCGCCCTGAATTGGCTCCTTCTTTAGCTCGTAATACATCTCATATATTTAAACTATTTCGAGATAATTTTCTTGAAATGGTTCTGCTAGCTCCTTTCCAGGTAATCCTTCTAGATTCCATAGTCCCCTGGCCCTGCTTGATAATATATACAGAAAATATCTTTTTCTGAGAACCTAGAAAGAAACTCAAATATAACTAGAGCTTC
>CBDULX010000074.1:0-14010 GCA_965368175.1 uncultured Gammaproteobacteria bacterium | reverse complement strand
GGCAAATTAATATGTCCAACAATGAAACCATAGCCGCTATCGCTACAGCACCCGGGCGGGGTGGTGTGGGAATTGTGCGGGTATCGGGTCCGAATTGCGTCGATATTGCAAATAAAATACTTGGTTCTTGTCCAAAAGTACGACATGCTGAATATTTGTCCTTTAAGGATACTCTTGGTGAAACCATAGATACAGGCATCGCCCTGTATTTCAAAAAACCTCATTCGTTTACTGGTGAAGATGTGCTGGAACTACAGGCCCATGGAGGGCCAGTCGTACTGGACCTATTGTTGAAAAGAGTTCTGGAAGCTGGTGCCCGGATGGCCCGAGCCGGAGAATTTACCGAGCAGGCATTTCTTAACGATAAAATGGATCTGGCCCAGGCTGAAGCTGTGGCTGATTTGATCGAAGCGGATTCCGAACAGGCAGCGAAAGCAGCAGTGAGATCATTACAGGGTGAATTTTCCAGAACTATTCATGATCTGGTTGAGAAAATCATCGAACTTCGTTTATATGTAGAAGCCGCTCTGGATTTCCCAGAAGAAGAAATTGATTTCCTGTCTGATGGCATTGTGGAAAACAGGCTCAGTCATATTATCCAGATGCTGGGTGAAGTGTTCAAATCGGCTCGTCAGGGCTGTTTGCTTAGAGAAGGTATGACCCTGGTGATTGCCGGTCGGCCCAATGCAGGCAAATCCAGCCTGTTGAACCAACTGGCTGGGCGGGAGTCGGCAATTGTGACGGATGTACCCGGTACTACCCGGGATGTATTGCGTGAACATATCCAGATCGATGGTCTGCCACTGCATGTCATAGACACTGCAGGCCTGAGGGATTCTGATGACCCGGTCGAGCAGGAAGGTGTGCGTCGGGCCTGGCTGGAAATCGAGCAGGCGGATCGAATATTACTGCTGCTGGATGATCAGCATCATGATAATGATCATTTAAGTATCGAAGATCAGTTACCTGCCCATATTGGTCGTACTCGTGTGTTCAATAAAATTGACCTGACCGGGCGCAAGGCTGGTATCACGAATGCTAACGCAGAGGTTGAAATTGCCCTCAGTGCAAAATCCGGCGAAGGCCTGGATATTCTGAAATCCCACCTGAAAAAATGCATGGGTTATGAGCAGGCTGGTGAAGGCCGGTTTATGGCGCGCCGTCGTCATCTTGATGCTCTGGAAACCGCTCGTGATTATTTACACACGGCCCATAAAAATCTTGTGGAGTACCAGGCCGGTGAATTGCTGGGAGAAGATTTGCGTCTGGCACAAAAAGAATTGAATCAGATTACCGGTGAGTTTACCAATGATGATCTACTGGGGCGGATTTTCTCAAGTTTCTGTATTGGTAAATAGTACAATCATCTTTACTAATTTTCAGCACTGTTATATTCGTACATAACCATATTCTTTATTTAATTTATCTATTGCACCCTTAGAAATTATTAATTAGATATTTTAAAAGTCCGGAATATCATCATCCTAGTCCCTGTGTAAATGACTTAACATTAACTGGAGGAATATCATGGATCTTAAAGGCAGTAATACCGAACAAAATTTGAAAGACGCTTTTGCAGGTGAATCTCAGGCCAACCGCCGCTATCTCTATTTTGCCAACAAGGCCGATGTGGAAGGGTATGCAGATATTTCTGCATTATTTCGTTCTACTGCTGAAGGCGAGACCGGCCATGCCCATGGTCACCTGGAATATCTGGAACAGTGCGGTGATCCAGCCACGGGCATGCCTTTTGGCTCGACCGCAGACAATCTGAAGTCGGCAGTCGCCGGTGAAACTCATGAATATACAGATATGTATCCTGGCATGGCGAAAACCGCACGGGATGAAGGTTTTGATGAAGTGGCAGACTGGTTTGAAACCCTTGCCAAAGCAGAACGCTCCCACGCTAATCGTTATCAGAAAGCCCTGAGTGAAATGGATTGAGACTTCCCGAGACACGGTCATCGCTCGATGACCGTGTTTGGCGGCGGGTTAAAGAAACTGGGAGCATAAAACATGTCAACCACGAATCGTGAAGGTAATCTAGAAGCGCCAACGCGACATCCCCTGGACTGGAAAACCGAAGACTTTTACAGCGAAGAATCACTGTTTAAGGAGATGGAGCGAGTGTTTGACATCTGTCATGGCTGTCGTCGCTGTGTCAGCCTGTGTCAGTCTTTCCCCACCCTGTTTGATCTGGTGGATGAGTCGGATACCTATGAAGTCGATGGCGTAGATAAGCAGGATTACTGGAAAGTGGTCGATCACTGTTATCTGTGTGATCTGTGTTATATGACCAAATGCCCTTATGTCCCCCCCCATGAATGGAATCTCGACTTCCCTCATCTGATGCTGCGCGCTAAAGCGGTTAAATTCAAACGCGGCGAAGTCAAAACCCGTGATCGTATTTTGACCAGCACCGATGCCGTCAGTAACCTGGCCGGCATACCCGTGGTGTCGTCGGTGGTCAATGCAGTGAACAACTGGAAGCCGAGCCGTAAATTAATGGAATCGGTTCTGGGTGTGCATGCTGATGCAAAACTTCCTAAATATTACAGTAAAAGCCTGAGAAAACGCCTGAAAAATCATGAAAATCTTATAACGGGTGAAAGTGCAGGAATAACCACAGGGAAAGTTGCCCTGTTCACCACCTGTTATATGAATCGCAGTGAACCGGAAATAGGTGAAGATTTTGTTGCTGTATTTCAGCATAACGGTATTGAAGTGACTATGCCCAAAGTTGAACGCTGCTGCGGTATGCCAAAGCTTGAGCTGGGTGATCTGGCATCTGTAGAAAAAGCAAAGCAGGTGAACATTCCGGAACTGGCCAGGCTGGTAGATGAGGGTTATGACCTCACTGCCCTGATTCCCTCCTGTGTATTGATGTTCAAGCAGGAGCTGCCACTGATGTACCCGGATGACGCGGATGTAAAAAAAGTTCAGGAGGCTTTTTTCGATCCCTTTGAATACCTGATGTTGCGACATAAGGAAGCTAAACTAAACATCGATTTTAAGACTGGCCTGGGTAAAGTTGCCTACCATGCTGCCTGTCATCAACGGGTACAGAATATCGGCCCTAAGACCAAAGACATTTTAAGCCTGATTCCTGATACCGAAGTTGAGGTGATCGAACGCTGTTCCGGCCATGACGGGACTTATGCAGTGAAAAAGGAATTTCATAAAGCCTCGATGAAAATAGGCCTTCCAGTGGTGAATCGAGTGAAAAAAGCCGAAGCAGCACATTATGGCAGTGACTGTGCCATGGCGGCACACCATATCGAGAATGGACTCAAATCGGGACAAATGCCGGAACATCCCATCAGTTTATTGCGGAAAGCCTACGGAATCTAACACTGGAGATACTATGGCTCATAAATTGACGCGAGAAGATCTGTTCAGCCTGGAAAAATACGCTGAAATACGTAACGAGTTTCGTGAAAAGGTTATGGAGCACAAAAAAGATCGCCGGGTGGCCATTGGCGATCATGCCGCCCTCTATTTTGAAGATGCTCTGACTATGCAATATCAGGTGCAGGAGATGCTACGCATCGAAAAGATTTTCGAAGCCAAAGGCATCCAGGACGAGCTTGATGTGTATAACTCACTGGTTCCTGATGGCAGTAACTGGAAAGCTACGTTCATGATTGAATACCAGGATGAGCAAGAGCGCAAAGTTGCACTGAAAAAGTTGATTGGTATTGAGAAAAAACTCTGGGTGCGGGTGGGTGATCTCGACCCGGTATATGCCATTGCCAATGAAGATATGGACAGAGAGACGGAGGAAAAAACAGCTGCAGTGCATTTTGTCCGCTTTGAATTAACGCCAGATATGGTTGCAAAAGCAAAATCGGGTGCAAAGATTTCCATGGGAATTGACCATGCTGCATATAAGTACAATGTCATTGTGGCAGACAATATACATTCAGCCCTGATCAAGGATCTGAGCTGAATAACAGGTATAGATTCATATTAAGAACCAAAGTCCAGTGGCTCACAAAACTGTTTTAGTATGGACTGACAGTTGCACATGCCCGTTATTAGTCAGAAGCTACTACGAGTTATTTAAAAATCTGCCACAGAGACACAGAGTGTTTAATTATGTATTTCTCTGTGTACACTGTGACTCTGTGGCAAAGCAATTAAATGTCTAGGAGGATGTTTTAAGACATTTACACAGAATAAAATTCTCAGATTAAGTCCAGGACAATCCACACGTTATTTATATTGTATAATTACTGATCAATTCGGCCTATACTTCGCGCCCGTTTTCGTAATAATTGACACTTTAAGTGGTTAAATAGAAGCAATACCCATGTTTTATCAGGATTCATACGATGTCATAGTCATTGGCGGGGGCCACGCCGGTACCGAAGCGGCCCTGGCAGCTGCACGTATGGGTTCAAAAACCCTGTTGTTAACCCATAATATAGAAACCCTGGGTCAGATGAGCTGTAACCCGGCCATTGGCGGTATAGGTAAAGGGCATCTGGTAAAAGAAATCGATGCCATGGGCGGGGTGATGGCGAAAGCCGCAGACCGAGGTGGTATCCAGTTTCGTATTTTAAACCGCCGCAAGGGCCCCGCAGTCCGAGCTACCCGTGCACAGGCCGATCGCCAGCTGTACCGCATGGCCATACGCAAGACCCTTGAAAACCAGCCCAATTTAAGTATTTTCCAGCAGGCTGTGGACGATCTGATTGTTGAAAATGACCGAGTAACCGGAGTTGTTACTCAGATGGGCCTGAAATTCAGATCCCGGACCGTGGTTCTCACGGTAGGCACGTTCCTTGGTGGCCTGATTCACATAGGTGAAAGTCATCATTCCGGCGGCCGTGCTGGTGATCCACCATCTATTGCACTGGCAAATCGGTTACGTGAACTGCCGTTTCGGGTGGATCGTTTAAAAACCGGTACACCACCCCGAATCGACAGCCGGTCTATCGATTATTCCGAATTGCAGGAACAGCCCGGCGATGTGCCGACGCCAGTATTTTCTTTTACCGGTAGTCAAACTGATCATCCACAGCAGGTGAGTTGCCACATCACCTACACCAATGTTAATACCCACAACATTATCCGGGGTGGTCTGGATCGCTCGCCCATGTATTCCGGGGTCATTGAAGGCATTGGGCCCAGGTATTGCCCATCTATCGAAGACAAGATTGTTCGCTTTGCTGATAAGGATTCCCACCAGATATTTATTGAGCCGGAAGGCTTAACCAGCAATGAAATATATCCCAATGGGATTTCCACCAGCCTGCCCTTCGATGTGCAGTTCAATCTGGTGAGGTCGATCAAGGGATTTGAAAATGCCCATATCACCCGGCCGGGCTATGCCATTGAATATGACTTTTTTGACCCTCGTGATCTGAAATCATCCCTGGAAACCAAATTCATAAAAGGCCTGTTCTTTGCGGGCCAGATCAATGGCACCACCGGATATGAAGAGGCTGCTGCCCAGGGCATGCTGGCAGCCATCAACGCGTCTCGTCAGGTACAGGAGAAAGATGTCTGGTGCCCGGCTCGAGATCAGGCTTATATCGGTGTCCTGGTAGATGACCTGATTACCAGTGGAACTCGGGAACCCTATCGTATGTTTACCAGTCGAGCGGAGTACCGGTTAATATTGCGGGAAGATAATGCTGACCTGAGGCTCAGTGAGCAGGCTTATCATATGGGGCTGCTGAACGAAGTTCAGTGGCGAACTTTTTCTGAAAAGCGGATAAGCATTGAGCGGGAACAGCAGCGCCTGCAGGAGTTCTGGATCACCCCTGGATCTGAACTGGCGGAACAATTGAGTCCGTCACTGGATAAACCCTTATCGAAAGAAAACCGGGCACTGGATTTGTTACGGCGGCCAGAAATGAATTATTCTAAATTAGTGGAAAATGACATCCTGGGGCCAGGGGTGGCAGATCCGTCAGTGGCTGAGCAGGTGGAAATCCAGGCCAAATATCAGGGTTATCTGAGTCGTCAACAGGACGAAATTGACAAGTCCCGGCGCTTTGAAACCAGCCGCATACCCGAAAGTATGAATTATGAAGAAGTCCGGGGCTTATCAAATGAAGTTCGCCAGAAACTGATCAATCATAAACCGGAAACCATAGGCCAGGCAGGGCGGATATCGGGGATTACGCCTGCAGCAATTTCACTGCTTATGGTCCACATTAAGAAAAGCGTTAATGTGTGATTAAATAGCGAGTCCTCTCCACTCGCAGGGACGGTTCATATTAAAAAAAGCATTAACGGGTAATTAATTTGCGAGTTGCCTCGGCAACTGCTCCTCGACTTTGTCTCCTGAGTCGTTCTCGGTCTCTGTTCCTGACTCGACTCTACCGATTCCTTCCATGGAATCGTACCTCCTGCATCCATGCAGTGGAGCGTTGCTCTAATACCTGCATGACCTCCATGGATGGAGGAAATGCAATAGGATTGAAGGGTCAATCCTTTTCGTGTAGGCATTCACTCGCAAGTACAGGACTGTTCATATAAAAAAATAGCAATTATGCTTAGCAATTTATATAAAGCATTTATAATCAGATCTAACTAATCCCATCTTGCTGGTACTAATGGATAATTTAAAAATTAAGGGGTATAAATGTTGAAATTACTATTGATCCTTGGCCTGTCATTTGTTTTGCTCCTGCCTGATGCCAGCCTGGCTGAGGCACAGTACATAAATAAGAAAAGTCCATATTCTGTCGCTAAAACCATCGATCGTCTACAAAATCTGCTAAAAAACAAGGGAATTGATGTGTTCAAACGAGTGGATCATGGGGCCGGTGCAAAGCGTGTGGGCCTGAAGCTTCATGACAGTCAGTTATTGATATTTGGCAATCCTAAAATGGGCAGTCCATTAATGGCGGAAGCGCCGATGATGGGTCTGGAGCTGCCCATGAAGGTACTGGCCTGGAAGGATGCAGAAGGCCAGGTCTGGTTGAGCTATCTCAATCCCACTGTTCTACAGACGCGGCACGGACTTAAACAGAGTGAAATCATTTCTAAGATGAGTAATAGTCTGAATGCCTTTACTGATACAGCGATCCAGAATTAATCAATGGATGCCAGCAGTCGCCTGAGCCATGGGCTGGATAAGATGGGGATTTCCCTTGATACTGATACCTGTAATGCGCAGATAGAGTATCTTCAGTTGATCCAGAAATGGAACAGGGCGTTTAATCTTACCGCCATTACTGACCTGGACCAGATGGTAATTCGGCATTTACTGGATAGTTTGAGTATATTACCGTTTATCAATGTCTCACCAGTCCTGGATGTTGGAACAGGGGCCGGGCTCCCTGGTATACCACTGGCTCTGGCACGACCTGATATAGAATTTGTTCTGTTAGATAGTAATGGAAAAAAAACCCGCTTCCTGACCCAGGTAAAAATTGAGTTAGGTATTGAAAATATTGAAATTATTCATAGTCGAGTGGAGGACTATCGGCCAGGTAAAACCTTTAGCATCGTCACATGTCGGGCATTTGCTGCATTAAATACTATATTGGTACGCACCCAACATCTGTTAACATCAGAGACCCGGATACTGGCAATGAAAGGAAAACTCGAAATGCCGGCGCTGGATGCAGGGTTTAAGCAAGTGGACAGTCACCCGTTGCAGGTTGCGTGGCTGAATGAAGAACGCCAACTAATAGAAATCAGAACAACATGACTCAAGTTATTGCAGTAACCAATCAAAAAGGGGGTGTGGGTAAAACTACCACATCGGTCAATTTGGCTGCCTCATTGTCTGCGGTGAAACGTAAAGTGTTACTGGTTGATATGGATCCTCAGGGCAATGCCACCATGGGCAGTGGCGTGAACAAGAACAGCCTGGAGCAAACGGTCTGTGATGTAATACTGGGTGATGCCAATATCAACGACTGTATTCATTATATAAAGGACTCCGGTTTTGCGGTGTTGCCCGCCAACGGTGACCTGACGGTAGCGGAAGTGGAATTAATGAATTCCTCTAATCGTGAGAGGCGATTGCGGGATGTACTGGAACAGGTTAAAACCAATTATGATTATGTCATCGTTGATTGCCCGCCGTCTCTGAACATGCTGACCCTCAATGCTCTGGTGGCTGCCGATGGAGTGTTGATTCCCATGCAGTGTGAATACTATGCACTGGAAGGTTTATCCGCACTGGTGCAAACCATCGAACAGGTACGCGGAACTGTCAATCCCAACCTGCGCATCGAAGGTCTGTTACGCACCATGTTTGATCCACGTAACAAACTGGCCAACGATGTGTCTGATCAGTTGATTCAGCATTTTGGCGACCAGGTTTATCGAACGATCGTGCCAAGAAATGTTCGTCTGGCAGAAGCGCCCAGTCATGGTCTGCCGGTTTTAACCTATGATAAAACGTCCCGTGGCGCCCTTGCCTATTTCTCGCTGGCCGGTGAAATTATTCAGAATCATGTAAAGGCGGGTACAATCCCTGCCGGCGCAGCAGCATAAGAGGCTTTTAGATGTCCGCCAAGAAACGAGGACTGGGTCGGGGCCTGGATGCATTGCTGGGCAATGCATCCAGTGTTAGCGAGTTAACCAACCCTGAGCCGGCATCCACTACAGATCGTCATCAGTCTGGCTTACAGTATATTGCGGTGGATTTAATCCAGCGTGGCGCCTATCAGCCTCGTGTTCACTTCGAAGCAGAATCCCTGCAGGAGCTGGCTAATTCTATCAGCGCCCAGGGCGTGGTTCAGCCAATCGTGGTTCGACCTCTTGTAGGTAGTCGATTTGAATTGATCGCTGGTGAGCGACGCTGGCGTGCCGCTCAGCTGGCAGGTCTGTCTGAAATACCTGCCGTTATTAAAGACCTGGATGACCAGGCCGCTGCAGCGGTATCCCTGATTGAAAATATTCAGCGAGAAAATCTTAATCCGCTGGAAGAGTCCAGGGCTCTGCAACGCCTGATCGATGAATTCTCTATGACCCATCAGGAAGTGGCCGAAACGGTGAGCCGTTCCCGTACTATGGTCACCAACCTGTTGCGCTTGAAAGATCTCAACGAAGATGTCAAGCGTCTGGTGGATGAGCGTCAGATAGAGATGGGTCATGCTCGCGCATTGCTGGCTGTTAGCGGTACGGACCAGAGTCAGCTGGCGCAGAAGGTAGCGAGCAAAGGTATGTCTGTAAGGGAAACCGAACGACTGGTTAAACAGCACCTTAACCCTGTGGCTAAATCCAGTTCTTCTTCGTCAAGACAGGACCCTGATATCAGGCGTCTGGCCGATGAGTTAGGTGAACGTCTGGGTGCCAGTGTCGATATCCAGAATAAGCAGGGCGGTAAAGGCAAGTTAGTGATTAACTACAGCAGCCTGGATGAACTGGACGGCATACTATCCAAAATTCATTAAGACTATAAAGCTAAAAGTTTTGCCACGGAGGCACAGAGTTATATCAGGTTGAGTAAAAAGCTTTGACTTACAACTTACAACTTATAACTCTGTATTCTTATACCCTTCGATAATAATGAATATGAAATTGAAGCAAATGAGCATTTGACCGAACATAACTTCACCGTCTATCAGTTTTTTCTAATTATCATCATACTTCAACTATAAATAGTGTTTTTCAGTGTTAAGTTAAAAAAAACAGCACTTTATTGATGTATATAAACTTATTCTTATTTTCTAACATAAATCAGCTTTATTGAGATATTAAGTCCTTGACCCTTATCAAGTCACTACTTATAATCTCGGCCGTTTTAGAGGCCTTTTACGAACAGGTACGGGGTCGAAATGAATGGAAAATACCAGTAACCGACAGATTCATCAGTTTGTTCTGATTCAGCTTGGCTCAACACTTGCCATATCTGTCACCCTACTGGTCATAGATGCAGTCTATTTCTGGTCCGCTCTGGCCGGTGGGCTGATCGCAACTCTGGCTAATGCCTATTTTGCCTGGAAGATTAATGCCAGAAAGCAAAATATGAAACCAGAGCAAATCCTCGCCAGCTACTATGCGGCTGAGGTCGGTAAAATTATTTTGACCGTAATGATGTTTGCTGGTGCGATTGTTTTGATCAAACCGCTAAGCATTGTCACCCTGCTGGGTGTGTATATGTTTAACCATATGATTCCATGGCTGGCGTCGTTTTTTATTAATGACGACGAATTGATTCGGAGAAATAAGAATGGCAGGTGATAGCATCACTTCCGGTGAATATATAAAACACCATCTTCAGAACATGACCTTTGGCCAGCATCCTAATGGTACCTGGGGTTTGGCTGAAACAGCAGAACAGGCTAAGGAAATGGGATTCTGGGCTTTTCATGTTGACTCACTGGGCTGGTCCCTGATTCTCGGTTTGATCTTCTTTTTTGCATTCCGCAAGGTCGCCAAAACGGCTAGCACTGGTGTACCTCAGGGTTTCCAGAATTTCGCGGAAATGATAGTTGAATTTATTGATAGCAGTGTTCGCGGCTCCTTTAATGGCAAAAATCCTATTGTTGCCCCGCTAGCGTTAACCATCTTTGCCTGGGTATTCCTGATGAATGCCATGGATCTTATCCCCGTTGACTGGCTACCGTTACTGGCTGGCTGGGTAGGTGCCAACGTCTTCGGCATGGACCCGCATCACGTTTTCTTCAAGGTTGTTCCGAGCACAGACCCTAATGTCACTTTCGGCATGGCGCTGGGTGTGTTCTGGCTGATGCTGTATTACAGCGTCAAGGTCAAAGGCTTTGGCGGCTTCTTTAGTGAACTGGCTTTTCAGCCGTTCGGTAAAATTGGCACTCCGTTCAATCTTGTGCTTGAAGGTGTATCCCTCATTTCCAAGCCTGTATCACTGGCACTACGTTTGTTCGGTAATATGTATGCAGGTGAAACCATTTTCATTCTAATTGCGTTAATGTTTGGCGCCAGCATCGGTATGGGCATCTTTGGTGGCCTGCTGCAGCTGGGCTGGGCAATCTTCCATATTCTGATAATCACGCTGCAGGCATTCATCTTTATGACGCTGACCATCGTATATCTGGATATGGCGCATTCAGAACATTAAACCGGAATAATAAACCGAAAGATTTAACTTTTAATATTTAACTATTCTCACAGGAGATAATGATGGAAATCGCAACTGCACTGTTGTACATCGCTGGTGGTTTGATGATGGGCCTGGGTGCCCTTGGTGCGGCCGTGGGTATTGGTATCCTTGGTGGTCGTTTCCTCGAAGGTGCTGCTCGTCAGCCTGAACTGATCCCAATGCTGCGTACTCAGTTCTTCATCGTAATGGGTCTTGTTGACGCGGTTCCGATGATCGCCGTAGGTATTGCACTTTACGTTCTGTTCGCTGTTGTTGGTGGTTGATCATAGCCATGGCTCACAGCCGGGTTTTTGGTTTAACACTTAAGAGGAACTAGCATGAACATTAATGCAACCCTCATCGGCCAATCGATAGCGTTCTTTCTATTCGTTTGGTTCGTGATGAAATACATTTGGCCACCGCTGATTGCAGCGCTGGACGAACGTAAGAAAACGATTGCCGATGGTTTAGCTGCTGCCGAACGTGGTAAGCATGAGCAGGAACTGGCTGAGAAAGCCGCTGAGAAACACATTAAAGTTGCCAAAGGTCAGGCATCTGAAATTGTAACTCAGGCACAGAAGCGTGCTTCAGAAATTATCGAAGAAGCCAAAGATGGCGCAAAAGAAGAAGCGGGTCGTATCAAAGCAGCGGCTGCAGCTGAAATCGATCAGGAAGTAAATCGGGCCAAAGAACATCTCAGACAACAAGTTGCAGGCATTACCATTGCCGGTGCCGAGAAAATCCTGAAGCGCGAAATCGACGAGAAAGCTCACGGCAATATTGTCGATGAGTTGATCGCACAGATATAGGTGCGCGCTTATGTCGGATAACACTACTGCCGCCCGTCCCTATGCACGTGCCGTGTTTGAAGCGGCTCAGGGTGATTCTTCTCAGGCCAAATGGTCTGAATTGTTAAGCTTTATGTCTTCAGTGATAAGCAATGAAGATATGAGCGACGCACTGGATTCACCCCACATTGGTGCTAAGGAAAAAGGTGAGCTGTTGATTGAAGTGTGTGGTGGCGACATTACTGAAGCTAACCGCAACTTTATAAAACTGCTTGCTGAAAACGGTCGCCTGAAACTGATGCCGGAAATTACGGAATTATATGAAGTGTTCCGTGCAGAGGCTGAAAGTAAGGTTGAAGCGGTTGTTACATCTGCCTATCCATTGTCAGATGCACAACAGCAGGCCATGATCAAAGCACTTAAAAAGAAACTCGGATGCGATGTCACACTGGTGACTGAAATCGATGAAACATTAATCGGCGGTGTCGTTATTCGGGCTGGCGATTTAGTCATTGATGGCTCAGCGCAAGCAAAACTGGCTGCTTTAGCCCATACGCTGACCCATTAATATAGAGGATTGAAGAATGCAACTGAATCCATCAGAAATCAGTGAACTGATTAAAAAACGAATTGAGGGCTTCGAGTCGACTGCAGAAGCTCGTACCGAAGGTACCATTGTTAGCTTGACCGACGGTATTATCCGTATTCACGGTCTGGCCGACGCCATGCAGGGTGAGATGATCGAGCTGCCTGGTGATACTTATGCCCTGGCATTGAACCTTGAGCGCGACTCTGTCGGCGCCGTAGTACTGGGTTCTTACGGCCACCTGACCGAAGGTGATGTCGCAAAATGTACCGGCCGAATTCTTGAAGTGCCGACTGGCGATGCCCTGTTAGGTCGTGTTGTTGATTCACTGGGTACTCCAATCGATGGTAAAGGCCCAATTGAAAGCGCCACTTCAGCGCCTATCGAAAAGATTGCCCCGGGTGTTATTGAACGTAAATCAGTAGACCAGCCTGTACAGACAGGCCTGAAATCGATTGATTCAATGGTTCCCATTGGACGTGGTCAGCGTGAGCTGATTATCGGTGACCGCCAGACGGGTAAAACCGCAGTAGCGATCGATGCCATCATCAACCAGAAAGGTACCGGCGTTAAGTGTGTGTACGTTGCAATTGGCCAGAAAGCTTCAACCATTGCTAATGTAGTTCGCAAACTGGAAGAACACGGTGCCATGGAACATACCATTGTAGTTGCAGCGGCGGCTTCCGATTCTGCGGCTATGCAGTACATCGCACCATATTCAGGTTGTTCAATGGGTGAGTTCTATCGTGATAACGGTGAAGATGCCCTGATTGTATACGATGATTTGACCAAACAGGCATGGGCCTATCGTCAGGTGTCCTTGCTGTTACGCCGTCCACCGGGTCGTGAAGCCTACCCTGGTGACGTTTTTTATCTGCATTCACGTTTGTTAGAACGTGCAGCCCGTGTAAATGTTAAATATGTTGAACGACACACTAACGGCAAAGTGACAGGTAAAACCGGATCTCTAACCGCATTGCCTATCATTGAAACTCAGGCTGGTGACGTATCTGCTTTCGTACCCACCAACGTAATTTCTATTACGGATGGCCAGATCTTCCTGGAATCGGATCTGTTTAACTCAGGTATTCGTCCTGCGATCAATGCCGGTCTGTCAGTATCTCGAGTTGGTGGTGCCGCGCAGACCAAGATCATCAAGAAGCTGGGTGGTGGTATTCGTCTGGCTCTGGCTCAATTTCGTGAGCTGGCGGCATTTGCACAGTTCGCATCAGACCTTGATGATGCAACTCGTGAGCAGCTGGAACGTGGTGAGCGGGTAACTGAACTGATGAAACAGGCTCAGTATTCCCCCATGAGCACAGCAGAAATGGCCTTTTCGCTATTTGCGGTCAATGAAGGATACATGGACGATGTCGATGTAAACAAGATTGTGTCTTTCGAATCGGCGATGCAATCTCACCTTAAGAGCGCTAATGCCGAACTGGTCAACAGTATCAATGAAACTGCTGACTTCAATGATGAAATCGCGAATCAAATGAAAGCCGCGATTGAAGCTTTTAAAGCCAACGGCGTCTGGTAATCGGAGAGTAAATCATGGCGGGTGCAAAAGAAATCCGGACCAAGATCAAGAGTATTAAAAA